>JAHFOS010000008.1 GCA_023261545.1 bacterium
TTTCTTCTACAGGCTGATCGTTTTCCATGATAACACTCCTTTTGGGTTTGAGAAAAACCCAAAATCGAGTGTTACCCCTTTTCTCACCGCTCGGTGTCCCATCAACTGGCGATTAGCACACGACTTCGGGAGCACGGTCCTGGCCGTTTCCCGTGCATACGGGTGTGTTGACTGCGCCCGGACAGGAACATGCCGTCAAGACCTCGCTCTTTCCTCCTGGAACCGAGGTGGCGCTGGCCCGTTATCCGCTGCTCGAAGGTCGGAACATCGCCCACGGTGTGGTGATCGGTCCCTCGGACTCTCCAGCGGAGATCCAGGTAGGCCGGCGCATCGCAGAGATCACGGCTTCGGATTGTGACGGCGACTGCTTGTTGCTGATGGCGGAACCTCGCCGGGTCGAGTTGGCGAAGAAGCTGGATCTGGAGCGAACAGAGGTCATCACGAAGAACCACCGCCGGCTGTGCTCTTCGCATTTCGAGCTAAAGGATGTTATTGTCAAAAATCTTTACAGTGCTGGTGTGGGGTCTTGCACCCTGGCAATGATTTCCGCCGAGCTCCAAGGCGACACCGCGTCTCGTCAAGATTTGGCCGTGACCGTTCAGGCCTGCACGGACAGCCTCAAGTACGATGTAGACACTAGAGCAGGACGCCGAAAGGCCAAGGAAATCCTAGAGAAATTCGGCTTGCCGCCGCATCTCACCAGCCGGAACGACCGCCGGCAGTTCTCTTCTCCTGGCACGACAGATCCCTTCAATTCTTCGCCGATCTGGGAGGCGGTCGCGCAAATTTTCAAGTCGGAGATTGGAGTCTTGGCCGACCAAACTCTGCCGATTCGCGCTTTCGCCCACGTTCTGGGCCATGAAGCTTTTGACCTCACCAAGGAGCAGATCAAGGAGTTGGCGGCCGTATTGAGGTGGGCGGCGGAGAGGTGCAAGGCGATCCACGAGGATGAGAATCTGGACGAACAGGAGCGTCGGAACCGTTTCCGCGATCTCCTAGACACACTACGGATCTGGAAGCGCCAACGTCCCGGAAATCCTCGCCATTGGGCCGCAGCGGCCTGGTCGTTGAGCTGCTCTTCGGTCAACAAGGACGCGACAGGTGCCGTGGTTCTTCATGCCTTCGCCGAGGAGTTGTTGCCTATGCTGGCTGAGGTTTGCGACGCCCGAGAACTTATCCCACTACTCCCAAAGTCCGAAAACCCTGATGGAACCGTCGATTACGATATTCGCTGGAACCATCGCGGTCTTGAATTGATGCCCGATACCAGCCAGGCGATTCGCCGTGGCGGAAGGCGGGACTATTACCCGTCGCTGACGCCCGCCGAGGTGGCGAGGAAGGACCGAAAATTTGAGGTCTCGGAAGGTCTGGCACGGATTTCCCTGGTGAGTTTGAGGGAAGGCGTGACGACAGTAGTCTTGGCTGAGGCGATCCGGGCTGGAGAAGTCATGGTTCAGCCGCTCCAGGGAACCGAGGCGCGTTGGATTCCCGCCATGGAGACGCATGCCCACGGCGTCTTCGATGACAAGGGCCGACTGCTCGCCGAGATCAAGGATTCGACTTTGGCGGCGTTTCTGGCCGCAGGAGATCTCTCAGGCGATCTCGTTGTGAACGGCAAAACGGTGGAGGTTATCAAGGTCTGACTGACCTCCGCACAGTGGGGGCTCCTGCGCGCTTGTGGCACAGGGGTCCCCGCTGGCGCGGGTAGTTGAGAGGTGGTCCTGGGAGCCCTGTTCCTAAGCCCATAAGTGATCCGACACGCGTGCCAAGCGCGCCACTTCGAAGGCCGACAAAGGGCGCCATTTCCAACTTGGTGCCTTGGGTTCTCCTGGGATGATTTGATGTTTACAGCAAGGATATCAAAGATATTATTGGCGATGGCCTGCCCCCGGTTATTCCCGGACACAATTTTAGGGAATAATCAGCCACGGGAGGTAACGTCATGAGTTCGGGTAAAAACAACACATCAACAGCCGGGCCCATTCCGCAAAGGTGGTCATCCCGGGCAAAACAGGAGGTGGTTTTGCGCCTTCTGGCTGGCGAATCCTTGGATGTGGTGAGCCGGGAAACGGAAGTTCCGGTCCACAAGCTTGAACGCTGGCGAGAGCGTGCCCTGCTCGGGATTGGGGAAGCTCTCAAGGAACATGGCGAGGGGGAGGCCTCTAGCCGCGAACTGGAAGAGGCCCAGGCCACCATCGGCCGTCTCACCATGGAGTTGGAGTTGTATCGGGGAAAAGGGCAGAGGAGGATGCGATGACCCAGGCGCGCGCCCTCCTTGGAGTTATTTCCCCTGGAGTGGGGAGGCGATATCCTTCCCGACTTATCTTGAGGGTGCATGGGCTGCCTAAGAGCACGTTCTATGAACGCCAAGCTGTAAAGCGAGGCGCTCCTATCACAACCTCTCGGGGAAAACGTGGACCGAAGACGGAACATTCGGACGATGAGCTTGTTACGGCCATCCGCCAGGTTATCACAGCCTCTCCCTTCAGTGGGGAGGGGCATCGAAAAATCAGGGCACGGTTGGCGCTGCGAGGCATCATGGTTGGCAAGAACCGTGTCTTGCGTCTTCAGCGGCTTCATAGCCTGTTGGCTCCAACGCGCCGTCGCCATGAAGGTGTTCGCCGCGAGCATGACGGCAAAATCATCACGGAGAGACCTAACCTGTGCTGGGGTGGTGACATTACAGAGGCCATGACGACCGAGGACGGCAAGGTATCTATCTTCGACATTATCGACCACTGCACGGACGAAATTATCGGCTTTACGGTGACCACAGAGGCCAACCGCTTTGCAGCCCTCGACAGCCTCCACCAGGCCGTTCATAAGGAGTTCGGCAGCGTGGCAAAAGATATTGCGCGCGGTGTTTTGCTGCGTGTCGACCATGGCAGCCAGTTCACGAGCCGACGCTATGTGAATGAAGCGCGGTATCTCGGATGCGAGCCGAGCTTCTCCTTTGTCGGACAGCCTCAGTGCAATGGTGTCATTGAGCGCTGGCATAGAACCCTCAAGGAACAACTGCTCTGGACGCGCACCTGGAAGAACGCGGAGGAGGTGCGCCAAGCTGTGTCTAAATTCGTCAGGCTCTACAACTCCTGCTGGCTGGTTGAACGCCATGGCTACCGATCCCCAGCACAAGTTCGAGCCGCATTCGCTACACAGGAGGCGGCATGAGACGAATGGGCCGCGAAGCAAACCAGCATTTCTGGGGCCATAAAAGCCCCGGAAATGTTGGGTTGCGGCACACTATCACTTGTCCGGAAAACCGGGAGCGGTACAGCGATCACGACTCAACACACTATGAACAATAGAATCATTAGCCAGGAAATCCATAAAGTTCCTCGTGACCCCAAAAGAAGTCGTGGCAATCATCGTTTTAATGTAGCGCTGATACATGAGGAACTCCGGAAGATGCTTTCGCAGCGCGAAGAGCACAGAGAGCACCACGAAATCCCAAGGCAATACTTTGACGATGTTGTTTATTTTCAACCATCCGATCATATGACAGAGTTTCGCATTACTGGAGTTATAGATGAGTACGAAGCATGTCCAACAATAAGAGTTGGAGATGCAATGTCATTCTATGGGCAGCTATCGTTTACATGGCCAGTAAGATTACATGCCTATTTTAGGTGGCTCAGGCATGTTCTGAAAAATAGGAATATTTTGACAGAACATATAAAGGAGGAACTGCGCGGCTTACATCTAGAGGCAGCCCACCTCGCGAGAAATTTCTTGCCCAACGATGGCTATAGGCGCCAATTCGTCTCCAGTCGTGAAGCAAGAGCCGCAATCCAGATGCTAAACATTTCGACAGACGCCTTGGCATACGACGAAACCATCTCAACACCTCCAAAGACGCTCAATACAGAAAAATGGGAGCACGTTGATGAATGTGGCGGGGTCCTTGAAAACGCTCTTATCCATGTGCGAGATGACTCCCCGAAAGGAAAATATGCAATTTTCGCCAACAAAGAAATGTTGGCAAACGATGCTGCCATCGGAGTTATGAGACAGCTTAAAATTGACATTATGTTCCTCATCATCGGGAAAGAGTCTGAAATATTTAGCCACAATTACTATGCGCTCAAACAGAGCAGGGAATTTAAGTATTATTTGCCCCCAGTTCTCGGAAGGTATTTACTACGAGCAATGAAAAATCGTGGTCGTTATGCAAAGGAGAATGAGCCAGATGGGCGCGCTCTGAATAAGGCCCTTCGCAAATACAAGGATGCAATCGTTGACGAGGATGCGAAAATCCTTACCGGGGACTCCAATAGTGGATGTATAAAACTCAAGGCAGGTGTGAGGTTGGCTGTTGCCGTTATGGGCAGTAGCACAGCGGCGGTGTATCAGCGAGGTCGGAACCTGGCCAAACGGTTAAGGTCAATTACGGATTCGGAAATCGAAGCATCTAATACCTCAGGAGCCCCACTCAACCCGAGGCAACAGTTTGGTTGAGGAACACGAATTGACGTTGCCCTCGCGGGCTCTTAACTGACGCACTAAACCATCCCGCTAGAGAGATCGCCGTCCATTAAGGACTGTCCTCTACGGCCTACCAAGCTTCGGACCACACTCCGCCCTAGTGGTTCGGAGTGTTCGGAGAGCAGGCGTTACCCAAATATTTTTCGCCAAAAACAACGGGTAATAGAACTCGGCTTCAAAGCACATAAAATCGAGATATCCAAAATAACAAGGATATTTTCGATGAAAAGGATGCTGGTAAATATCGCACAAGCGGCGGCGGCCATTGGGGTCTCGCCAGCCGCCATCAGATCTTGGCACAGAAACGGGTTGATTTCATTCGAACCCGTCCGCGACGGTCGCGGCATTCGCCAATACACTTTGGCCCAATGCCGCGAACTTGAGTGTGTCGCCAACCGACCCAAAAATCGAGGAATGAAGGCCGTAACTACTTCTTCGACACAAGGAGGCGCGCAGAAATGAGCGAACATAACGACGACAAAATTCTCGAATTTCTGGCAGAAAAATTCGGCATCGAAGCGGAGTATGGAAAGAAATTTTCATGCGTCGAATGTCACCACGAGACGATGGAGGCAACCCCTAAAGGATTTGCAAAGTGTTTCCATGTCGAGTGTGGGTTGCGCCTATTACTAGATGTCGAAAACGTTGATGGGTTTGTTAATTCATTGATTGCCGAACTTCTCAGAAAGGGATCGCTGGAGCTCGCATCTCCCGAGAACAGCGGTCGAAAATATCTTCAGGACAGGAGAACTAACCTTGATATTATCTCCATCACGAATGTCGCATCAGTGCCGGCCGATATCGATTGGGAACGCTGGCAGAAAAGGGCCGATGAAATCGATGCGAAATTAAAATCAAAGGAAAAAGGGGCGTGCGCGGAAATCCTCAAAGACTGTAGGATTCGAATCGAGAAACATCGGGACTGGCTGGCGTTCCTATACCTGGACGAAACCCACCGTTTCGTGGGGATCCGATTTCGCATCCCGAAGCTGCATGATAAAAAATTTAGTAGCTGGTCTCCCAACGGGGGCACCCGAGGCCTCTTTGTATGCGATGAAATAAATCCCGAAGCTCTACCGTCAGAGTGGCGAGCCCGCACTATTGTTGTCGAGGGGGAGTTCAACGCATTGAGCTTGCTTTCCATGTTTCAATCAAATTTCCGTGGCAATCCGCGAATTTTGGCTATCGGGTCGGCAACAAACAAGCAAGGAATCTCGCAAGCCTCGGCGCATAGCAACCTACTACTGATCCCAGATAACGACTCCGCCGGAGAAACCGTGGTCAAGAACTTTATCGAGCACGGGCATATTGAAATTTCAAGACTAGAACAGCCCCACAAAGACATCGACGACCTGATTAACGGTAGCGGCAACCACAAAGAGGCCTTGTCGGCCGTCACAAACCTCTTGAAAAATACAGTGAGGATCTTCCAGCCTTCGCAGGCTTTGCACGAGGCGATCTACGAGGCCAAATGCCGGGAAACACCAAAACACGCTAGAAAAATGCGCATTGTAAGCCTTATTAAACGAGATTTGTTGGGAGGCAATGGCAGGGCGCAACCGCTACAGTCCGTGGACGGCGAATTTGTATTCCTGAAAGACATCAAAAAACTTTGCGCGTTGAATAATGAGGATCGTTCTTTGCAAGAATACTTTCACGGTATCGGGCTGCTGATGACGGATGAAGATGCAAAAGATATCCTTGAAGACCTACGTCAAGAATCGCGAAAATGTGGTGAGCGTGTAAATATCCATAAATATGTTCATTATTCAAAATTGACGAATGCTGTGTATCTGGCGAATGGGCATGCTGTCTACAAAATATCTAAAGACCGAGTCGAGATATGCGCAAACGGGACTGATGGGGTGTTGTTTTACTCCAATACTTTTGCGGATGCGACGGATATAGACCTCGAAAACCCCCTATCCGCGGACGAGTTCTGTGATCTGCTGTTAGGAGATTTATCTTTCGGAGGCCCTTTAATTACAGGCAATTCTGAAAATCAAAACTATATTCGATTTTTAATTCTTGCTTGGTTGTTGTCCACGTGGTTTCCAGAGCTACTGGTCAGCAAAGCTCTTCTGGTGGTGCAGGGTGAGAAGGGATCGGGGAAAACCATTGTGCTTCAAAAAATGCTACGAGTCCTGTTCGGCCCTACAATCAATGTGGTGCTGATGCCCAGCAAGCCGGACGATTTTGATGTTATCGTTTGCGACAAATGCCTTACTGTTTTTGATAACGTGGACACTGTGCGCCCATGGCTGGCGGACAAATTGGCTACCGTTGCTACAGGTGGCTACCTGCAAAAACGAAAGCTTTATACAAACCACCAGCTAATAAGCGTACCGGTTCTTAGTTTTGTCGCACTCACAACACGAAACCCATCTTTTAATCGGGACGACGTGGCTGATAGGACGCTTTTGGTTGAGCTCAACAGACTGCCAGATTTTTCAAGAAATCCGGAAAAACTATTGTCTGAAATAAATGAACTCCGCCCGCGACTCCTCGCCACGATGGTCCATATGGCGCAGGATATGCTCCGGGCGTTCGAGGCAACGCCGAATGTGAGCCTCGAAGGCTGTGATCTGCGCAGCGCCGACTTCGCTTCGGTGGTCATGCGCCTTGGGAGTTTTTACGGAGTGACTGATGGCGCCAAAGGGGCACTTTCACTAATGAGGAATCTGCAGGCGCAATTCACACTGGATGACAACCCCATCAAGGTTGCTCTCGACGGCTGGTTTTACCCAGAGGCAGAAGGTGAGGAGCCTGGGACGACCGGTGAAAGTGGAATGAGCGCCACGGAGCTTTTTGATGCGCTGCTGGCGCACGCCTCGCACATACAAGATTTTCCAAAAAGCCCGAGGAGCTTCGCCGCCCTTTTTGCTCAATCTCTTTCCGAGCTGCGAAGCTATTATGAAATCAGGGAGGAGCCGCTGCGTTCTCGAAAAAAAGTGTTTCACATCCGACCAAGACGAGCGCCGGGAGGCTGATGGTGAAAGGTGAAAGGTATTTTCAAAAATTTTCCCGAAATTCAGACATCCCTATTCCCCTTTCTTCTATCTATTTTATTTTCTATTTACTTTAAAAAAAAAGATTTCACCATTCACCAAATGATATGCATCTTATTGTTTATCAATATGTTAATGTGGTGAAAGGTGGAAAGACGACCTTTCACCATTTCACCGCCATTTAGTCCTTTAGGAGCCATCATGAGACCCTTAGAAGCACTTTTACGAAGATTTTTGGCCGCAGACAGTCCCTACGCCACGGATGTCCGAAGCGAAGGCCCTGCCGGTGATAGAGTCTCCGCCGACCTTTCACCAACAACAGCGGTAATCCAAGGGGGTCCTGGCGACCTTCCCGAAGCACCCACCACCTCGGTGGCGGCGAACGACGAACTGAATTTTGAGGACGCCTGAAATGAACATTCTCTGGAAAGGGAAGGCGGTCGAGGCGGCTTTTTGGCGTCCGGAAATGGGCAAGACCGGAGAGGCCATCTCGCTGGACACTGAAACCACCATCATCCCTGAAGATCAAAGTGTCCCTGAGTTCCTTCTTGGCTCCGCATTCAACGGCCGCGAAGCGTGTTTTCTGTCAAGAAAAACCCTGAGCGCGTTCGTTGAGGCCCATAAAGGGGCGAAAATTTACATGCACAACGCGGATTTCGACTTGGCTGTAATAGGAAAATTCACAGGAATAAACTTGTGCCAAATAGTAGAGTCGGGCTCGATTGTCGATTGCTCCATCCTCTACCGCCTCATCGGCATCGCCCGCGAAGGGCGACCCAGTGGAAAATATAACCTGGCCCTGGTTACAAAAGATCTACTTGGGGAGATTCTCAATAAAGATGAGGATATTCGTTGTAGTTTTGGGCAGTTTTTTGATGGCAACTCAGTTGATTATCGAGGAATCCCGGCTACCTATTATCGATATGCAGCCCTCGATGCTATCGCCACTTATCATTGCGGCGTGAAATTGGAGACCGATGCTCGGAGGCTGGTCCCGAGAGGCCGCTGCTCATTCGGGCTGCTAACCCACGATATCCAGTTAAAAGCAGATATTGCCCTCGGCACCTGTGAGCGTCTTGGAATGCATCTGGATTTGGAACAGGTGACGAATGTAAAGCGTGCTCTTGAGGCGCAGATACAAGAAGGCGAGGCCACCCTGGAACGTCTCGGGTATAGAAAAGGAAAAGGCTCTCAGATCGCGTACAACAACATCGTTAGAGAAATTGAGAGGACACACAGCATTGCAATTCCTCTGACGGCTACCGGAAAGAAAAGCCACGCCACGGAGATTATCGAGGAGTATCGCCATATCGAATTTTTTGATGCAATCCTGAATGTTAGTTCAAACACAAAACTCCTAAACACATTTGTATGTAAGATGAACACGCCGACCCTGCGGCCATCTTTTAACCTCATTGTGTCGACGGGCCGGACATCCTGCCGGGAGCCAAATCTCCAAAATCTTCCGCGAAAAGGAAATATTCGTGAGGCTTTTATTCCCCCACCAGGGCACCTGATGCTGTCCGCGGATTATAGCCAACTTGAGCTCTGCACATTGGCCCAGGTGTGTTTTACGCTTTACCGGGGGTCGAAAATGCGAGATTTACTCAATGCGGGTGAAGATCTGCATGTCAACACTGCCGCCCACATCTTGAACAAGCCGATTGCAGAAATTTCCTCTGAAGAAAGACAGCGGGCGAAAGCTGTCAATTTCGGTCTTCCAGGAGGTCTGGGCTGTGAGGGCTTGTGTGATTACGCTAGAACTACCTATGGGGTTCTGATGACAGAAGAAGAGGCTGTTCTGGCAAAGGAGGCCTACCTGAATCTCTATCCAGAGATGAGAAGATATCTTGAAGCACCCAATGCCCTCGAGATGATGAAAAATGTATACGATTTTTCTGATTACGAAAATCGAACCAGCCATTGCCAAGAAGCGGCCGCCGCCGTATTTTTTCGCATCATGGGTGGGCATACTGAAACTTCTGGATCAAATGGACGTGCCCCCAGACCCTTTACTTCTCAGGAATTGGCTTGGGCTTGGAATGTGGCTCAAAGGATAGATTTTTCAAAAAAAGCTAATTTTTCAAGAAGCATCGCAGCACGGCGTGGGTCTAAAGATCTACAAAGAGCAATCCGTCCGCTTGAGAAGGTCGTAACACTCACCGGCAGGCCCCGAAATAATTGCATGTATTGTCAGGCACGCAACACACCCTTTCAGGGGCTGGCGGCAGACGGGGCAAAATTGGCGCTCTATGAGCTGGTGAAAGCTGGTTTTAAAGTAGCCAACTTCATACACGATGAGGTGCTCATTTATCTTCCAGAAAATGCGGATCACCGTGCAGAAGCTGACCGGGTTTCGCAGATCATGATCGACGCAATGCACATGGTTGTGCCAGATGTCAAAGTGAAGGTCGAATATGCTTTAATGAGGCGCTGGACAAAGGGAGCGAAGGCCGTTTTTGATAGTCACGGTACCCTGATTCCTTGGGAGCCTCCGAAGGAAAATCGTATAGTGGAAGGTACATTTTTGGATGCGCGCGCTTCCGTGTAATGCTGTGAACGAAAACCTCCCCTTCCGCGTCGTCAACCTTGCGGAGGCCGTGCAACTCACCGGCCTCCGAACCGCTTATGTAAAGCGCTTGCTCGCCGAGGCTGGCGTCACCCGCCTTGGCCGGAATTATCTGGAGGCAGACTTCCTAGCCTATTTCAAGGCCCGCAGCGCCATCCTGGCCGAGCCGCGCAAGCCATTTGAGCCGTCTAGCTTACGACAGGATCGGGTCAACAGGACATGGCGATGCTTTGGTCAGGCGGATTGATATGCCGAGGGCGAGACCTATGCACCTGCCCTTCAGCTACATGCGGGTGGCTCCTTTTTTTCCTACGGGAAAGAAGGAGATGCTGCCATGATCGAGTTCGACTCTAAACGAAAAAAGTACAGGGCGCGACTGGGGAGAGGTAAAAACAGGATCTCCTCTCCCATGTTTGATCGCAAGCGCGATGCGGAGGCTTGGCAGGCTGAGATGAAGTCCCGCGTCATGCGAGATGATCTTGGGCTGGGCCAGCCAGACATGCCCATCCAAGAGGCTCTGGAGCAGCACCTTCAAGCCCTGAAGCGGACGACCATTAAGCATCGGAGAAATGTCCAGGTAACCATCCTGAGCGCCATTAGGCGCTACCGGCTAAAAACTCTTCGAGATTTGCAGCCTGCTGTGCTGGAACGACACAAGCAGGATTCGGCGAACAGCCTTTCGACCATAAAGAGGGACATCATTCTGCTCAAGGGCTTCGGCGGGTTCCTGGAGCGCTCCGGCTTGCTATCAAAGAATCCAGTCCAGAAAGTAAAAGGCCCCCAAGGCAAGCCTCCCGAAAAGCGGGCGCTCACGGAGGATGAGGTCGCCTTGTTATTGGAGGCTATGCACAGGTTCACGCCCAAGCTTCATCCCATCATTTTCTTCATCGCCTACACAGGGCTAAGAAAAATGGAGGCAGTGACCTTGGAGTGGGATGACATTGACTTCCGCCACAAGATGGTCCACATCCACAACAAGCCCCATGTAGTGGTGAATGGCGAGCCCTTTTACTGCAAGTGGGGCTCTGAGCGAACCATACCGCTGAAGCTCCCTGTCATCAAGCTGTTGATGGGACTCAAAAGACGCACCAATTGGGTCTTCCCGAACGAGATAGGTGGATTGAACTGCCATAATTTCAATCGTGATTTTGACAGGGCCAAATACAAGTCGGGCATCGTGCGACCCAACGAAATCTCCCCTCATACCTTGAGGCACACCTGGATCTCTCAACTCCTAGCCAACGGGGTAGATTTAAAGTCGGTCTCCATGATGGCGGGACACAAAAATCTCTCCACTACGGCGGGTTATGCCCACTTGATTGGAGGGGCTGAGAAGATGCATTTGGACATCGACAAACTGCCTGACTTTGAAAAATGTACCCGCAGTGTACCCGCAAATAAGCGCGACGTGGAGCCAGGCGCGGAAAGATCCGCTGTAAATCTATGATTTACAATGGATTAGAAGATGGCCAGGACTGGAATTGAACCAGCGACACACGGATTTTCAGTCCTAGACTACTAATGAAAATTAGCCATAAAAACATCGATATTTAGCAGGTAATAATAATTTTAACACGTTTTATGACACGGTTTGTTTGTGGCCGTGCCTAAATTAAACCCCACCAAGCCGCAGGGAATCCTCAACCACAATTCGGGCGAAGTCCCTATCCTCCAGCACCTTTTTCCGGGCTTCCTCCAGAGGCGAATCGGCAAGCATTCTCCCCTTGTGCTTGAGCCTGCTCGCCCGGCGGCTCTGATTGACGCCGTGCCCAATACCCTGATGGCCAAATTCTCGCCATGGGAGCCTCCAGAATGCCTCGGGTTCGACTTTTTTGGCCTGGGGGCCAAGTGGGGGGCTGTGATGCACTCAGCCTGCCCGTGGCCATTGCGGCTACCCTGTGCCAGCCCTGTAGCCCCCGCTGGCGGCTTTGGTGGAACGGTGGCTCCGGGTCATGGTGGCCTTGGCTTGGCACGCCTTGGCGCCGGCCTTAGCTTGGCGGGCTCAGACAGATGGATCTGCCGAGAAGTCCCACGGGGTGCCCTCGCGCCACGAACGAACGGCGAAGGAAACCAAGCTGCGGAACTTTTAGCCTTCCTCCCAGCCACCCTGGCGGAGGCAAGCCATTCGCTCCATCTCCAGGAGCCAGCGGCCAGCCTAGCCGTTTGAAAATGGGAACGGATTCTAGGCTTTTCGAAGCCAGGCGGTGGCCCGGGGGGTCGCTTGTGGAATGTTTCCCGATCCCAGGGCAAAATTCTCGCCAAGGGAGCCTCCAGAATGCCTCGGGTTAGACTTTTTGGGGGGTGGGCGCGGGGGGGGGGGGGGGGGGGGGGGGGGGGTCGGGCCTGGGGCGCCCTGAGCCTGCCCGTGTCCGTTGGCTACTCAGGGCCAGCCTGGTAGTCCGGGCGGCTTTTCGGTGACACGGGGACTCCGGGCACCATGGTTGCTGCGGAGCATGCGATCCACCCGGCGGACGGGGCTCGGCTTTACCGGCCAGCCAGCAGGGCCGGCCTTGATTCCCTCCAGTGACCATGAAGTGCGGGAGCGTCCCCGCCCGACGGTATTGCCTGCCGCTGCCAGTCGACCCCCGTTGCGCCTACCCTGTTCCCAGGTGCGGCGCAAGTTGAGCCGACCCACTACCTTTTCGATGGCAGACCACTCGGACGGGCGGTTGTCTCCCGCGCCACCGTGGAGGTTTGGTGCGCCCCCCTGGCCTCGGCGGGCTTCCGGTCTACACCCCCAACTGATTCCCGTGGGTTAACCGGCTTCTGCACCTCCACCCCCAAGCGAGGCTCGGGCTCCGCGCCCTTGCTCTCGGCCTTCGGGCATGGCGGACGCCTTTACCACGGCCTCGCTGACTCCGCCGCCGCTTCTCCTTCTGTTGCCAGCGGGATGCCCGGTTCTTGGGATGGGAGCAGAACTCTCCGGGTAAGACTTGACATTTTTCTCCCAACGCCGCCGGATGCACCCTCGCGTCTTCTGGATAGGTATTCGGACTTCGCCGTCAGTGGTCGGCTCATCCGAACGCGGCGGCCTCGTATCCGGTTCGTGTTCTTCGGTTTGGGATTCCCCCCACACCTTTCTTCCTACCCCGCCGCGCAACGGAGCAGTTGGCCTCGGGTTATGGCTCCCCCTGTCGGGGCCACCTCAGTAGTCAACCTTTGTAAAACGATTCGGTCCTCTTTCGCTTCAAGCGGGCAATCAACTCTTGCAGTTTGGCTTCTTCTTTATCGGGAAGTTCGAATTGCTTTCTGACGGAGTTAGGATCGGTGCCTTTCATAAGCAGCCCCAAAATGGCCGACTCGTCTCTTGAGCGCTGGTCTTCATCCCTGTCCTCTGACGAATAGGCAGCCAGCTTCATGGCTATCAAAGCTTCTGGAGTAGCTACTGGTAGAGTTTGGCCGTAGAAATGCACTGGAATGGCGGTACTGAATATTCTGTCAATCCTTGGGCGAATGGACGGGTTGTGAACCGGATCAATCACATCGAGTTCTTCCCGGGTTTCGATGTGACGAAAGCGGTAGGTCCTGTCCGTGTGTTCAAATTTTTTGAAAAAATCTGCCGTAGCCTTGCCAATTCTCGAATACATTAGGATGTCAGAGTCTTCCGTGGTCACGCCAATTCCGTGAGCTTGCGCGGCTGCCGCGCCCACCAGCACAAACCTTTCCGTATTCTTGTCGAGGATCTGAACAAGATCCCGAAGCATTTTGCCCATGCCAGTAGTGGCTGAAGATTCTGAAAACCGATCTCTCATGTCGCTTTTCCTCCGAATGGCTTTGAGCAGTACTTCGCTGATCGGGGCGCCAGCCAGGACTTTTCCAGGCACTTTAACAGAAGATCGGCTCATGAACCCAATATGAAAGAATCCTTCAAAATGTCAACCAAAGCAGGGCTTCCTGTCCCCACATGCCATGCTTGTCTTCGTCGGTTCTCCATTGTAGTGCTGAAATAAACGCGGGAATTCCTGAACCCATTTCTTTTCGAGTTCAGGCGACATGGCTGTTGCTACTGGTTCTTCGTCCACAATACGGTGGGAACAGTCTCATGTCGGGCATTTCGGCCCGGCCTCGATTCCCTTTCCGGCCCGTGGTTTTTCACGGTGCCTCCGCGTCAGCAACCCGTTTATGGGCTTTCTTCAGGCACTCCTCGCAAAGCGTCAAAATCCAATCGAGATCCTCCCTGAGCGATCCGGGGCATCCACACTCCTCACAAATGCGCTGCGAGGCATCGCAGGCCTTAATGCAAATTTCACGAGCCTGCCGATCCTGGGTCACGATATGGAAACTGAGCCCCCCAAGCTTTTCCTTTACCTGAAGCGCCACCGCGTCGGAATCGAGAGCAACAACCCTTCTCGCCGTTTCTCGCACGAGATCGAACCAACCATCGCCGCAAGTCATCCCCCACGCCATGCACGTTGCTTCCGACTTGTAGTCCCGGAACAACTGGGGAAACTCCCTAACTAATTTTTCTTCGAGTTCAGGAGACACGCCCACACCTTTTGCGCACCGTACTCTTGGAAAACCCTACATCGGGAAGGATGGCCGGTTTGAATTCCGAACCATCTGATCGTCGGCTTGCCTTTGCGCTAATCATGGGCGCCAATTCCTCCTATTTGTTTTGGCCGAAGACTTGGTCATCATTCTTGTCTTGAGCGACGGCCTTCTCCACGATCTTCAGCACCTCCTTCAGGAATCCCAATCTGACGACACCATTATATACACAAATACATGAAAATCAATAGCCTATGTAGTCACAGAGGAATTCGCGTAACAGGCACTAGTGTGAATAGAAACTCGCGCCTGGCAACTCTAAATCGCAATTAATTAGCAGGGGGCCGTCTTTCCTTTTTCCCTACGACGTCGGCCTTGAAAATTTCCAGAATCGCCACTAGATCCCTATCCGCTTACGCATTCGCCGTTGAGGGTGACGCTGGAATATCAATACGCCTCATACACGCTCAGAGCTACGGTCAAAAACTCGCCCAACTGCTCCTCTGAGATCATGCCATCCTTCGTCATTTCATGCATTTTGACATTGGCCCGGATCGTGTCCCGAATATATTTCAGGATCTCATCGTGGTTCGGCCTGCCGCCGCCAGCGCCCTTCCCACACTGATAGTTGATTGTGAAGTGGTCGTCATGGTCCGGGTCTTTGCGAACCTCCAGGGAGGGCGGGTAGCCTATCATTCTTGAGTTGCCGATCAGCTCGAAAAGAACCTCCGGCTTGACATCCTTGTTCAGCCCGAGAAAGAAGTGGCTCCTCATCATCCAGGAGTTCTCTCCGCAAATGAAGTCGCCACGATAGAATGCTGCGGGGCCATCGAAAAGCAAGAACAGCAGGGACCTTTCCAGGGCGAGTCCACTCTGCACAGACTCAAGATGTTTCTCTGCGATGGGGTCCTCGTTGGGGGCGAAGTTGTATTCGCTGCTCTCCAGCTCTTGGCGAATGACAGGCCAGAACTCGTCGAGCAACCTTGAGTCGAGCATGGCCTTCAGTTCGGGGTTCTCAAGGATATAGTAGCTTCCCGGATTGTTGCCGGCCTGCTGCTTCTTCAGCTCGTCTTGAGCCCAATCGTTTTTGCGTGTTGCCATCTTTGCCCGTGCCCCCTAGCTCCCGCCTTCAGCAACCGCATTAATGGAAACAAGGCCGGAGCAAAGGGTTTTTCTGGACGAGTCTTTCACGAAAACAAGCGCCTCGTTCTGGGCTTGTGCCATTCTGTAAGCCTCAATCAGGATTTTTCGAGACCTCGCATTCAGACGCTTTGAGTATTCATTCGCGGAATACGCTGCGATTTTTCTGGCGGGCAACCGTATCTCGATCACGGGACGCTTGTTCGAGAACTCGTGATAGACCGTCTGAATCTGTTGCCAGTACCGGCCAACGACAACGTGAAATGCCTTGGCTTGGGCAGGCTCATCCACCGTTTTTCTCATGCCGACTGGCTCCCTGGTGTTACAGAAAGTATAGGCACCTTTCCGGCCTGGGCAATGGTTGCCCCTCCCCTGCCTCGCTCTCCCGCTAAAATGGTTGGTATTCCACCGTGAGCAAAAAGAAGGACCACCAGCGGAAGGCCCAAATGCGCCGGGCTGCCAAGGAACAGCGGCGCCGGGCTCGGCATGAGAAGGAGCGTAAAGCGCTCAGGGTCGTTCATGCCAGCATTGACGTACCCGTAGTGGACCAGGAGGGCTTTCGCATGGTGGGGCCAGCCCAAGCCATGATGGATTTCCTCAAGCCACTCCTTGAAGATGATGAAAATGAAATCGAGGATGCGGATAAGGAAGGATACTTGAATGAGACCCTGGCCTTGGGGCAGATTATCTGGAACCTCGCCCTTGACTCAGAAAATAGTTCTGCCAAAGAAAATGTCATTCAATCTTTGAGGGATAAAGGGATGGATGAGGCCGAATCCTTCATTGACTCTCTGCTTGGACGTCATCGCCGGATGTTCCCTGATCTCCACGACCCAGCCAGGAGAGGCGACGGCGGTTTCTATATCCGCGAGAGGTTGCTTGACCCGCCCAAGGAGTACGTGCCCTACGATGAGAGCAAGCTGGTGCTCCGAGAAGAACCTTATGTCAACACGCCTGAAAATGCGGCAATGGTTGAAGCCCTGCACGACCTGGATGAATGCGTGGAGACGGAGAAGCCATCGGTGCTCGATGCTCTCCAGGTCTTCAAGGAAAAAGCGTTGAAGCACTTCGAGGCATGGCTTTCCTTCAAGGGCATATCGCAAAGGGATGCCGAAAATTTTAGCTTCGGGGTTGATATCTTCCTGAACTTCATCTACAATTACCGGGGCACCCCGATCAACGGAGTAAGTCCCGAGGACATGCGAATTTTTCTGACGGCTTTCGTGATTCGCAAGTGTGCGGCGCCCCCCGAGGAGGTGACCATGTTCCCAACAGGGATTCGGCTGTTCAATCTGTTCCTTGAAGAGGTGGGCGCCGTCAAGCAGGCCAACCCCGAGATCACAAATGCTGTTGCCGAAAGGAGGCAAGAGTTTTTGAAGGCGCTGCGAGCGTGGCATTTCCCAGGTAAACACGGCTAATTCTCGCTATGCAAAGGCCCGCTTTCCACAACGACCGATTTGTAAAATTGCAGATCAACTTTGCATGAGCATCCGTGGAACTATTGAACGAATTGGCAATCAGGCGATGGAGCGGCGCATCTAGGAGTAGTCGGGCTGATATCTGGCGGCTTCTTCGACCTTTCTCCCCTGGACGTAGATCCGCTCCGTGATGGCCGGCGAGCTGTGCCTAGCGTGCGCCTGGGCGTGGCCGATGTTATGCCCGGAGCGTTCCCACAGGTCCGTAATGCTCCTCGCCCGAAGCTGGTGGGGATTGCATCCGAAATACTTTTGAGTCATTTTCCGAATGCTGACGGGGGTGACGGCGTCGCCCTGGCGCTTGTGCCAGAAGTTTACGAACAGCGCGCCGGACGTGCTGCTCCGCAGGCGCAGCCATTCTTCCAGGGCGGCCTTGGTCGGCTTGTTGAGGATGATGCGCGCCGGCTTGCCGCCCTTGCCCACAATTTCAATTTCCCCATCCTTCACGCCCTTGATCTGAATGGCTGAGATTTCCGATCTTCGCAGGGCGTTGTTGAGCAGCAGCAGCGCGATGGCTTTGTTCCTTGCCCGAAGCACGGGATCGTTCACCTTCTCGATGGCAGCCAAACCTTCAAGGGTGCGGTGGACGCTAAGGGCCGTGTGGTGTTTATGCGTGGCTTGCTTGGATTTTATGAAGGCTGCCGGGTTTCCCGTTATGCCTTCCGTTGCCAAGGCCCGGAACAGGGATTTGAGGATCGCCAGGCGCTGATTCGTCGTCGAGGCCGAGATTTTTTCCGTAGCGCGGCCCTGGCCTGAACTTCCCCTGGTGGGCTTAAGTTTCGCCAGCCAGGCCGTGATGGCCGAGGGCGTGACGGATTTCAGGCTGGCCAGCCCGCCGATGTCTTGTATGAAGCGCCCCGCCGTTTTCCCGTAGGAGCGCTGGGTCAGGGGGGAGTGGCTTTCGAGCCAGGCCAGGAGCGTTCGGGTAACGGGCTTATCGGCTTCCGTGGTGGCGAGGCTATCTGTTTGGAGTATGGCGAGGGCAGCCATAGCGGCGCTTATTTAGGTATTATAACTTTTAATTATAATAACTAAAAATAGGAAGCAAGTCCCAGGCCCCAAAGGGGGCAAGAACGGCAAAGCATTACCGCCCCGCCAGGGTGGCTACCCCAAAATCTGTTGCAACGCGCCACGGCGCCTAGAATGGATGGCACGATGCCCTCCGCCGCCGTCAGGATTCCCGAAGACTTCTACAAGCAGGCCCAGACCAGGGGCAGGGCCAAACACCGCTCCGCCGCCGCCCAGGTGGCGTACTGGGCGAAAATCGGGAAGATTGCCGAGGAGAATCCCGACTTGCCCGTCTCCTTCATCAAGGATATGTTGGTCGGAATGGAAGAGATGAAGGCTGGGGAGGCGTTCCCGTATGAGTTCGAGGATGGCAAAGGCCCTTGAGCTATGGCGACATCGAAATCAAGCAGACGGCGCTTTTCATACGTCAGAAGAAGAAATTTCACCAGAACGAACGCGAGGCCATCGATGTGGCCGTCCGTGACGTTATCCACAATCCAAGGATTGGGGAAGAAAAGCGGGCCGATCTAAATGGAATGTGGGTTCACAAGTTCAAAATCCACCGGCAGGAATATCTCCTGGCCTATTGGTGGGACGAACGGACACGCACCTTTATTTCTGTCGGAGTTCACGAGAACTTCTACCGGGACGTTAAAAAGTATCTTGGCTGATAGGAGGACTATCGGAATAAGGTAAAACGGATTAAGGCTGTTTGCTCGAAGCTAAACTCGGCAAGTTTTCTAATCGCAGGCAAACGGCTTCATCGGTGGTGATTCCCGCAAGGGTCTCACCGGGTGTTCCCCTCTTGGGGAATGCCGGGTTGATGAAGTTGTGCTGCGATAAGGCCTGCCGAGGCCTAGCTTTGGCGCAATGGAGTCAGTTTGGCATTCCCTTTTTTACTGGAGGAAACCCGATGAAATCACGTTCAATATTGTTCGCGTTTACCATCTCGGCAACAGTTGCCCTTGCTTTGGCCTGTGGTAGCGGCGGGGGTGGTTCTGGATCCGCAAGCACCGCTGGGACCAATGGGTCGGCATCCAGTGGCACGACCAGTTCCAAGAAGATCCTGGCCAGCAATATCATCTTTGGCGCATCCACGACCCGGGCCAAGGAACTGCTGGCTCTTGAAGAGGCGGGTGTGGACACGACTACAAAGATCGTGGCCGCAAACGTTGTGATCGACACCAGCAAGACGGAAGTCACGTCCACGAATCTTCAGACGGCCCTGGAGAGCGAGTTGGCTCCGAACCTAGATCTTCTGCTTCCTGGGACGGCTTGGACTGTGGAGAACGTGAATGTGAACTACAGCGGAGCTGTAAGCGGTGCAGCGGCTATCACATTTGCGGCTTCAGGAAACACCTTCACGTTGGACTCGGGAACCCTGGGGATTATCGCCACAAATTCCAAGGCCAGCGATCCGACGGTTTCCTACGTTGAGGGGTCCGTGAGGTATCGGATGATCACGCGTGGGATGATGTTTTGCGAGTTTGAGTACACAGGCACTAATAATGGAGGAAAGGTTTTTACTTTAAACTCCGTCGTCTCCGTGGCATTTTCCAGCAAGGACAAGCTGGTGCTCTGTGCGATTGGCGGGTCCCGCAGTGGCGTCAATGGTCAGATCTCGGTTTTGAGAAAGAAATAACATGATCCCGATCCTGACCCAAGACGACCTGTTTCCAGCGAGCCGGGGCAAGCACGTGGCGGATGTGGACACTTCCGACGCGCGCAAGAACGTCAACCTACAAGTCGGAGTCCTCTAATGCCATCCGAGAAAAAACTTTATGCCGTGGTAGTTCAGTTTACCGTGCGGATCGACGAGCTACCACCAAGTCGAACTATCCAGGATGTTGAGGTCCACCTAGCTGGGGTTGCAGCAAGCCTTGGACTCAAATTGGCGAGCCGACAAGAGTATAAGGAATCTGGCTTGGACAGGATCCTTGTGACTTTCGGTCAGGTTTTTATCAATGATGAGGCAAAAGACCTCCACGACTGGGCAAAGTCGGAGTTCGATGCCTGGGATAAATTGGCAAAGTCAGGATTTGCGTCGGGCATCACCAAAATAGCTTTCATCGTTGACATCAACGACGAAGGAAAATTCGCTCTTTGGAATCCCCCAGATCGGATTCTGAGCCCCACCGGAGAAGCATGGCTCCAAGGCAGAACGGTGAAACTCAATGATCATCCCGGACTGCTGGAGGTTCTCCTCATAGCACTGCAGGTACTTTGATGACCAACACGAAAAGACTTGGTGCGATCCAGGCTCGTTTCACTTGGCTATCCTCGTGTTCTTACGAGATAACAATGTCCAGTAACGCTGGCATAAGTGGGAAAAATTAAACAGAGGAGTAAATAATGACCACATATCTTATCGGGCTGGTCGTCCTTGGCACCACCATCTGGATGGCCTACGATTCCCATGGGAATCGAGTTCCAAACAACAAAGAGCCGTATTCACTGAACAATGGCGCAGTCGCCTGGTTCGTGTCCGGCATCCTTTTATGGATCGTCATATTCCCGTACTATCTTTTCCGGCGCTCACAGGTTTTGAGGGGACGCCAACAACCTGCCGCATCATCAGCTCATAAAACGCACAAGCATCCCGTTGCCCCCTCTATCGAGAAAAAGAAATCGAGCTTAGTCATCATTTTTGTAGCAGTGCTCGTGATATGCGGTGGCGGTCTATATGCCTTTTTAATGAAAACCAACAACGTCTCCATCGTTAAGAACGGGATGCTCGATTTCGACAAAACCTTAACCGTAGGTGATGCCATCGACAAATATCAGTATTGGGTCCCAGGAACGGTAAAATGGAAAAGCTTCACTAGCGATAATGGACGCGATATCGTTGAAGCATCGGCAGAGATGGATTCCGATAGGGGTGTTTTTGCCGCACTGATGAAGCGACAGGCCCCAACAGTGAAGACGTTGACCATGTTTTTCCAATTTGTGCTGCACAAGTCTGGGGGTGGGTTTGAGGTCCTGTCCCTGGGGATTGATGTGGTCCTAAAAGACGGTACGACTAAGCGCCTGGACGCTGCCGCACTGAATTACAACCAATTGGATGTGATGAAAACACTCCGGCAGGTTTATGGCAACCAGCAGATGCAGTAAATTTGCAGCATCGACAACCTTGAACACATTCTGATCAATCTCCCGGATGCCAAGCCATGACCGCGTTTCGTATCGTCCCGGTCCTTCTGGTTGCCTTGGCAGCACTGGCGTGTTCTACCCCGAAGGGCATTGAAACCGACAAGAATCGTCGGCGTTACGACCGCCAGGAGGCGTGGGCCATGAAGGTGGGCAAGGTGGGCTACCGCTCCACGTCGGGCCTGCTCATCGAGCCCGGGAGCCAGTTCGTGGCCTTGCCCGGCTACGACCTGCTCGGGTGGAACGTCGAGGTGGACTACAAGGGCCGCTACGAGCGCGCGACCGTGGAGGAGGTCGGCCCCTGGTCCACGCTGGACAACTGGATCCTGAACGGCGCGAGGCCCAAGGCTGAGGCCGGCCTCCGCGAGCCATCCTCGCTCCAAGAGTGGTACGGCCCGCCCACGAACCCCGCCGGCGTCGCCCTATCCGACGGCTTGTGGAATCGGATCGGCATCCCGACCGATTCGGAAGCGGTCCAGATCGGCGTGCGGCTCATTTCCAGTCCACAGCGGTAGTCAGGCGTTAAAAACCTGCGTCAGTAACTCGGAGTCCAATAGAAATAAAGTAAAGGAGGAGCGTATGAAAAAAATCAACAGAGCTAAGAGGTGGATGTTCGGAAAGGCTGGCAGCCATTTCTCATCCAAATCAGAAGTCGTGACAATCAACGCATTCTTGCCCCTACGAGGCTCTTTGCGATGGTTGCTCACAAAGACATCAAGCCTTCTCGTGCTCGGGGGATGTTTGGCGATGGCGGGACTAAATGCTGACGAGGAATTGAAACTTCCTGAGCCCAAGGAGCTATCCTCCTACGACAAAGACGTCCTAGCAAAGATGCCTGCCTTGATTGATCAAAATGAATTATGGAATGATCGCTATGGTGGGCCACAGGAGGTGCAATATCTTTATTCACGCCTGGGCGATTTTTCGTTTATCGAAAACAGCAACGGTGTTCGGGAGAATGCCAATCTCTTATGGGAAATACTGGGGCTTGTGTCAAAGATGGAGACAGTGCAAGACCCCATTATCCGAAAAAACAGATTAGATATGTTTAAATACATGATCGACAAGCGGGACGCGATATACGAGACGGCAGTTCGCCGCCTTAAAGAGGGTCGTGTAGCTTTGGAAGCATCCAAAGAGGGCGCTGTAAACGAATTGGCAAATGAAATTGCGGAATCCAAGGCCATGGGAGACGAAGGAGGAATCGAGCGTGCGAAGGAGCGTCACGCTAATCGTTATGGAAGCATCGCTTTTGAGGATGCAGCGCGCATGTTATTTGCTGTCAAACCATTTAAAGACAGTGCCAGGCTAATTCAGGAAGCGAGCTTATCCTGGAAAGCTGCTAAAGAAAAATCAGCGGTATCGGTGAAAGAGGCGGAAGCAATTTTGACAGCCAAAAAGGAGAAGAAGGAGATGGCATTGAAGGCCGAGCAGGAGAGCGAACGACAGGCGACGTCGAAAGCCGCAGAGGCGGCGACAAAAAAACGTGAGGACCATGAAAACCGACTGGAAAAGCTGAAGAATTTAAAATTCCCCATCGGATCTAAAGTGGATGATATCGTGAAAACTATAGCAGCTCTAGGTCATTCAGTTACATTGGGGCCGTATTATCAAAAGCAGATGAGTGAAGAGTACAAGGTGGCCGATCCATTAGTACAAAAATATTTCAAGACAATAGGTAAAGAAGACGCGGGGTATCTCAGAGACTTATCATACATCGGAATTGAGGGCGCCGATAGATATATTGCTGGCCATGATGCCGGCGGAGCGACTATTCTCCTCGCCACAGTGACACTCAAGAAGAAAATGAAACTATTTGAGGCCGATCATTTTTTGTCTGAGATACAAAAAATGTATAAACCCCTGGACGATCCTGGCATTAGACTTCTTAAACAAGCAAATCTATCTTTATGCTTAATCGGAAGTCCCTTGAGCGGATACACATTGGCTGATACAAAACCCGGTGATGCAAGTAAAAGCGCAAAACTTCCTGAAATTGATGGGGCGTGGGGAGGCTTTGGCCGCCTTATGGTTATTGACACTCAAGCGATGCGCATGGAGGTTTCTGGTGTCACGCGCGAAGGTTTAGATGGACCCAAATTCACCATCCGGGATCTAAAAAACGAAAAGGGACGCTATATCCTAAGCGCCGTCAACTCAGACTCAACGGCATTTGTTGCTTGCGAGATTCAGGTTGGCGGCGAAGCCAAGGGTGCTCGGGAAATCCACTGTAAACTAGAAGTCGCTGCAACAGAGGAGGCCGCGGCGGAACGCGTTCACCACACCAAAGACTCCGATGCCGAGGATTTTAAATATGTTGCCCCGAAGTATCGCCAGGCATGCTTCCTGCTGAGTGAATCCGACATTCCCACCTATGTGGAAAGCGTTGGGATCAATGAATGTATTGTCAAAGTCTTAAAGGTTCACCCAGACATCCTTAAAATCATTGAAAATCTCAAATCCTTGGACGCCACCAAAGAAGCCACGGAGAAAAAAGAGGCGCTTAAAAAGCTGGATACCGATCTGTAGATCAAGGGTGCCCCTTCGGCAACCTGCGGCGGAGCAAGGGAGGGGACCTCGTGGGTGAAGATGCGTCTATCGGTCAACAGGGAGAACAACCATGAACCAAACCCAAAAAGATACCAAGCTCGAAGACGCCAGACTGGAGCCCCGGCATACCGCCGCCGAGCGCTACGCCGCCCACCAGCAGGACATCGGCGCGCTCCTCGACCTCATCGGCGAGGAGCTTCGCGCCCATGCCGAGGCAGCCGCGACGAAGCCCAGTGACTGGAGTGCCGTCGGCGACCTCTCCCACATCCGCGACGCGCTGAAGGATATCCTCGTCTTTGTCCACCGGCACGACTGGTCCGAGGTCGAGACCTCCAGCTTTATCGAGGACCACCTGGAGGCAATGCGTGAGCCCGGGAAAGAGAGTCGTGATCCTCGGCAGAACTCGCCATCAACACGTGACCATCGCCCAGCTCCGTGAAAAGTACCGCTCCGAATTCGGCGATGATACCCACTACCGGCATGAAACACAACTTGTTCTGCACATCGCCGAGCGCATTCAGGCCCAACACCCTCCGGTAGCCTTTCAGAACGTGTGCCCTGCACTTGGGTGAAGAACTGGCCTGTTACGCTAACCTACGGATCCGAGCACCGACTGGCAGAACGCCCCTAAGCCGGTCTGTTCCAGCGGAAGTCGGCCCGGCAGCAAGCCCAACGGGCCTCCTGGGGGCCAGTACCACCATCCGTGTCTACCCACGGCTCATTGTCTTGACGTTGGAATTCAGATCGGCAAAATCAATCGGGAGGATGCCTCATGGCTCATCGCGAACAGTTTTCCAGTCCGCTTAGATGTCCGAATTGCGGCAGAGAGGGCGAAGCCACTTGGGAAGAGAATGAGAATCCGGTACATGGTGGTGGCTACGACAGAAAGCTGGTGTCAATTCCGGCAGGCTTTGAGCGCAGCTCTCACAATGACAGATTTGGTGACTCAGACATTCTGTGCAAAAATTGCAAGGTTTCCGCTTGTCCTTAGCACTATTCGTGTTTCGCGCGGTATCTGCCTGCCCGACAATAGGCGCGTCCGGCGTGGCACGGATTGTCCCAATCCACCATGGCCCTGAGAGAGGAAGCCACACGACCAGCACAGTCTTGGCTTCCACCCGGGTAAAACCAGGGTCGAGGCTCGACCGATGCCGTTACCGGCCCCAGGGACAATGGCGGACTTGCCTCTTATTTCCATAACTTCTCCGGGTGACACGTTGCTTGTCTCTGGAGGAGGCATTCGTAGAATCTCCACACCCCGTGCTCGATGACTTTTTCCCAAGTACCCCTTGCGAAGCAGCTGATTCTATGGCTCATGAGCGCTGTCGTGAGAAATGCCCAGAGTCTCTAGCTGCTTCATGGTGGGCGGAAACCCATGAGCTTCGGTGATGATTGCTATGGCGCGCAGGGCTTCGGCCTGAGGAGCCGTGATTTCCGCGTCGGGCTGGCGACCGCGGGTTTTGGGGGATGAGCGGGCTAATGGCATGACGATGACGGGCAGCATGGTTGACGTGTTTACAAAAACGAAGCGTTCCGAGGTGATGTCCCTCATCCGGGGACGCGGGAACCGGAGCACAGAGATTGCCCTTGTGAAACTGCTTCGATCCCAGCATATCACCGGCTGGCGCCGTCACGCTTTGTTGCCAGGCAAGCCCGATTTCTCTTTCCTCGCCGTTCGCCTTGCCATCTTCGTGGATGGATGCTTCTGGCACGGGTGTCCCAAACACGCCACATTTCCCTCAAGCAGGCGCGCTTTCTGGCTGAAAAAACTCTGCGCCAATAAGACGCGAGATCGCCGGGTAAACGCCGAGTTGCGGCGGTGCGGTTGGCGCGTCCTTCGTATTTGGGAGCACGAGCTTACTCCCAAAAATACATCTCGTCTAACGAGTCGATTTCAGCGGTCGTTGTCAATCGCCTCATTGCCGCGAATCCTGCACGCGCGCGACATGTAGCGAACCGATACGCCGTGCCTGCCACGTGGTCTCGTCGCCGACTATCTAAGCCTCACCTATCAGTTTAAATCCGTTCCCATAACTTTCACACAACCCCCGCCCGAAGATACATGTTTCATGGCAAAAATTTCACAGAAGCCCCATGGGATACCTCGGCGTAATCCAATAAACTTGTTAACGACATCGCTTCCGATTTTCCTTCGCCCAGTACCATACTGGCATGGACGCGACCCCGTTGACCCCTACTGCGGCCAGACGGTTCGCACTTGCACTACAAAGCGAGCTGGGCGTCATCCATCCAACGCGCAAACAGCGGCAACTTTTCGCCTATCATAGTGCGGAGGACTTGGTCGCATTCGGCTGGACCCATGAGAATTCGCGCAATTGATTTATTTTGCGGCGCTGGGGGCAGCAGCTGGGGCGCCCGCGAAGCCGGCGTTGAGATTGTCGCTGCGTTTGACCTCTGGCCACTGGCCGGCAAGGCACACGACGCCAATTTTCCAGAGGCCGAATTCATTCCTGGCCGTTTGGAGGAATTGGATGTGGATGCGCTCACAAAGCGGCTTGAGCGAATCGATCTCATTCTCTCCTCGCCTGAATGCACCAACCACAGTCCCGCTAAGGGCAATAAGCTACGGCACGAGCAAAGCAAGGACACCGCGTTTCAGGTCGTGCGATTTGCCGAGGCGTTCAAGCCCCGTTGGGTCATCATCGAAAACGTTGTCAACATGCGAAACTGGACGCGCTACGCCGAGTTTAAGTCCGCACTTGAGAAACTCAGTTACAACCTGCATGAACAGGTTCTAAATTCTGCGCACTTCGGTGTTCCGCAGTCCCGACGGCGCCTGTTCCTCGTCGCTGACAAACAACAAATGCCGCCCAAGGTGACACCTCGAAAAACTGAACCAAAAAAGATTGCCGATATTGTGGACTTAAAAGAAAAATACACATGGACACCTCTGCGACAGCCCAATCGCGCAAAGGCCACGCTTGAGAGAGCTGAACGTGGATTTGCCGCCCTCGGTGAATCAAAACCATTTCTACTCGTTTACTACGGCTCGGATGGCGGAGGTGGCTGGCAAAGGCTGAATCGACCGCTACGCACCATCACGACCGTGGATCGCTTCGCATTGGTAAAACCCGATCCAAAGCACGGCCACGTTATGCGAATGTTGCAGGTTCCGGAGCTTCAGGCCGCAATGGGAATGCCGCCAAAGATGAAGTTCAAAACTGGCACACGCCGCGACCGTATCAAAATGATTGGCAACGCCGTTTGCCCACCTGTGATGCGGCACCTGGTAACCTTGCTCATAAAAACCTAAAAAATGTACAGTGGCAAATGATCTCCAACCAGACGTTCAAACCAATCTTTCGCCCCAGGGCGCGGATGCTTCTTCTTCTTGGCGATCAACTGATTAGGGATGCTGGCCTAGCTGTGTTTGAACTCGTCAAGAATGCCTATGACGCCGATGCCACGGAATGTCGCGTCACAATGTTCAACATCACCGATCCAAAAAGGGCGCGGATAATTGTCAGTGATGGCGGCACGGGCATGGACATGGAGACGGTCACAAATGTCTGGCTTGAACCCGGCACCGAATTTAGGGCAGAGCAATGTGCTGAGGGCCGGCGCTCAAGACATCACCATCGCCTTCCACTTGGAGAAAAGGGCGTTGGACGATTCGCCGCCCATAAGTTGGGTCGTGCCATAACACTAATCACTCGCAAGGCAGGCAAACCCGAAGTGGTAGTTGAGATAAATTGGGATCAGTTTGAAAGTCCAAAGTACCTTTCCGAAGTGGCAGTAAATATAACTGAACGTCAACCTGTGACTTTCACCGGATCAAAGCACGGAACACAAATCGAGATCACGAGGCTTCGAGATGAAAATTGGACACGCGGAAAAGTGCGAGATCTCTATCGCGCAATAAATTCAATCTGCTCGCCATTTGACAAGCCCGAAGACTTCAAAGCGCATTTGCTACTCGACCCACCATCCGAATGGATTGAGGGGCTGCTTGATATTCCAAAGGTGCTAAAACTCTCTCTTTTTCGTGCAAGCGGGAGAATAAGCGGCAACCAGTTGGTTTACGACTACCGTTTCGTGCCATTGCACGAAATGGACAAAAAAATCAAAGGCCGGGAGCGAGATGGTGTCGCAACCAAGCTGATGAGTGTGTACCCGGAAAAGAAGGCTCTTGATTTGTCGTCGCTCGATGGAATCGGCGAGGTTAAATTTGATTTCCACATCTTCGACCGTGAGCCTTCGGTTTTGGAATTAAGTACCAGCGACAAGAGTGGGCTCAAAAAGTTCCTCGATCAAAATGGTGGTGTCCGGGTTTATCGTGATGGAATGCGCGTTTTTGATTTTGGCGAGCCTGGCAACGATTGGCTAGATCTTGGCGGACGGCGTGTGAACGTGCCGGCTCGAAGAATCAGCAATAACGTCATTATAGGAGCGGTCTCTCTCGATTTGATTTCCAGCCGCGGATTAATCGAGAAAACAAATCGCGAAGGATTCATTGAGAATGATGCTTACGAGGCATTCCGACAGGCTGTTCTCTTCGCAATCACTCAAATAGAAGCCGAACGCACAATCGATAAACTACGGCTTCGGCAACAGTATTCACGCCAGAAAAAAAAGGAACCGGTCGTGGAAGAATTGAGCGGACTGCGTATTCAACTGGAGAAGAAAGGACTTGTCGTCGAATTGGGTGGTTATCTTGATCGGATCGAACGTCAGTTTGTTGATGTTCGCGACCGATTGCTGACGGCTGCCGGCTCTGGATTAACCCTAACAGTAGTCGTCCACGAAGTTGAGAAAATTATAAAGGAATTGGTGCTCGCCGTAAAGCAGGGCGCCGATAAAGCGAAACTCACGGCGTTGGTTGAACACTTGGCCCAGATGGTGGATGGCCTGTCTTTTTTCGCTCGAAAGTCAGGCAACGCAAAAGAGAATGCCGTCATTTTGATTCGACAAGCACTTTTTAATACCGAGTTCCGACTAAAGGCGCATAATATAAAAGCAATCAATGGGGCCGATTATGGGAATCCAGACTTCTCTGTAAAATGTGCACGTCGCCTCATCATCGCAACACTCATGAATCTCATTGACAACGCCATTTACTGGTTGGATAACAAAGGTTCGCCAAACCGGCAGATTTACCTTGGCACGACCATGGAGCCTGATGGCAAGCCTTCGATTGTAATTGCTGATAACGGATCCGGCTTCATAGATCCGCCCGAGTATCTCGTGGAGCCATTTTTTTCCAGAAAGCCTGATGGCATGGGTCTTGGCCTCCATATCGCGAGTGAGATCATGAAAATTCACAAAGGACGCCTGCTCTTTCCAGAAGTCGGGGAGCTCGCACTGCCGAGACAATTCACAGGCGCGATTGTTGCGCTGCAATTTCCGCAGGCGAAATGAAAAGTTTGCGGACAGCCAGGGTTCTTATCGTCGACGATACTCCTAGTGAGGCGGTGCCCATCGTTGAAGCATTGGGCAAGCTGGGAATCGGGTGCGTTTATGTGGTTGGAGAAAAGGTTGAAGAGGTTGAGAAACTCAAGCCATTCGCTGGCATTCGCATTGCCTTCGTTGACATGAAGCTTGGGATCGAAGGCACTGCAAAGGAAGTCGTCGGAAAAACTGTGAAGGTGCTCCGAATGGTTCTTGCAGAGGACACCCTTCCACTGATTTTTGTTGCATGGACTCAACATCCGGAATACGTGGATGCTTTCAAGGAAGCTGTAAAGCAAGCGATGCCATCTATCCAACCCCTGATTGTCCATCGGATGCAAAAACAGGTTCGTCAGGACGGAACCACCAAAGTGCCCGCCATAGTTGCAAGTTTGAGGCGCATACTTTCCAAGCATTGGCCCCTTGGCGTAATTTGGAATTTGGAGCAAATGGCTCACGATGCCACAACAGAAACAACACAGAGCATATCTGAGGTTGTCTTGAAGGACACGGAAGCGGGCCTAGACGCTGGAGAAGCAGAAAAAGTTGACGCGTGGTTTTGCGCTCTTAAAAAAATACTTAAGAGCCTAATTATTGCCGGAGCGGGAAAAAGTGTCGATGGTCGTGCGTCCCAACAAGGGATGCTAGAAACTTTCAGTGCAATGCAGTTTGAGAGATTCCAGAGTGTCGCTCGACCCTTTCTTATGCAGGACGTTTCCAGAATCTGTGAACAAGCCCAACCAAAGCTGTCTGTCGAACAGATGGCCACTCTCAACAGCATGCTTCTGCTGCTGCCGGTTCATCCATCCGATATTGCCGTTAAGCCTGGCAATCTGTATGTAAAGAGACGCAACTTAAAATCAAAATGCCCTGTGATGCGTTGTGGCGTCAACACCATTGACCTGGCTTCATCAATGCCTTTGAGATTCACCAAAGACCCAGAATATAAAAAACTAGATGACGAATTTCGGAAGGTTCAGCAGCATAATCAATCGAGCAAGGTTGTGAGACTCGATAAAGCCCGCAACAAAAGAGAACGGGCGATTCTTCGGCACTGTATTCCCGTCTTGTTGGAATTAACGCCCGCTTGTGACCATGCGCAAAGCAAAAGTGGCGCAGCACGGTTCATTGCTGGAATCCTTGTTCCGAACAGCCTCGGAAAAATCCTTGATTGGGGCAACGAAGAGGCGCCATTCTTGCGAAAGTTAGAGCCTCTGACGCTTCCAGGAAAACAAGGAATATGGCGCTTGGTGCTAAATACGCGCGCACTCTACAGCATCTCAAACGCAGGCAGAAAAATTCGCAGTACGCCTGTGACGCGCCTGCGTGAAGGAATACAAAACGACATTAAAGCTTGGTTTGCCGCACACGCAGCACGCCCAGGTTATTTAAGCATCCGTTGATTTGATGGAGGCGACAGACGTCACAAACCCTCCTTTGCCGCCGGGCTTCAACCTTGCCGGATTTGCGGATCAGTTCGTCGTCGTGAGATGTGCCGTTTCATAGGATTTACCCCAAAAAGATGAATCGTTTGGTCGGGATTGTGATGGAAGCGAGGGCCACTACAGCAGTTGAACAACACCATGATCCACTTACTATGAATCGTATGCAACCAATCGGTGGCTGTCCTCTCTGTCGCTCTTCATCTGTACCTCTTGTCAATTCCCACATTATACCAAAGTGGGCGTATGGGCCTGCGATGAGTGAAGATCCCAAGGGTAAGCATCGAGCCATTAAATTCCATGTCAACTCATCGGCAAAAGACCAAATTGTTCAGGACGGAGTGAAAGAATATCTCCTGTGCAGTCGATGTGACAATGAAAAGATTGGAGATTCCATCGAAGGGGTGTTTATTGATGCATGGAACAAAGAAGACTTCACCAATCTTACAGTCAACAAGATGATTGATCTAAAGTACGTTTCTCCCGAGAGTTTTTTATTGTTTGGGCTCTCGATTCTATGGAGGGCTCATCACGCAACAAGCGAAGGATTTCAAGATGTTGATCTTGGGAAATTCGAAAATCGAATCAGAGATATGATATGGAATTGTCGCTTAGAAGTCCCTCTCCCGTTTTTGTGTGAGGCCCACCTGCTTGTCGATCCTTCTATGGGTTTTCAGTCCGGAAGTGTTACTGGTATTTTTTGCGGCAAGAAAGGTAGCGCCACCGGCCTTTATCACAACGCAATGTTCGGCGCGGAATGGCACTGGCATGTTTCCAACCGTCCCAAGCGGGATCTCATTGCAAACCCGGTTATTGCAGGTCGACCGATCACGCTGTTCGTCATGGATGCGCGGAAAAGCGCATCTCTCGGAATGATTGCTGCTGAACGAGAACGACCCATTGAAATTCCGCGCTCGATGAAACCTTAACGGCCTTATAGACCTTGCCAGCTTTGAGGATCGATTCGTCGTCCAACTCTTCAGATCGGCGCTGCTCAACCCCCAGCACCAAGCTCATCCTGCATTCTTAGAAAACGTGTAGCTATACATAACGCACTATATATTGCAGCATGATGAAGTCTCGTAGAATTAATCCTTCGCCACACACGCGGAGGATTTTATGCGCAGACTCGAAGTGAAAGATCGAAAAGTTATGAGCATCGCCATACAAAACGAAATTTCCAGGTCCGAAGAGGCTCGTTATGACCACCGGCTTCACGGCGTTTTGATGGTGGCAAACGGCTATGATTGTTATGAGGCCGCGAAGTGCTTCGGGGAAAATCCTGTAACAATACAGCGTTGGGTAAAGCGCTTTAACGAGCATGGATTTGATGGCCTTCAGGAAGGCGAGCACCCGGGACGCCCTTCGCGAATTGGCAAGCAATCGTGGGCTAAATTGGAAACGGATCTCCGAAAGCACCCGAGTATATTTGGGTACTCCCAAAACCTTTGGGACGGCAAGCTCCTTTCTCGACATCTTGTAGATCGCTATGGGATAGATATCAAGGTGCGCCAATGCCAAAAAATCTTCCGCAAGATGGGCTTTCGGAGAAGGAAGCCCCGCCCTTTGATAGCAAAGGCAGATCCCAAAGCACAGGCCGCGCTAAAAAAAACTGCACCGATTGTCCCGGAAAGATCATCTGGATATCTGGAGCCTCGATGAAAGTCATTTTCAGCAGCATGGATCTCGGTGCGTCATGTGGGTTCCCCCGGAGGACAAGAACCCCACACTCCTCCATGCTCCGACAAGAAAATCAATCGCATTGTTTGGGGCTGTAAATGTGCGAACGGGAAGGTTGATCGCAGTGACCCAGTCAATATTTGACGCTGACAGCTTCCGGGCATACCTCGAACATCTACTACCATATCGCACAAGGGGGCGCAAGATGTTATTGATAATGGACAACGCCGCATACCACCACTCCGCTAATCTCGATGCTTTTCTAGACCGACATCGGGATCGGCTCGAACTCCTAATCTTGCCGCCGTATAGTCCAGAACTCAATCCAATTGAACGGGTTTGGAAGCTACTGCGCAGACTGAAGATACATAACCAATACTTTGAAAAACTTGACAATTTGATGCGAGCAATTTCGGAGCAACTCAAGGTTTGGTACATTCCTAACCAAGAGCTGACGCGTTTATGCTGCATAAATTAGTGCGTTATGTATAAACTACGAATTCTTGACGGCTTACCGCGACCCCTTCCTGCAGGATGACGACTCTCAATTTGGGGCGCATATTTTTCCAGAAGAAGCATCAATAATTGATCTGATGAGTCAGGATGGACATATATGTATGGAGAGTTCTCGCTTTTACAGATTTCTTCAAGTTTTGTTAAAAATGTACTTGCGCGACTTCTATAGTCCTCTGCCAACAAGGCGCGTTTTATTACCTCTGGCGAATCAAGTCCAAATGCCCAAAGCTCATCAAGCAGTTGGCGCGCGTGTTCGTGAAAATTTTTGACGTCGGAAAAATGCCCCCGGGTTCTCACAACAAAATCGTATTCATCCTCAAACTTTCCTTGTCTTTCTTTTTGCCTTCCTTCTTGTTCGCGCAATGTCGTTTCAATCAGAACATCTCCGGCAGCCGTTAATTTTCCAAGTGCATCTAATAATTTTCCTTCTCCTTCTGAGATATCACCAGTAAGTTGTTTATATCTAATGTCGTGCTCAATTTCATTGTAGACATGGGCCAGAAGGCTACAAACCTGTATTTCACAAGTAAGCCCCCTTAAGTTAAAATATGTGCCGATGAGCTGCTCTTCCCGAAGGGAAACCTGACAATGAGTCGCTCTGTACAGCCGATCTGCCTTGTCTTTACTCTCAATCTCAATACTTTCGCTGCCGTCTTTAAATTCTTTCGTTAGCTCCTCAACAATTCCAAGACGATCCTTTTCGACATAAGTGGCGACCCGTACCCCAGCCAAGTCTCCAACTCGATTAAAAACTTTATCAACACTGTCTAGGCTCAGAGCCTCTTCGCTGTTCTGGATATATTTGCGAAGCTTCCCGCGTAGTCGCTCTGGATCCTTTGCGCGAAATGAAATTGTGGCACGAATTAATTTGTCATCGGCTATGGCGCGACATATATCTGCGATGAACTCCGCAAGCTTTGCGTATCGGTCATATTCACGAATATAACGCCCCACGCTCTCGTCAATAATTGATTCTGTGAGCGGCATATTTATAACATTAGAACCGCAACGTCCCTACCTCCGGCCTTGATTTTCACATTTCCCCGTCGTCCTGAAGTTTCGTCATCGTTGCTCATGAAAAACAAAATATTATCATTGAGATTCTAGATTTTGACAATATAATTCAGGGCAATCGCGGGCTGAACGATTGAAAATGCTGTTCCTGACCCTGTGGCTCCAGAGTTGGCGCTGACAGCATTTACCGTTATCCCGGTTGTTGTACTTGGAATGGCAGCCGGCGTGGTATTGACGTCCGGCTCCGAACCCGAACCCCCGTCATCTGTAGCCGTAGGCGTAACCGCCTCGCCAGAAGAAGATCTACGAATTAACCCGAAGGAACCTGGTGGCACACTGGACGCGTGGGAATGGCCAGGATCATTAATGGTGTGGTTGTGATCTATTGAATGGACGTGACTAGGAAGATTTTCAACTGCCAGTTGTGCATTTTCAGTGCCATAATTTGACGCCAAGCTTCTATTGGAAAGCCCACTTCCCTGGCCAACCCCAAGAACAACACGTCCTCTTAGATCCGGCAAATTGAAGGTGGTCGTTCCATTGCCAGCCCCGTAGGTCGTACCTAATGCTGAAAATAGATTGGCATACGTGGCGCGACTAACTTCTGCTCCATTGCAAACAAGCCAACCACCTGGCGCCGAGGAACCTGCATAGGCAATAACGGATCCGGATGGGAGCGCCGAGGAGATAGAACTGTCAACATAATCCTTTGTTGCAGCATCACTTGACGCCGACGGCGTGCCAACATTCGTCACTCTGTTGGAGCTTACATTGACAACCCCTTGAACAGTCAGCGTATCCTGGATGAGAGCATTGCCGCTCACATCCAGTCGAGCATGGGGCTGGTTGGTGCCGATGCCTACAGCGTTGCCGCTGCTCGTGACGAATAGACCCGGCGTATCCGCGTAGATGCAGGCGAAGACGGAGACGGCTAGACCAAGGAGATACTTTTTCATCACTCTATTCCTCATGATCCGAAGTTTCGTAATTTGAACTTGAGCTGGCATTTCTGATCGGTGCGGTAGTTTCTACCATTCCAACCGCCTGGCACCACCCTACTGGAGTCCCAGTAATAGTATAGGTGCGTCTTCTCCGATTCCTTCACGCTGCCCCTGGCGCCGTTGAAGGTGCGCTGGATTTCACCAATCTTCTCGAATTGGGCTCCGGGTTCGGCGGTCTTGAAGAGAATATCGAAGGCCACCGCGCCATAAAGATCCTTGGCTTCTGCTGCAAACCGAATCTGGAATATGCCCGGGAAGACGCCCGGAGTGGTGGGGTAAGCGTCGAGGACGACGCTGCGCTGAGCGCCATTCTGGATCTCATCCAATACGCCCAGATTCGTGTTGCTGACCCGCTTGATCACATCCGGCCCATCCACGAAGAAGGTAAGGGATCCCTTCCCATCGACGTAGCGTTCCCCATTGTAGAAGCCCGCGACAATCTGGTTGCCCGTAGCCGTAGCGTTTTGGATGATGCGGAAGAAATCCACTTCCAGGCGGTAGTTGGCCTCGCGGTGAAACATTTCTATGGGGTTGTTGGTCGGGACCAGGAACACTCCTGACACCGCGGCAGCGGGGTTTGCCAACGCCACGAGGCTTGCATTGCGGTACATCTTCACGGCGTTCCCCGAAGTGGCCTGCGATAGATCCACAGCCACCCGGATGAAGGTGTAGCCGACGTCCTTGATGATAGGCTCGGAGGAAACCACTTGGAGCGCGGTCTGATTGAGATCAAGATGGACATTGCCGGATGCGTCGGCGTAGAGTTTCAGAACGTCGCCATTCACGGTGTCTATGTCCTGCACAAGGGTAAGCCCCCCTGCCGGATTTGGGTACTTGCGAAGCAGGGTTTCAATGATGAACCTCTCGCTCCATATCACATTCCCGCCAGTCAGGACGATATTACCGCTGCTGCTCTCCCCAAGGCGCAGCGCCGTGCCGCCAATCTCATTGTAGCGAAAAGACACCTCGCTGACCGCACCACCATCCTTGTTCACCAGCTTGTAGATGTCGCTACTCTGCGTATCAGTAAAATTGGTCGTCGCATCGGCGGGCTCACCGCAATCCTTCTCATTGAATTCTAGGTGGATAGTGTCGTTGGGCACCGTCAACACGATGAAGGTCACGTTGCCCTCAACCGAGCCCGGCGTGAGGTCGTTGGGAACAAAGTTGAATACGTCCTTACCCTCGTAGCCCTGGTTCGGCGTGTAGGTGATGCTCGGCCATGCCCCGACCACATTCCCATGCTGCACGTTGCCGCCCGGACCAATCGAGTACGACTCTACGACGTCTCCTTCTACGTCGGTAGCCGTGAGGACCGTATTTCCCGAAGAATTCTTGACCACATAGATGATTTGGTCCGCGGGAACGGGCGCTTGGTTGTTGTTGAGCGAGGGCTCCACGCTCAGGTTCCCGAATACTTGGATGTTGCCCCCAAGCGTGATCGAATTCCCCGCCCTCATGATGGCATTCCCGCCACTTTCCACCGTGAAGTTGCTGACCGTAATAGTCTGCTTGGCCTGAAAATACTGGGTTGGACCGGCGGGAACGGTGACATTATTTACGGTTAAATTGTCTACCGCTAGGGCGACCATGACGCCGGATAGCAGGAGGGCTAAAACGATCTTGGCTCTGCGGCGCGTCATCCGATCATCAGCTCCGGCTCTGTTGACGATACTCGGTAGTGCAAGTCGTCCTACGCATTGCCCCAGCGCCATCCATCTACGACTCTAGTGCTCTCCTGCATTGCCTCTGAATTTATGCTGGTAGTAACGACGCGCTTGAGGACGTTACCACTATCGATGGTAAAGGTAAGGAAGTTGGTTTCGGCGTGAAGACAGGGGGCGAGAAAGATAAGGATGACGATGAGATGGGGCTTCGTGGCACACCTCGTCGTTGAGGCCGTGTGACCATAGATAGGCACCATGGTGTGTTGTTTTTGATCCGCAATCATTGTTGCACGATTTTTTGGAGACAGGTTTCTTGTATTGCCCCAGTATCAGATGGGCTTCCATTCTGTCATAGGCCCGAAGATGGCAATTCCATCGCTGCCAACCTTGCCCTCGTCATCATGTGGCATATCTTTCAACACATCCGGCGCTCGCTCTGGCGCATTAAAGATGTTAGCCAGTAGTCCGAGTTTAAGCCGCCCCTTGTAGAAAGACCGCGGCGTCCGATAGGGAAAGATGTCCCAGAAGAAAGGAAATAGAGGTGCGGTAGTAAAGGTGGCGTTACCAATAGTTTGCTCATGTTGAAAACCAAATGCACGCAGATACTCAATGATGCCGCGATAGTATTGTCTGAAAAAGCCATCCTCGGCGATCTGCCAGTGCTCGCCTTTGGGGTCATTCTTCGCAGGCGGGTCATCGAGAAGGACGGAAATAGGTTGCGTGAACAGTGAGGTGATGCAGGCTGACGTCGTGGCCGGTGACTGGCCATGAATAAATGTAACCCGAGCGGCCTGACCTTTAGCCTTCGCAATAAGCGACGCAGGATACGAGTTGCTGCGGCCCTTAGCCTCAACCACATGCCACTTGCCGGTTGTTCCTCTGCCGACAAGGTCGCCCCGTTCGTTGCTGCCAGAGGCAGTCGTCAGCGCTCCGCTTTTGCGCATCTGATCGACATGAGTAAGCCAGGGGACCCCAAGCTCAGTGTCGGCAATAATCTTGGCTAAGGCCATACCGTACCAGTATGTGGCCGCGCCCTTTTCGGACATGTCGAGCTCGGCAAATTCTTGGGCGAGACAAAGACCTGACGATGACTGTTCGAGGAACGAGAAAGCGGAAAGTCCCATGCCGAATCGGTGCAGAAACCCGCGCCAACCAAACGAGAAGACGCCAAGGAGACTTTGAGCGCCTACCGTGACCATCGCTCGCATAATCGCGCGCCTTGACACATCTCGCAAGAATTGGCCATTAGTAACTGTAGATGCCGACGGGAAGTTTCTACATGTAATGTTCACTATCGCCATGCCGGCAACCCGTTTTTCATGAAGCCGCCTCAAATCCGAATGGGTCGATGAAGTCGCTCGCAAGCACCTGAAGGCGGGTGGCGCCATGTCCGGCGCGAACACCCTCCTTCTCGACGGTGACCCGTTGTTCAAAGGCGCCTTCGGGAGAATGCTCGCTGATCAAAGCCTGGGGCGGAAGGTCGAGGTCATCCGCTCCAGGCATCCCAATATGAACGCCCACGCCGAAAGAGTCGTGCGCACCGTCAAGGACTACCTGCGCGGCTACTACATTGGGGAGGGGGGACTGCATTACGCTCTGCGTGAAATCGAGCAGTTCTACAACCACGAGCGGCTGCACCAGGGACTTGGAGGGCGGATTCCCGTCCCCGATGAACGCGCGAACAACAAAAACGGCGCCGTGGTCCGCTTTTCGCGCCTGGGCAGGCTGCTCAACTATTACCACCGCGAAGCCGCCTGACTTCGTGGCGGCGGGATTCTCCGTCGCCGACATCGGGCCGAAGGCGAAGCCCTGTCCACATGGACCGTTTTTGGGTTCAGAAGGACGAATCTCGGCTTTATCGAAGCCATAAGGGCGGATGGCGAGCGCGGAGCAGAGGGACACTTGGGCCTTATTAGGTGGGGAGATCATGGCGGATGGGTTTTTGAATATTACGGGAGGACAAGCCAGCTTATCGATAGATTCACGCGCCAAGGAAGTTCTTCCTCGTAAGAATGGCAAACTCCAACTGTTGCGTGCGGGTAGTCTTGGTTATTAGAAATTTCAAAATTAGCATCGTGCTTATTATTTTTCATCCAAAAATTTATTTTATCGAGAGCAATATTCCATTCTTTCATGTATTTTTTGGCTTTTTCAATAGCATTCTCTTTTGTCATGTTTTCGATAAAACAATCAATATTTTCTATATTCCCCTCTGTCGCCAAACAATGAATAATTTTTACATTTTCGCGATCAATTCCAACAAGTCCTTCCGTCTTAATAGTTAATTCGCATTTCTCCTGAATAGTGTAATACTTTGGATCGCCATCTTTTGGCCAATTTATTGCATCTGTGCTACGGGTTTTTGACAAATCCCATTCTATACGCCTTCGCACGTTAACGTCCTGGTGTTGAGAAATTTCTTCTATAGATTCTGGAGATTTTTTCAATAAATATACTCCATAAAAAACCAATGCACAAGCGAAGGCTCCGGCCATCACTTTGGACCTACTCACCATTACCTCCAAAATCACGACGCCCTAATTCGTGTAAGGATCTGTTGGTCAAATGTATCCTCATTTTATCTGACATACCCCTCCATTTTGGCAGCATATCCTTCTCAATCCATGACCATCGATCATCAAACTTGGTTATATCACCATTTGGACTATACTCTCTGAACGGCATTCCGTTTGGAAGCGGTGATTGTATTATGAAAGACATTGCTCGCGCGGCTCCCTCAATAGTCGCCAGACGATCATAATTTTCTTGCACTACTTTCTTCTGCTCTCTGTGGAGCAGCATTTCATTGCCAGCCCACCTTTCATCCTGACTCTTGGCGTCAATTAATTTCCATGCTTGAAAATTTTTATCGTCAAGATCGCCATACTTATGCCTTTCCTCCATTTCATCAATATGTTTAGTTATATAGGCCATGTGCTGCCACGCCAAATCTAAAAATATGTCCTTATTCATTTCAAGCAGTATCTTCATGGTATTAGATATATTCTTTTTTCCTGCCTCTGGAATATCAAACTTGGGACCCATTTTTGAGAGCGCGGCAGGAATATTGTGCATCGCCTCTAAGCCGCCATAAACAGCGCCGCCAGCCACCTTGGCCATACCGGCCCAATATAATTGATCGGAATGTTCCTGAAAAATCTTGGCATACCACTCGTATACCTTAATAATAGTATCTTGGTTAAATTTAAAGCCCTCCCCTGGTTTCCAATCATCTAAGGAAATCCCCGCATCCTTAGCTACCAATTTTTGCCACTCTTCCTTAGACTCGGCCCCATATAAGTCTTCTCCATCCACCATCTTCATCCCGCAGAAAACGTACAAATTCTGAGAATCCTTGTACATAGCAGGATCCTCCGTCATCCACCTCCTATGCACCGCGTCATAATCCCTGAAGTGCGTCTTGTACTTCCCGGTCATGGGCTCCTTGAACATTCCGGTGTACCCAAACCTCAGCCCCGCCACCGTCCTTAAATTCTCGTCAAACGCATCCTTCTGCGGGGTGCTGCCATCGGGGTTGAAGCTCTGCGCCAGACCCGAACTGTTGTAATAAACCTTCTCCTTCAACGTGCCAGTCTTATCCGCCACACCTGCCACGGTTCCTCTATCGTCCACGATAGGCACCGCCACTTCATCCCCAGCATCGTCAATATCACCCGCCATGTCGGTGTTCTTCTCCACCGCAGCCACCGCGTTAATAGAGTCACCGTAATAATAACGGTTCTTGCAAATACCCGTGGCTTCCTCGCGCTCCTCCAGGGCCACTAACCCGTCATACACCGTTCGCTCATTGCCCCACTCTCTGAACGCGCCATTCTGGCCTTCGTATCTTCTTAGAATCCTTCTGCCCATCGCGTCATAGAGGTAGTGAACCTTCTTGGGCACCACGTTGATGGGCATGGTGTCGTCCACGAACTTATCCTCGACCTCGGTGTTTCTGTCGAAGGGATCGTACTTGTACTTAAACTGATTATCCTCGGTGGTATCTCCACGATCATTGTAGGACATGGGGAAGGTGCCCGTGGTCTGGGGTTGCGCGGGCTTGATCACCGTCCCACTTGCAGGGGAACCCGTGATCAGCACCAAGTTTTCCTTAGCTACCACCACCACGTAGTTGATCTGGTCCACCGCAGGCCCAGTCTGCTTGCTTTCAATGGTCAGCTTCCCGTCCGTCACCACCACATTGATCATCCCTTCGGCCCAGACGTTCCCCGAACCTGCGAGAACAATGTCGGGCTTCTTGGTGACAACCGCGTTACCCTCCGCATAGATGCTGAAAGGAATGGTGCGGTTCACGGTATTGGGATCACCCGCAACGATGTCCACGAAATAAGTACCGGGAGCGACGGCCATTTCCCACTTGATAGCGTTGCCGGAATCAAAATTCATCCCGGTGTCGTGGCGGTCATCTGCGGAAGTAAAGCGCTCGAAGGTGTTGCCACTGTTGGTGAAGGCGTTGCCGGATTGGGTCCATCCGTAGGTATATCCACTTCTCAAGGCGTAAGCTGTACCGTCCTCCTTGAGGTGGCCGGTGGGAAGTGTGGAGCCTGTGGGTTGGAAGTTGATTTGAGTAATTTGCATTTTTAATGCGGAAATACTAGGCGCTCCTGTCCTCAAGCTCACACCATTGTTATCGGTATAGGAGGCATACTGGTTGCGCTCCAGGCCGGTCTTGGGCGAGTAGGAGACGGGATCGCCATCTATATCCGTCAGCGTGGTATTATTCTCAAAGTCGTCCAGGTCGTTGTCGTCGCTGCCGAACTTATCAGCTATCCCACCCGCACTGCCTGCTGTCGCCACCCTCATGCGCCTGGCACCATCGTGCTGGTAGCTGCGGTTGGTCTGGCCCGCTGAAGCCATCCACTGGCCGGTGTCGCTCTTGAGTCCGCGCAGATCATACTTGAAGTTCGCCACCTTGGAGCCGTTGAAATCAATACTATCCACTAAGCCAGCGCGAGCCGACTTGTAGGTGCGGGATGTAGTGACTTGCCCATACTGGACGGTTTGGGTGGGCACCTTGAAATCCTGATCACGGTCGAAGTCCACAATGGCCACGTCATCCACCCAGCTTGCCCCGCTTTTCTTCTGTTTCTCTGCCTTTTTCAGATAGCGCGAGTTTTCATAAGTGAACGCCAAGCGACGGTCTGCCGTGCCTCCTGAAGTCGTGGCCGGATAGGTCAGGTTCGTGCGCCGGCCACTGGCGTCATAATCATTTTCCACCTTGAAGCGGCTGTCGGAAAGCTCGGATCCATTCTCGAAGACCGCCGTTTCATCGGATTTAACCTGCTTGAAGCCAGTACCGCTGGTGACATAGATGATCGTCGTGAGCACATAGTCCCCGTTGTGGTAAGCTCCGCTGCTGTCCGGGTAGAACTCCTTGAGGGTTTCAGGCTTGCCAAAGCGGTTGTAGTCAGCAAACGAGCGCAGGGTATCTGGCGAACCGTCGCTTTCATCAGTCAAGAATCGGATCTCCTTGAGCTGGTCCCTATCGTTCGCCGCCACCCCGCCCGTCCTGTCGAAGTAGATATAGCGCAGAATACTCTCGTCCTTGCGGCGGTGCTCGAACAAGCGGAAGAGGCTGTCGTAAGTGAAGGTCTCGAAAACCGTGATCGTGGCCGTGCCGTTCTTCACTTGCTCCAGGGTCAGGCTGGAGTTGTAGAAATAGTTGATGCGCGTCACGCGGTCCATGCGGTCGCTCAGGTATTCGGTGGCCTGCCCAGCGCGGAAGGTTATTCTCTTGCGGTTGGGCCTGTCCACGAACTCCTCGGTGGTCCTGTCCGCCGAGCCTACCACATCCGTTTTCTCGGTGTCCGCTTTTGCCGCTCCGCTTTCATCAACGACTTTCTTGAGGGCGTAACCACCGGCATCCTTCTTGGCGCCGTCCGGTCCTATAGCGGAAGGCGCGTGCGCAGTTTCCGAGTTCTGGGCACCTACCGCAAGCTCGGGGCTCTTGGTCGTCCTGACGCGATTCGAGAGGTTGTGCTCGCGCTCCACGGCCCCTTCCAGCGGCGAACCCGAGGTGGCGTCCAACCGCGCCGCATTGCCTCCGAAGGAGGCTTTCCTGACGTTGCTATCTTTATCGAAGATGCGCTTGACATGGTGGCCGGCAAGACTGCTACGCTCGTTGCGGCCTGCGCCATCGCTCTCCTCGGTGAAGCTGTCGCCCACGAAGTCCGTTGCGGAACTGATGCCGGTCTTGTTGTTCACGTTGCTGAAGCTGGGCACGCCCTGGATACCGTCCTGGGTTTCCTTTAGATAGCCGTTCTCGTAGGTGTAGCCTTCACTCACCACCAAGGCGCCGACGCCATCGCGGTTTTCAGTGGTGACATGCTGACCCTTGTTGTTCCAGGCCTTCTGTGAATTTCCGCCTGACACGGTGAAAGTTTCGACGGCTGCCCTACCCTGCCAGTCGCGTGCATAGGTCTTCTCCGACTGGGCATTCCCGGAAATCTGGATGCCTGCTTCGGTGCCGTAGGCGTAAGATTCCTGGATTGTCTCGCTGTTGGCGTTATAGGCCGTCACCATGGCAAAGGTGGGCAACGTCAGATTATTGTCGGGGTTGAAGTCGTCGTTACGGATCGTCGTCGTGACACGGCCCGCCCCATCATAGAGGAAGTGAGTATAAACATTCTTGGCGCTGCGTTCGCTCTTCCTTCTTTCCTTTCCGGCCTCGTAGATCGTCTGCGTAAAGCCGTTGTCTCCCTGCACGGGGTTGGTGGAGGTGAGCAAGCGGGTCACTTCGTCGTAAGCGTTTGTCGTGACAGAATCGACATACTGATAAATCGGCGTCGTGGTGGTGGCCGTTGCGACGGGATTGCGGTGGGTGGTTGTAACTGTCAAATTCCGCTGATCGTATTCATTGATCTCTAATTCCCGGCTGCGCTCATCATTCTCGAATTGCGGTGGCATGCGGACTTCCAACTTTTGCCCCAGCAAATTGTACTTCGTCAGCGTGGTTCCACCTTTGGGTGCGGTGAAGGAGATTGCGCGGCCATACCTGTCGCACCCTGTGTAGCTGTGCAGGAAGTTGACATCAAAGGGCGAGATCACAGAGGTATTGAGTGAAGTGCGGCCCTTGTCGATGGATTGGGAGGTGCGGTAGGGGTAGCCTTCCAGATCCTTCGAGTTCTGGTGCTCGAAATTCGAGCCGTAATACTCGGTGAAGGTGAGGCTGCCATCCACCCCGAGCCGGTGGGTCAGTTGCCCGAAGGTGTTGTAGGCCATCTCCACCGTATCGGTGGGCGTGCCGGGGATGTCGCCCTGGGCTTCGGTCTGGGTCTTGACCAGGCTTTCCTTGGGCGCGCCGTAGAAATATTGTGTGGTCACGCCCTGGATGGAGAGCGAAGACGTGATCTGGAAGAACTTGCTCGCGTCGTGATAGCTGGCCGTGCTCACCAGGTCCTCGGTGTTATTGCCCGTCACGCCGCCCGTGGGGTTCGCGCGCGTGTCCGCGGATTGTAGGGTCTGCGTGACGTTCATCGTGCCACGCTTGTCCCTGCTACCGGGAGCGACGGAGAAGTAGGCCATGGACATGAAGTTGCCCAAGGGATAAGTCTCCTTTTGCAGGCGCAACTCGCCGTTGTATTGCCTCGTGATCGTAAGATTCAGGTCGCCCGGGCTCACCTTCACCTGTTCGCACAGCATCTTGCGGCCCGTGCCCGTCTCGAAGGAATATTCGGCGACGACCTGATTGGCATCGGTGACCGTGGTTTTATTGCCGGTGCGGGCGAAGCTCTCGGTCAGGAAGTTACCGGACAAGTTTCCATATTTCGCCGTGGCGAGCGCTGTAGGCCCATCGTAAGCGAAAGTGGCGTAGGGATTGGCCTCGGTGCCCAGCACGACGCCGGTGAGCAAATCGCTGGTGTTGTATTGGTAGGTGACCTTGGTGAGGACGTTCCCGCTATCCTGCTGGTCGAAGACCTCGACCTTTTCCAGCAGGCCGTTGCCGGTGTAGGCGAAATGATATTCGAGGTCGAGCGCGTCCTTGAGCTTGTTCAAGCGCGCGCCTGACGCCTGATTCTCCTCGTAGAAGAAGCGATGCGCCCGGTCCATGTCGTCCACGATGCTCGTCAGGCGGTCATCGGCGCCGTAGTCGTAGCGCAGCTTGTTGCCATAGCGGTCCTCTTGCTGGCGGAGCTTGAGAATGGCTCTCCCCGGCGCCGCCCGGTAAGTCGTGAAGCTGCCGTCGGTGTGCGTGAAGAAGACGCTTTGCCCGTCGCTGGCGGTCTCGGCCTTGATGGCGTAACCCGGCGGGGGGGCCAGCGCGTTGCCGCTGGGTGTGCCGAAGTCGTCAACACGCCCGTTGCCCTGGTGGAAGGTGTAAACATTGCCCGAGTTCGTGAAGTACGACTCCCAGCTCGCCACCCAGCCCTGGCCCAGGGCGGCACCGCCCGGGTGCCCCGAGCGGTAGGTGAAGGCGGCCTGCATGGGCAGGCGCCGGCCAGGAATGCTGAACAGCCCGTTGGTGAACCTGAGCTGGCGGTTGTGCAGCAGGACCTCGCTGCTCAGCGTCATCCAGGGCAAGGGCAGGCTGCGGCCCATGGTGGGCGTAACCCCCGTCACGGCTTCGTATTCATCCGTCACCGCCGGGATCACCAGTGCCCGGCCTTTGAGGGTCATGAACTCGGCCAATACCGTTTCTCCGGGCTTGATGACGATTTTCTGCGTCCCGGCATCGTAGCGCGAACCATTGGGCAGGATCTCGACCAGGTTCAGCGTTGGCGTCGAAAAATGTCTTCCCTTGCCATCGAAGTGCGCCACGTTGCCCGAGGCCGCTATTTCGATGACCGCCGCCACGTTGCCGCTGGGCGCACCGAGCTGCGTCGTTGTGCCCGACTCGTTCAGAATCGTGAGCTTGAAGTTTATCGGTCCTGGGCGCGCCGCGTCAACGTAGGCATCCAGATTAAAGGGCGCCGGCGTTCCGGGCTGGGCGCTCGTCATCAGCAGGTGCGTCTTATTGCCGCTCTGGGTAAAGGCCACGCCTTCCACATAGAGCTGGAGCTTCTGCGCCCGGTACGCCAGCTCCACGCTGCCGCCGGGGTTCTGCACGAAGGCCTCGGAGCCGAACGGCGTTTCCGGCGGCTTGATGGAGCCTTCCCGCGGGGTGTTGTCCACCACGAACACGGGTCGTTCGAAGCGACCAAACTTCGGCTTGCGGCGCGTGAGGGTGATTGAAGAGGGCTGCGCTCCCGAGGCCGTGACCTTGCCGCGATCATTTGTAAATTCCCCGAACAGGCGCGTGGTGTGCAAGTCCTGCTTCTCGATGGTTTCCAGGGTCGAGAAGGTGCTGGAGATAAAGAAGTCGTTCAGGGTATCGCGCCGCAGGTCGGAGTCCCCTATTTCAATAACCTGCTCCCGCCGGCTGCGGGTGCCCGTGGCATTGATGACCGTCACGGCCAGGCGATTGGTGCCGAACTCCAGGGGCACTTTCTCCATGGTCGCGCGCCACGAGCCCGTTTCCGAGGTAAAAATCACGGCGGTGACGAGGTCTTCCCGGCCATTCACCAGCACGCGCACAGGGAAGTCCTTGGGGTTCTCGGCCAGGCTGGAGAGCGGGTCCAGGATCAGGAGGTTGCCGGACAACGTGCTGGCCTCGGCGGGGTTCGCTGGATTCACCACCAGCAATTGCCGCTCGTCAATGACGACCTCCGCCGTAGCCTCAGATACCGGCACGAAGCCGAAATGCGCGTCGTCGAGCTTGAGGCCTCCACGACTCTGCCCCACGGCGATGCCCTCCACCGTGACGCCGTAGGTGTGGCAGTAGCGCATATTGTAATAGTAATATCCAAGTTCATGGTTGTTGGGGTCGTTGGTGTTTTTGAGCGGCGTGGCCGGCGGCGCCCCGATGATGGCCGGGAAGTTGGCCGTCACCGTGAAGGGCACAATCGTCGCGCCGCCGGTACTGCCCGGAGGAACGGGCAGCGGCGCCGTGATGGTAAGGCCCGTTCCCGACGTCTCGGAGCCCTCGGTATCGTGCTCAGGCGGCAGGTCACCCTGGCTGATGCGCAGCGTCATGTTCCCGCTGCCGGGCACCTGGAGCGAGAGGCCGCCCGGGAACAACGTGCAGGTGCGCCGCGTGAGTTCATCCGGCGTGAGGCCGGTCCCGCCGCCAGGGCCTGTAAGGCCGCCATCCCCTCCGCCACTCCCGTCCCAGCCGCCACCGCCACTGTCACCGCCTCCTCCGCTGCTGCTGCTACCGCCGCCCGCCACGCTTTTCAGCACGTTGCCGCTGGAAACCTCGCGAATCGTGTCGCCGTCCTGACCCGCGCCCTCATTCAGCAGGATGTTGATGTGGTTCGAAATCACCGGCGCGGCGGCGGGGATCTTGAAGCGGTCCACGGCGGTATTGAAAATCACCCCGTTCACCAGCGGCAGCGCCGCCGCGTTGTGGGTGGCCCGGACGTTGTACTTGCCTGAACGGTAGGTGGTGATGGTCTCGACGGTGCTCCCGTGATCAATGGTGCGCGACGAGGACTCCTCGTATTTGAATTCGAGGTCCGCCGGGGTCACCGGCGTGCTGCGGAAAATCTTGTACCCCGAGTCGTGGAGCTGCTCGATGGCCCCGCCCTCGTAGGTGGGGATCGTCCCACGCAAAGTCAGCGCCACGGGACCGGAGGCCGTCATATTGGGGCGTTCGCCGTAGGCGAGGCTCTGGAAGGCACCCAGGTCTCCCTTTGAAAAGAGGGGCTGTTCGCTTTGAGGTGAACGAACCTCGAATAGTTGGACCCTGTTTCCCGGAAGAAAGTCAAGACCGTTGTCGTCCTTCAGCGGCCCGTAGTTCTTGGCGTTGCCGGAAATGGAGAGTTCCTCCCCCGTGAAGCCGTAATCGAAGATATCGAGCTGGCCCAGTTCCAAATTCACGTGGTAGAGCTCGCCCAGCCGCACGGGGTTGACGTCATAGTTTATCGAATCTCCCATCCAACCGTTTTTGACAATCCCATAAGAATGCTTGAGCGCCTCCTCCACCGCCCTGGCCGCATCGTTTCCCGACTTCAGGGAGTTCCCCGGCGTGTCGCCCCGTGTGATGCTGTGTTGCACGTCCACCTTGACTTTGGAGCCGTGGAAGAAGTCGAAGACCCGTACCTCGGTGTCGGAGCGACCGAAGTCGTCCGAAGCCGACACGCGCAGGTTATGGACGCCGTAAACGAGCTGGTCCAGGGTGAGGAAGCGCGTGGCGTCCTTCCCGGCCCAGCGCTCACGGATATTGATGCGCGCATTGTCCTTGATCACGAAGCTCAGTTCCTTGTCGGAAAGCTGCGTAATCTCCAGCACGCTCTTGTCCACCGGCGCATTGTCCAGGCGCAGCTCGAAGGTTTTGAGCTTGATTTTGCGATTGTCCGTCACGTGGCCGCCGATGACGTAGTTGCCGTGGCTGAGAACCGGTGCGCTCGCGGGAAGGCCGTCGGACCGCAGGCCTGTGACGACGCTCAAGCCATGGTACAGGCTGTTGTAGCCCAGGATGCGCTCGACCTTGCCATCGCTGCGCTGGAAGTCAAAGGTCACGACCGGAGGCGTCACGTCCACGTCCACCGTAAAGTCCAGGCTCAGGAACGTTCCGTCCAGGAGGTCCGCCAGGATGCGCAGGTTATTGAGGCCCGAGAGCAGCGCCAGGTTCTTGGCCCGGAAAATCAGCACGTCCTTGGCGCTGTTGGTGCTGGCTGTGTAGAGCCCCGACTTCTCCAGGGAGGCCGTCTCCTCCGCGCCGGTGGAAAGATGCTGCAAACGCACCCGCGTGGTGTCGTGGGGCACGGTGCCCATGAAGTCGGCGATGTTGCTGCCCACGGCGGCCACGCCTGAACCATCGGGAGCGGGGTCAATCAGCACGATGGGGCGGTTGCCCGAGGAGGCGTAGCCCAAGGAGGAGGCGTTGAGGTCCGGGTCGGCCCCGGCGTTGAAGGAGGTATTGAAGATATCCGGATCCTTGTCCAGGCGATTGGGGATATGGTCTCCGTCGCGATCCGGCGAGGGGTTCAGGATGGCCGCGAAGCTCGAATCGAGCACTCCGTCGCCATTGGCATCCAAGTCCCGGTCGGTGATGACGCCGTCGCCATCCAGGTCCACCACGGTGGATGAAATCAGCTTCAACTGATCTTCGTCGGCTTCGATGATGAAAATGGGCAGGTGCTTCTGGGGCTGCCCGGCGAGGTAGAAAACGGCCTTACCCGTGAGGGGCGGGGAGACCAGCACGCTGATGCGGTCCACGTTGCCGCCCGCCGTCACCCGAGCGCCCAGCACCTTCTCCACCACGGGGAGGTCGAGGGCAAAGGCGCCTTCCGGCTCGCTGGCCAGACGCACGCTGCTTAAGCTCGCGAAGTTCCGCCCTTCCAGCGTGACCCGCTCGGCCTTCCCCTTGGCCAGGAGCGCTGGCGCGACGCTGATGAGGTGCGGCTGGTTCTGAAGCGTGGCGTCCAGCACGCGGTAACGCACCAGGCGCTCCACGGCGTTGCCAGCGATGCCGATTTCCGGCAGGCGCACCTTGACCTCGGGCTGGGTGCGCAGCAAGGTCAGCGAGTTGCCGGATTTGAGCGCCCCGCCGCCAGCGAAAATATCGAAGCTGGAAGTGACCTCGCTGAACCCGCCATTGCCCGAGCCCGTGAAGACCTGCACATTGCCCGTATCCACTCCGGGGGAGAGGTCGAAGAAGCTGAAAGAGTAGGCGTTGAGTGTCCGCGCGTTGCCCGAGAAGAACAGCGGCTCGTCCGCCGGGGGTATCACCGCCGTCAGCACCGGCTGCTCGTTGTTCACATAGTGGATCGCGCTTGCCACCAGGGTGAGCGTGCGGTCCACCGGTTGCTGGATGCGAACCTTGAAATCCAGGGTCAGCAGATTGTAACCGGGGTGTAGCCCGGCGGTGACATCGAGCCCGGAGAGCAGCGCGCGGTTCGGGTTCGCCGCATAAACCAGGGTGTAGGACGAGGGCGCCAGTGCCACGCCGTTCAGCAGCACCTGCTCCACCTTGGGACCTGCTGGCTCATCCACCGCGCCGTTCACCGTGGCCGAAAGCAGCACGTTGCCGCCCGGAGTCACTTCGACAGAGGCCGAGGCGAAGAGGTCGGCGTTGAAGAACGTGAACCCGCGCGTGACCTCGCTGGTATTCCCCGCCAGGTCCTCGGCGACGAGGCGCAGCATGACGTTGCCCTGGGCCGGCACCCCGGAGAGCGGCAGCCAGAAGGAGCCGTTCTGGACGGTGGCCTCCGTGCCGTCCACCTCGTGCTCCACGTCGTTCAGGAAAACGCGCATGCTGCGCACGCCGCTCGCCTCGGTGTAGGTTCCCGACAGCACCACCCGGCCCGTGAGTACGCCGCCCGCCTTGGGGGTTTCCAAGCTCAAGGCAGGCCCAGACGTGTCGAACACCAAGCCGGTGGCGTTGCCTCCGGCGGTGGCGATTTCCAAGGCCAGGCCTGAAGTCTCCCCGTCCAGGTCGCCTGCCTCGATCTCCACGGTGTTGAAGCCCTCGAAGAGCGAGGTGCTGGGCGTGAACGAGCCAGCAAGGTCGAGCTCCACCCGCCGGTCGGTGGCGTTCCAGACGAAGGGCGGGGTCACGTCCTCCTCGTGTTCCGGATCCACCGTGCCCGCAGCCGAGTAGAGCGCGGAGCGGCCCGCACCGCTTCCCGAGGCCAGGAGCTTCACCGTCGTCAGGGTGCGGTCATGGGCTTGGATGCCCGAAAAATAGAGTGGCCGGGCCGCTTCGGAAGCGCCAATGAGCAGCGTCGAGCCATCCGCCGTGTTGCGGATCCAGGGCGCGATGGCGGGGTTCAAAGCTGCCACCCGTTGGGCGAGGCTGGGCAGCAGCGGGCCGCCCGGAGTTTCGCTCAGGCTCAGGCGCGCGGCGGAGAATTCCGGCGAGGCGTTCACCGGACGGGCCGCCACCGACAAGGTGTTGACGTTGCCGAGGGGTACGAGGCCGGTGCCACTCTCCCTGGAGCCGATGTTGGGATGGGGCAGGGTTTCGCTCGGATGCGGCAGGGCGTCGTCGTAGGGCTCCAGGCTCAAGGTGTACTCGCCGGACACGTTCTCCACGTTGGCGATGGGCACGGCGAAAGCGCCCTTGGTGGGGTGGTAGAAGAAGAATCCGGCGGCGGCGTTGCTCACGGAAGGATCCAGCAGGTCACTGGCCGCCGTGCTTTGCAGTCCGTCCCGCTGGAAGGGCTGGAGGTGGGTGAAGCTCTGGGCGTTGCCCGAGAGCTTGAAGAGCCTTGGAACGGCGGATGCGCCCAATTGCACAATGAATTTAATGGGGTTGGCGAGGGGTCCCGGCGGATTCTGCCCAGGCTCGTTGCGCCAGAGAACCCAGCCTTGAAGGTCATCGGGCTGATGGTCGAGGAGCAGGTTCACGCTGCGATCCCCGGTTTCGGCATCGGCGAGCGGTGCGGCGCCGGGTATGATGAGCACGGAGTGCGTGTCATAGGTCGAAACCACGGCCTCAAGCGGCGAAGATCGGATGAGGCGGCCATCATCGCCGGTGCGCTCGGCGTAAACCTTGAGGTCCAGGTTGCGGCCACGCATCTCCTCTGGCACGGCGACCGTCAGTTGCGGTGGGGTCACGATGCCGTTGGTGCCGGTGGTGATGGGGCCGAGATCGGGATCGGCCAGCAGCACCAGGTAGTGGTCCACGCTTTCCCCTGGCGGAGCGGTCCAGGACAGGGTGAGGGAGTTGCCGGAAGGAACACTGGTGAGCAGCACTGGCGATCCGAGCGTGCCCAGGGGCCGTGGCAGGACGCCGGGATTGAGATTGCTGAGGCCCACTTTGAAGCCGCTGGCATCGGTGACGGTCACACCGTAAGATCCGGGCAGGTAGTCATGGAAGACCTGGCTTCCACGCGCCAGAGCTACATTGCCAGAGTCCGTGACGTCGAACTGCCAGGTGAGCGCATTGCCCGCCACGGAGAGGAAGGACTCGGCGAAGAGCAGGCGGCCCTCGCGGTCGCTGGCGACACCCTGGTCGAGTTTGGCGGTGCGCGTCTCGAAAATCCCACGGCGGGGCTGGAAGCCCGCAGTAGCGGAGTCCACGGCGCCGTCCACGAGGATGAGGTCGCGGAAGACCAGTGCCCGGCCAGGAGCGGCCCGCAGTTCCAGGTCAAAGGCCTTGGAGGAGTCACGCGGGGTGGCAACGATCAGCGTGTCGGGACCAACCTCTAAGCCTGCCTTGAAGAGGGTGATGCCCTCGGGCGTGTGCACGATGCGGTAGCGGGTCATTTCGGTGCCCACCTCGGGCTTGAGAACGACGGCGCCATCCGCGCCATTCACCGTAAGCGCACCTTCACCCTGCTGCGCCGTGATGACATTGCCGCCGGCATCGAGTTCGATGGACTCCAAGCGCGCCCGAAGCTCCAAGGTCCATGTACCGGTAAGTCCCAATCCATCGCCGAAACGCAGGAAGGTGTTGCCGGAGGCCGTACCCTGGAGATGGGTGAAGCCGAAGGTGTCGGTTTTGCGCGGCGCGGGTTCGGAGACGGGCAACGCCAGGGTGTTGAAGTAGGTCCAGGTCCCGCTTTGCGAAACCAACGTGGCACTGGTGCCGAGCCCCGGGCCGGGATCGAGGGGATCGGCGCTCAGGCGGATTTCAGACCACGAGGTGGGCTTGAGCTGGGTTGAAGCAACTGCCGTGGTGGCGTAAGCCAGGTTGCCGAAGCGCACGGTGAAGTCGCCGCTGTAGGCCGGGGAGTCGAAAATCTCGGTGTAGGGAATCCCCGGGTCCAGATTGCGATTCTGCAGGCGGAAGTCGAGGGAGAGCTCCACGGTGCCGGTCCCGTTGCCCCCTTTGCGGAAAACGACGCCCACGTGGTGCAGGCGCCCGGGGGTGAGCGAGCGCAGCGGGAAGGTCTGATTTCCCAGCAGCACGTTGCCGCCGTCATAGAGGAGCGTGAGCGCCGTGCCCTGGACGGGCGTGGCCTCGAAGAAGGTCCCCTTGAAGGAGCCCAGCTCCAGGAAGGCCGAGAACGACCAGAAGTTGCCGCTCAAAGTCACATTGTCGCTGAAGCCATCGGGGCTGATGACTTGGTTGCCGCTCACAGTGGTGACTAAGCCGGGGTCCGAACCCAGGGGCACGGTGAAGGCGGGGATGGAGACGGAGGGCAGGCCCACGGTATTTCCCGAAAGCGCGCCGGGGCCATCGCCACTCGTGAAGGTCCAGCCCGGCGGCAGCGCAGTGCTGCCGATATCAATGTTGGGCTCAGCGTTGCCGGTGTGGCTGTAGGCATAGCTGAAGGAACGCCCCGTGCCCTCACCGGCCCGCGCGTCGGTGGAATAGGCCACGGCCTCCAGGATGACCTCCCTGGGCTCGCCGTCCTTCGGTTTGAAATATTCGCTAACGGGCAGGAAGCTATTGCCCGAGAGGTAGCGGGCCGGCAGGGTGTGGAGAACATGAATTTGTGACTCGACCGCAGTGAAGCCGGTGGCCTTAGCCGTGGTGTAAACCACGTCCACGGACGAAACGCCGGAAGGAGGCGTCTGCCACTGGAGCAGGAGGCCTTGAGATTCGGAGTTGCCGCCGCTCACCACCACTTCGGGCACTGGCGGATCTTCTCCCGGCAGAATCAGCGGCGAGAATTCGGCCCCGCCGGTGGACTCCGAGGCGAGGACCATGCGGTCCAGGGAGAAGTTGCCGGTGCCAGTGAGGCGCCCGAGGACAAGGCCGGTGAGAGAAGTGGCCGTGGCATTGACACTGAGGAAGGACTGGCCGTCAAGGAAAACGTGATAGTCCTCGCTGGTGCGCATCAGGCGCAGCACATGGCGGTCGCCGCCGGGGGCGAAGGGCGCCTCGCCCTGGACGGCGCCGGTGAGCACCAGGCGCTTGGGCTCTAGCATGAGCCGGGCATTGCCGGAGGAGGTCTGGAGCTCCAGGATTTCCAGCGCCGGCTGGATGGGGATGGTGCGACCCCCACGTTCAATGAAATCAGGCCTCACGGCGAGGGCAATCTCCAAACTCCAAGTCGAGGCCGGCGTGAGCGCCACGTTGCGCAGCAGGGCGTTGCCCTCGAAGTTGAGCCAGTTGCCGGAAGCGGTGATGCCGTCGGATAGGTTCAGGGTCTCCAGGCGGAAGCCGCGATTCAGGAAGTCCGAGAGGCTGTCGTAAACCTTGACGGTTCCGGGAACCCCGGGCAGGGTTTGGAAGTCCTTGGCCGTACCGGGCTCCGCGCCATTGCCGAAGTGGTCGAAGG
>JAHFOS010000009.1 GCA_023261545.1 bacterium
CTTGAAGCCGTTGTTGCGCAGGTAGCACCACAGCACGGTGGCGAGGCCCAGTTCGTGGGCGCGGGCGAAAGCCTGGGCGATCTCCACGATCTGGCGGCCGCTTTCCGGCGAGCCGAAATAGATGGTGGCGCCCACCGCCGCGGCACCCATGTCATGGGCGCGCTCCACGGTCCCGAAGAGCACCTGGTCGAACTTGTTGGGGTAGGTGAGCAGTTCGTTGTGATTGATCTTGACGATGAAGGGGATCCGGTGCGCGTATTTGCGCGCCACCGAACCCAGCACGCCGAAGGTCGAGGCCACGGCGTTGCAGCCGCCCTCAAGCGCCAGCTTGACGATGTTTTCGCTGTCAAAATAGGCGGGGTTCTTGGCGAAACTGGCCCCCGCGGAGTGCTCGATGCCCTGATCCACGGGCAGGATGGACAAGTACCCGGTGCCCGCCAGCCGGCCGGCGCCGAAAATGGACTGCAAGTTTCTCAGCACGCGCGGCGAGCGGTCGGAGGCGGCATAGACCCGGTCCACGAAATCCGGCCCTGGAAGCTGCAACAGGGTCCTGTCCAGGGTGCGGCACGAGTGGCGCAGATAAAAGTCGGCTTTGTCGCCGAGCGTCTTTGCGATGGCTTCAATCATGGCGGAGGTGTTTTTAGCAACAGAAAGAGCCACGCAGTTTATGGCGCTTCGCCATCTTTCAAAAGCGGGGGAAGGCCCAGAGGCGGTTCTTAGCGCCGTAGCGTGCCATCGTTGCGCCGCACGCCCCCGGCCCATTTTCATGGCATTGTTTCACCGCAATAGGACCTATAATGCCTTGGCGGGCATACGCAGGAGGATCCCATGTCGGAGCTTCTCAAAGGCAACTTTAAAGTGAGGAATCCCGTGGCGGCGGAGGAAAGAAGGCCACCGGAGAGCCTGGCGGAGACGCAGCGCAAGCGGGCCTTGGCCAGCATCGGCGGCAGCATGGTTTACGTCGAGAGGACGCCACTCAATTGGGACGGTGATGGAGACGGTCGCAAGACCGGTTAACGGGACCTTTCTCGACGTCGTTGCGAAGGTCCCCGAGGTCGCCCAGCGCGTCCATGGGGATCGCATCGTCCAGCACGCCGCGGACAACCTCCCCTTCCTGCGCAAAAGCCTGCGCGATCTCGCGCCCCCGGATCCCGCGCGCGCGCGCTCGGCCCTGGTGGTGTGCTCGGGCCCGAGCCTGAAGCGCCGCGACTCCATCCGCCGCATCGTCGAGTCCGGCTATCGCGGACTGGTCGTCGCCGCGGACGGCGCCTACATCGCCTGTCTGAAAGGCGGGCTGGTGCCCGATTACGTCCTGACCCTCGACCCCCATCCCAGCCGCATCGTGCGCTGGTTCGGCGATCCCGAGGTCGAAAACCATAGCCAGGGCGACGACTACTTCGAGCGCCAGGACCTCGACGTCGCTTTCCGCAAGAACTCGCTGCGGCAGAACCAGGAAAACATCGACCTGGTGGACCATCACGCGGCGCGCACCCGGCTCGTTATCGCCTCATCGGCTTCGGCGGCTGTCACCCGCCGCGCCGTGGCGGCCGGCTTCGACATGTACTGGTGGAACCCCATCGTGGACGATCCGCGTGCTCCGGGCAGCCTCACCCGGCGGCTGCGCGAGATCAACGGGCTGCCCTGCATGAACACGGGCGGCCAGACCGGAGGCGCCTGCTACGTCTTCGCGGCCACCCTCCTCAAGGCGCAAGAGGTGGCCCTCGTCGGCATGGACTGCGGCTATTACGCGGACACCCCTTACGAGCAGACCCAGCTCTATTACGAACTCCAGCACCTGCACGGGGGGCGGGAGGGAATCGAGCCCTACTTCCCCGAGTTCATTTTTCCGCTCACCGGAGAGCGTTTTTATACCGATCCCTCCTACTACCGCTATCGCGAGAGCTTGCTCGGCATCTCCGCGGAGCTCAAAACCCGGACCCTCAACTGCACCGAGGGCGGCATCGTGTTCGGCCCTAAGGTGGCCTGCCTGCGCCTTGAAGAGTTTCTGGAGAGGCACCGCTGATGGCCAAAATCCTCATCGTCAACCCCGTCATCCGCGAGGAGGACGTGCCCAAGCACATCCCCTACGGGTTGTCGCTGCTGGCCTCCATCGCCATCGCCAAGGGGCACCTCGTGCAGATCTACGACGCTAACGCCTGGCGCAAAGGTTTCGGCGTGCTCGAACAGGCGGCGCGCGCCGACGACTGGGACGTCATCGCCATCGGCGGGCTCACCACCAGCTACGGCTTCATCAAGAAGGCCGTGCATATCTTCAGGGAATGCGCCCCGCGCGCCTTCGTCATCGCCGGTGGCGGTTTCCTCAGCAGCATGCCGCTCGAAATCATGGGCTGGATTCCGCACATCGATCTCGGCATCATCGGCGAGGCTTTCGTGACCTGGCCGGAGGTGCTAGCTATGCTCGACCGCGGGGAGCGCGACTTCTCCAAAACGCAGGGCGTCTGCTGGCGCGGCGCGGACGGCGCGCCGCACCTCAACGAGGTGCGCCCCAACATCAAGGACCTCGACGTGCTGCCCTACCCCGCCTGGGACCTGCTGCCCCTTGAAGAAGTGTACTTTCCCAAGGGCTCGCAGCTCTACTTCAGCGAGGAGTCCTACACCGCCAAGCGGCGCATTGACATCAACGGCAGCCTGGGCTGCGGCCTCATCTGCAAATTTTGCTGGCACCTCGGCACCACCGGCGAGATGATCGTGGAGCCCAACGAGCAGGGCGTGAACGACGTGCGCTTCACCTACGGGCGCAACATCAGATGGCACAGCCCAAAGTACATCGTGGGCATGGTGAAAGAGTTAATTCGCAAATACCAGGTGGACTTCGTGAGCTTCATTGACGAGAACATGATGACCATGAACGCCGCCAGTCGCGGCCTGTGGCTGCCCGAGCTCTGCGAGCTGTGGATCCAGGAAGGGCTGCAACCGGAATGCCGCCGCAAAGGGGTGCCCCACGACGAGAATTGCCGCACGGGCGTGCACTGGTCGGGGACCAGCCACGCCACGCTGGCCAAGAAGCCCATCCTGGACGCCATGTTCAAGGCCGGCTGTTCGCACCTGGTTTACGGCATCGAGTCCTTCGACCCCTACATCCTCAAGCACCTCGGCAAGGGCACGACCCAGAAAAGCAACGTCGAAGCCGTGCAAACCTGCCTGGACTCGGGAGTAAGGCCCATCCCCAACATCATCATCGGCTTCCCCGACGAGAGCTTCGACAGCATCCGCACCACCTTGACGCACATGGTGACCTGCGGCATCCACTCCAAGCCCCATTTCGCCACCCCTTATCCGGGCTCGGAGTGGTATTACACCTACAAGAACAGCATCATCGAGCAGTACGGCGGGGAGCTCGAGCAGTTCATCCTCTCGCTGGGCGACGCCTCCTCACCCACGGTGAGCATCTCGCGCAACTTCTCGGCCATGGACCTGCTCGGCCTCCAGCAGATCATGAGCAAGCGCGATTTCCGCCTGCTCGATCAGGCCGAGAAACACTGGAAGCGCACGCGCCGCGAAGACGTGCCGCTGGCCGTGCCTCAAGAATCCTTCAACATCATCCCCCGCAAAGTGAACGCGCCCATGGAGGACGTCGCGCGGGCGATTTGAGCCGCGTCGTCCAGCCCACGCGCAGGATCCAGCTCTGGCGTCTCACAGCACCGATCCCAGGCTGATCAGCGTGACCTGGGCTCGCGGCCGGATGCCAGGCCTGGAGGCGCAACGGAACTCGACGCTGTTCTCGCCGCTCTTCAGCATTGGCGGCTCGCCCTCGACTCTTGGTTCGGCGATCAGGTTGCCCTCCGGACTGAAAACCCGACAATCGGAAGGCGGCCGGAATTCGAGGTAAGCGCCCGTGGGAAGCGCCACGGGGAACCGCAGTCGCCTGCCGTTCACGGTCACGGCGCAGTCCTGGATCCCGGCGTCAGCCAACTTGAGCGCCTTGATCGAACCCAGGTGGCAGGCTGCGGTTTTTCCGGCAGGCACGTTGTTGTACCAGATGGCCAGTTCGCTCAGGGTGGCGTAGTTCACGTTGAAGCGATAAACCTTGTAGGCCGCGAAACCATCCTGGTAGTTCTTGGCGTAGGGCCAGTCGAAATCGCGGTAATGTTCAGCTTCCGGCTCCACGAGCTCGAAGTATTTCCAACCCTCGAAGTCCACCTTCACGTAGTGCTCGCCCATGCCGCCGAGCACGTCTTCGGGATTACGGAGCTGGAAGTTCAAGGTCTCGCCCTGTCCGTCGCCGAAGATCCACAGGCCCATGGCCTCGTGACCGCTGATGGCTGGCGGCGAGGGAAAGCGCTTGAAAGCCTTGCACCAGGAGCCGGCCTTGGCCGGATTGGCGTTTTTCGCGCTGTAGCGGGCAAGGGCCGCGGAAGGCTCGTGTTTTTTGTCGGAACTTTCCATCTTGGCGCTTATTCCCGGCGCGGCTTCGCCCAGGCTGAACTCGGTGGCCGGACTGGCGAAGGACGCCAGCACCACGCTGTCCGGACTCTCGTAGGAGGCGGCTGAGCACAGGGCCTCGATCCTGATCCCAGGCACCTGGGCCTCGAAGTCGTTGTTCACCTTCCACGCGGATCCGCCTCCGGGGATAAGTTCCACCCTGTGTTTGCTGTAGCTCACCTGGCGCAGCCTGGGCTGGCCATTCTTGTCGGTCTCCAGGGTGACCTCCTGGCCCGGCTCGCGCAGTTTGGCCTTCACGGCATCGGAGAAAAAACCCTTGTCTCTGAGCCCGCCCCAGGTCTTGAGGATCCCGCCCATTCTTTTCAGATACGGATAATTCGACAGGTTTTCCCAGGTCAGTCCCGGCATAGCGCTTCCGTTATGGAAGGACACCATGGCGAATCCCGCGTCATAGCCCACGCACTTGGCGCAGAGGTACTCGATGTCGTCGTCAAAGGTGCGCTCACCTTGGGGTCCACACCAGGCGTTTATTGAGTTCCAGCCGAGGAACATGGGAAGATACGCTCTTGCGTATTTGCCATTTTCCCGGCCATGCTTGTCAAGGAAGCTTTTGTGCGCCCTGCTGGAATAATCCCAGGCTTCGGCGCGGGAACGCACGAACCACAGGTTGGGGAAAAAAATGCTCATCTCCATGAGCGGCGGCTGTTTGCAGCGCCTGGCCACCTCATAGGCGAACTTCGCGCTGTAGTGCCAGGCATTTTCCCAGCCGGCCAGCATGCCGGAGGCGTCCAGGGCATCGAGATAGATCATATCGAAGCCGCAGGCGTTGTAGGTTTCCGCCGTCTTGGCCGCGACATCGAGGAAGAGCTGCGAGTCACCCTCCGGCAGGAAACAGCCGAAGTTCTCCATCAGATGCCGCACCTTCGCGCCTTTGGGGTGGGCCGACGCCTTGGTTCCGCAGGCTCCGCGCACGCAGTTGCCGAAGGAGTAAGGCGGCTGCTGGCTGATGGATGAATAGGTGATGAGCTCGCCCTCGATCTGCAGGGTGACGCTATTCGGAATGGCGTATCCGGTCACGGTTGACATGGCACTGGGGTCCTCGCCCACCGGCACCGTCGGCACGTCGGCCAAGACGTCGGAGGCCAGCGTGAAAATCGCATCCTTGGCAAGGTCGGGGTGGGGCTGGGGGCTCACCCAGGCGGTCTTTTTGTCCACGAAAAAAGCATAGGTATGCAGGCCGACTTTGATGCCCGCCGCGTGGAGCTTGGCGATGACGGCCTTCACGTCGGACTCTCCCCGCGGATAATAGGCCGGGTTGAATTTGAAATCCCCCCACCGGAAGCTGTCTCCGCCGTGCATGTCGATCTGATTGGCACCGAGCTCCCTGGCCAGGGCGATCCATGCGTCAGCGTTCGCTTCGTTCAGGTTGCTGAAGTTGAACAGGTAAGAACCCTTGTTGATCGCGGCGTCCAATCCCCAGGGTCCGGCGGTGGGAAGGCTGGGGATTTCCTTGGCGTCGGAGCATGCCTTTTTCAGGGTTTCGCGCATCACACCCGGGGCGCAGCCGATCACGGAAACCGCCGCGCCGAAACCGAAACGCGGGAAGCAGGTGGCTTGCAGTCTTGAGGAGGGTCCAGGGAGCGCGCTGACCCGGGTTTTTAGGTTCCGGCTCAGCACGCAGGCACTATACGAGTCGTCAGTTGCCAGTGAGATGTCGCAGAAGTTCAGCTCCTCGACGCCTTCGAGATGCGTCCCTGCCGACGCCCCACTTTCCTGCACCTCCAAAACCAGGAAATCCTCCAGGTTTTTCACGCTGATTTTGACGCTCCTGCCGGTCTGGCCGAACTTGATGTCCAGCAGGTCGCCGAGCAACCCGATATCCGTGGCCGGGTGGACCCCACCCGCCTTTTTTATCCAGGCGAAAGCGTTGGGCTGCGCTGGGGCGCAATAATCCTTGCCGGTTTTCTTGTCAACGAAGGCAAGGTTTTTTCCGTCCGTGGAGATTTCCCAGCGCAGGTGCCGCGTTTCCAGAATTAGCGACTTTGGCTGCGATGGCAAACGTATTGGCTTCATTCCCGCCTGTGCCATGAACGGCAGGGCGGCAAAAAGCAGCACTGAAAGCCGATTAGAAATTGGATTCACGGAGCCATCGTGATTTTAGTGCAGGATGATCTGGAACAACTTGGCGCGCCGGGGGAAGATGGGCGACTCGCCGGGAAGCGGCGCGCAGCCCAGTTTCAGCAGTTTTTCCCTGAAATAGCCCCAGCGTGGCGTTTCCTCAGAGCCCCAGTTCCGCTTTGACCTCCTTTAAAGCCGCCAGCGCCTCGTCGAGATCGGCGCGCGTGAAGGCGGCGCACATCTGGATACGAATGCGCGCCTTGCCTTCGGGAACCACCGGGTAGCCGAAGCCGGTGACGAAGACGCGGCGCTTGAGCAACGCCTGGCTCACGGCCATGGCCTTGGCGGTGGCGCCGATGAGGATGGGGATGATGGCCGACTCGCCGGGAAGCGGCGCGAAGCCCAGTACCAGCAGTTTTTCCCGGAAATAGCGCGTGTTCTCGCGCAGGCGCGCAAGCAGGCCGGGGTCGCGCTCCAGCACTTCCAGGGCTTTTAACGCGCTCGCGGCCACCGTGGCCGGCAGCGCGTTGGAGAACAGCAGCGGCCGCGATTTCTGGAAGAGGTGATCCACCAGCGCGCTCGGCCCGGCGACGAAGCCCCCGGCCGCGCCGCCCAGCGCCTTGCCGAGAGTCCCGGTGATAACGTCTATCTTTCCGGCGAGACCGAAGTGTTCGGCAGTGCCGGCACCGCGTTTTCCCAAAACGCCCAGGCCGTGGGAGTCGTCCACCACCAGCAGCGCGTCGTGCTTTTGGCAAAGTGTCACGAGGTCGGGCAGCGGCGCCAAGTCGCCCTCCATGCTGAAAACACCGTCCGTCACCACGATGCGCGCGCGGCGCTGGGCACTCTCCTTCAGGATTTCCGCAAGCTGCTGCATGTCTCCGTGCCGGTAAACGCGCCGCTCCACGCCCTTCCCGGTAAGCCGGCAGGCATCAATGATGCTCGCGTGGTTGAGTTCGTCAGAGATGAGCGTATCGCCGTCGCCCGCCAGGACCGGCAGCAACCCGGTGTTGGCGTTCCAGCAGGAGACGTAGCTCAAGGCGGCCTCGGTGCCGAGGAAACGCGCCAGACCCTGTTCGAGGTCGCGGTGCGCCGTGAGCGTGCCGCAGATAAAGCGCACCGAGGCGGTGCCGGCGCCAAAAGCGCGCAGCCCCGCCACCCCAGCCGCGATCACCTCGGGATGGTTGGCCAGCCCCAGATAATTATTCGAGGAGAGCACCAGCACTTCACCGTGGCCTTCCATGCGGATACGCGGAGCCATGGGACCTTCGAGATGGAGGGCCTGCTTGAAGGCACCGGAACGGCGCAGTTCGTCGTTCTCGCCCTGAAGCCGCCGCAACAGGCTTTTTGCTTTACGCGCACCCTTGCGGGGCGCGCCGGGCCGCGTCTCAGCCCTGCTCGTCCTCTTCCTCTGCGGCACCCGGCGTCCCGCCGCCGTGTTCGGCCAGCCATTTTTGGGCGTCCACCATGATCTCGCGCTTGCCGCTGCCGCGCGCCGGGCTCACGAGGCCGCGCTCCTCCATCATCTCGACCAGGCGCGAAGACTTGTTGTAGCCCACCTTGAGCTGGCGCTGCACGAAGGAGGCCGAGGGCCGTCCGCTCTCCATGACGATGCGCACGGCCTGGGGGTAGAGTTCCTCGTCGTCGCCCTCGTCGTCCCCGGTGCCGCTCACGGTCGCGCTCATGGGCCGAGACTCCCCGCCCTGATGGTGGACTGGGACGCGGATGTCCTCGTATTCGGGTTCGCCCTGCTTCTTCCAGTGCTCCACGGCGCGTTTGATCTCGTCGTCCGAGACGTAGATGCCCTGGGCGCGCACCAGCGAGGAGCTTCCGGGCGGCATGAGCAGCATGTCGCCGGAGCCCAGCAGCTTCTCGGCGCCCTTCTGGTCCAGGATGGTGCGGCTGTCAATAGCCGAGGTCACATGGAAGGCGATGCGCGTGGGCATGTTGGCCTTGATGAGGCCGGTGATGACGTCCACCGAGGGCCGCTGCGTGGCCAGGATGACGTGGATGCCCACGGCGCGGCTCTTCTGGGCGAGGCGCGTGATGTAGATCTCCACCTCCTTGGCGCCGGTGAGCATGAGGTCCGAGAGCTCGTCCACCACGATGACGAAGTAGGGCATGGGCCACTCGATGTCCTCCATGCGCTCGCCCTCCTTGAGGACTTCGCGGATCTTGGCGCGCGGCAGTTTGTTGAAGCTGCGGATGTCCTTGGCCCCGAAGCGCGACAGCAGGTTGTAGCGCTCGTCCATGCGCGTGCAGGCCCACTCCAGGATGGAGGCGGCCTGGGAGGTGTCGTCCACCACCGGGGTGAGCAGGTGCGGGATGTCCTCGTAGATGTGCATCTCCACCACCTTGGGGTCAATCAGGATGAGGCGCACGCTCTCGGGCGAGTGGTGCAGCAACAGGCTCACGATGATGCCGTTGATGCATACCGACTTGCCCGAGCCCGTGGTGCCGGCCACCAGCAGGTGCGGCATGCGCGTGAGGTCCGAGATGAGCGGCTCCCCCACCACGTCCTTGCCGAGCAGCATGGGCAGCACCATGCGGCTCACGGCGTCCTTGTAGTGGGGATGCTCCAGCACCGAGCGCAGGTTCACCGTCTGTTTCTGGATATTGGGCACCTCGATGCCGACGGTGTCGCGGCCGGGGATGGGCGCGACGAAGCGCACGCTCTGGGCCTTGAGCTTCATGGCCACTTCGTTGGAGAGGGATGTCACCTTGTTCACGCGCACGCCCTCCTCCAGCGCCAGCTCGAACTGCGTGATGGTGGGGCCGTGGCGCATGCCCACCACCTTGCAGCCGACCTTGAACACCTCGAACATCTCCTCCAGGCTGCGGCCGCGTTCCTTGAGCACCGCCGCGCCATCGGAGACGGCCGGAGCGGCGGCGTCCAGGATAGAGTCGGGCGGCAACGCGAAGTTCCTGGGCTTTTTGATGGGCGAGGCGTGGCGCACTCCCGGCGGCAACGCCGGGCTGGCCTTGCGCTCGGCGGCGGGACGCGCCGGTGCGCCGGTGCCCTCGGGTTCCTCCGCCGGATCGGGAAGGATCTGGATGGGCGGCTGCAAGATGGGTTCGCCCTTGCCTTTCTTGGGCTCGACACCTTTATCCAGCGCTGGTTCACCGGCTCCCGGGGCCGGGGCGGGACCGCGCAGGCGCGGCAGCGCCCAGGCGTCCGCGAGCACGGTGCCGAGGTCCAAGCTCAGGTACAGCAGGGCCAGCCCGGCGACCACAAGCAGCCAGGTTCCCGCCCGGCCCAGGTGTTCGAGCAGGATGTCGCCGAAAAAAGTCGCGAACACCCCGCCGTAAGAGGGGGCCCAGGGAGGCGTTTCCTGGTTGAAGAGGTAGATGGCAAGAGAGAAAACGGGCAGGGAGAGCATCAGCCCGTGCAAAAAGCCCGCCGCGCTCAGCTTTTCGGCTCGCAGCAAACGGTAGCAGAGGTAGAGCGCCAGCAGCGGGAGCGCCCAGTAAGCCTCGCCGAAGGCCAGCAGCACGGCAGAAGCGAGGTGCGCTCCGAGCCAGCCGCAGGCATTGGCCGCGGGCTCGTGCGGGGGATGGGCGAAAACGGCGACATCGCCCGGATCGAAGGTGAGCCGCGAGAGCGCCAGGAAAGCCGCCAGCAGCACCAGCAGGACGCCGGCGGCTTTGCGCGTGGCGGGCAGAGCGGAGGCTTGCACCGGTTATCCTTGGGTGAGCTCCCGGAACAGCGCTTGCAGCCGCTGTGTCACCGGACCGGGCCGGCCGTGGCCCACGGTGCGCCCGTCCACCGCGGTCACCGAGATTATTTCCGCCGCCGTGCCGGTGAGGAAACACTCGTCGGCGACGTAGAGGTCGTAGCGGTTGAGGTCGCGCTCGCGGCAGGGGAGACCGGTTTTCGCCGCGAGCTCCAGCACCACCTGGCGCGTCACGCCCATGAGGATGCCGGCGGATTCCGGGGGCGTGGCGATTTCACCGCGGCGCACGATGAAGATATTGTCGCCCGTGGCCTCGGCCAGGAACCCCTGGGTGTTGAGCATCAGCACCTCCATCTTGCCGGCCTCGAGCCCTTCTATTTTGGCCAGGATGTTGTTGAGGTAGTTGAGGCTTTTGATGTGCGGGTTCAGGGCTTCGGGGTTGGTGCGCGGAGTCGCGGCGGTGATCACCGACATGCCGTTGTCGTAGAGTTCCTTGGGATAAAGCGCTATTTTGCCGGCGATGATCACCACGCCCGGATGCTGGCACAAGCGCGGGTTGAGGCCCAGGTCGCCCTCGCCACGCGAGATGATGACGCGCAGGTACGCATCCTCCAGGTGGTTGCGGCGCAGCGCCTCGTAGCAGAGATCGGCGAGCGCCTTTTTCTCCAGGGGCGGCGCGAGGCTGATGGCCTTGGCGGAATCGTAGAGGCGATCCAAATGCTGTTCCAGGCGGAAAATGCGACCGTGGTAGGCGCGGATGCCCTCGAAGACGCCATCCCCGTAGAGGAAACCGTGGTCGAAGACCGAGATGCGCGCCTCCTCCTTGGGGACGAAAGATCCGTTGATATAGACCTGCACCGGATAAACCCTGATAAAATATAGCCCCAGCACCGCCGCTGCAATGATTGGGGAGCCGGGGAGCCGGCTTTCCCCTTTGCGACCCGCGGCTAGAATGTTCCCCCGAATGGCGCAGGCTCCCTCCAAAAAAGGCAAGAAGAAGCGCAACACCGGCAGGCTGGTACTGTCCGGCCTCGCCATCGGAGCCGTGTGCGGGTTGCTGGTGGCCCTGGCCACGCTGATGCCCTTCCTGCGCCGCCTGGAGCTCATCAGCCTGGACTGGCGTTTCCAGAAACGCAAGCCCATCGTGACCTTGCCCGAAGTGGGCTACGTCAACATGGACAACGAGTCCTGCGACATGGCCGGAAGCTGGCCCTGGACGCGCAACATGCACGTGGCGTTGGTGAAAACGCTCAAGTTCTACGGGGCGCGCGCCGCCGGCTACGACGTGTTCTACGCCGAGCCCAGCAACGTTTACGTGCTGCCGCCCGCGCCGGGAGCGGCGGCCTCTCCCGCCCTCACGAAGGATATCTTCCGCTATTACGACGCGGAGTTCGAGCACGCGCTCAAGGAGGCGGGCATCATCTACCTCGGCGAGTACCTGGCCCAGCCCAAACAGTACAAACTTTCCGATAAAAAAGAGGATATCGAGGACTTCGTGAGCAAGACTCGCAAGAACTGGAACACCGAGCAGAAGGCGAACTACGAGGCGGTCCTGCCCTACACGATAGGTTCCCTGCCCTTCCTCGCGAACGCCGTGGACTGGAACGTGGACATCACCGTGCCTCTGGCGAGCCTGTCCAAGGCCTCGGCGGGCGTGGGTTTCGAGCAGATCGTGCCCGATGCCCTCACCGGCACGGTGTATGACTATCCCATGTTCCTCTACTACGACGGGCACCTGCACCCCTCGCTGGCGCTCATCATCGTCAAGAACGCCCTGGGCATTGACCTCGCCAGCGTGCGCGGCAAAACCGGAGAGTACATTGAAATGGAGGCCACCCGCCCCTTCCGCAGCTCCTCGGGGGTTGAGGTCCCGCCGGCGACCTTCCGCATCCCGGTCAACGAAAAAATGCGCCTGCGCATGAACTGGTCGGGGCCTTATTTCGACACCTTCTTCCACATCTCCTACAAGCAACTGGCCTTCTACTACGCGCTGAATGAGGCCAAGCGGGTCATGCGCGAGCACCCGCCCGAGCCGGCAAAAGCCGGTGAGTCCGCCGCCGCCCTCGTGGAGCTGATGCGCCGCGACAAGATGGTGCCGCCGGAGGAGATGCGGCCCCTGGCCGAGGAAGCGGCCTTCGCCGCCTTATGCGCTCCGCGTCTGAACCAGCCCGACGCCGAGCTGCTGGCCATGGGAAGTTCCTGGGTCAAGACGGCCGACCCCGCAAGGGTGCTCCAGGGCCTGCGGCTGGCCGATGAGGTGCGCGCGCGGGCCAACCCGCAGGATCGCGACCACGCCCTGGCCCACCTCGCTGACGCCGATACCCTTGACTTTAAGAGCTTCGCGCCGGATACCACCAGGTTTCCCAAGCTCGATGCCGACCACCAGCGCGAGATCGCCCGCAACGTGCTGGGGTTCCTGGCCAAGGGCGAGCTCGACAAGGTGCAGCCGCTGTATTTCCCTCCCTGCCTGAAGTCCCGCGCGGGCGGCAAGGATATCGCCCTCTCGCCGACCATGCTGCAGGACAAGATCCTCATGATCGGCCTTGAGGGCGAAGGCACCATTGACCTCAACCCCCAGCCCTACCAGAAGGCCTGCGCCATGGTGGCGCTGCACGCCAACGCCATCAACACCCTCATCACCCACCAGTTCCTGCACTACCCGCGGCCCGCGGAAACCCTGGCGTGGATTTTCGGCTTCGCCCTGCTCATGGGCGTGGTCTCCTACCTCTTCTCGGAGGCGGTGGGGGCGGTGTTCCTGGTGCTGTGTCTCGCGGCCTTCGCCGGCTACGTCCTGCAGCGCTTCTCCGCCGCCGGCCACCACGTGGAGTGGGTGGCGCCTTCGCTGGCGCTGGTGTTCACGCACCTCGTCTCCATGGGCGTGCAGCTCTACCTCGCCTTCCGCGAAAAGCAGAAGGTGAAGGGCATGTTCGGCAAGATGGTTTCCCCCGACGTGCTCAAGGTGATGTCGGAAAACCCCGACTTATTTTCGCTTTCCGGCGTGCGCCAGTCCTGCACCAGCTACTTCAGCAGCCTGGAGGGCTTCGCCGACATGGCCAAGGGCGTCACGGCGCAGGAGCTGCCGGGCCTCTTGAGCCATTACCTCACGCCCGCGAGCCAGATCATCACCAGCTACGAGGGTTACATCGATAAGTACGAAAGCCATATCATCATGGCCGACTTCGGCGTGCCCATCCCCGACACGCGGCACACGGCGAAATGCCTGTTCGCCTCCATCGAGCAGCAGCTCGACCTCCGCGCCTTCAAGCTCTACGTGCGGGCGCGCTTCGGCAAGAAGGTGGTGACCTCCATGGGCGTGAACACGGGCTTCGTGTCGGCGGGCAACATGGGGAGCGACAAGAAGATGCAGTACACCATCATGGGCGACACCGTGAACACCGCGGCGCGCTTCCGCCCCGCCAACTGGATCTACAACCAGCTCGGCAGTATCGTCATCGGCGAGGGCACCTATCCCCTGGCCAAGGACTTCGTGGAGGCGCGCATCCTGGACAAGCTGCTCCTCAAGGGCAAGCTCAAGCCCATCACCATCTATCAGGTGATGGGCTGGCACTCCGAGGCTTACCGCGAATTGCGCAAAGGCGTGGACGTGCTGCCGCTGCTGCGCACCTGCTGGACGCGGCTGCCGCCCGAGAAGATCCACGGCTATGAGGTGCTGTGGAGCGATTATGCAAAGCACACCCAGAGCGGCTTGGCCCGGGAGATTCGCGATTTCTTTGCCGGTCAGGTGGAGCGATCCGCGCAACTCCTGCTCCTGGAGCTCAAGGGCCAGATCGTCGAGACCTGGCGCAATTACCTCATCGAGGAGGAGCATTTCAAGGGGCTGGCCGGCCGCGGCTACACCCCCCTCAAGGCGGGCAGCGACTGGAAGGAGAAGCTCCACACCTGGACGGAGCACATCGAGGCGGACCTGGAGGAACTCCAGCACAAGGCCGGGGACAAACCCGAGGCCCACAAGCTGCACCTCAGCCTCGACGACATCTACGAAAAGGTGCACGCCCTGAAGGAGCGCCTGGCCTTGGAGGCAGAGCTGCCGCCCCCGCTCAAGAAGACCTGGGAGGACGTGCGCGCTTACATCTCCACGGATTACGGCGGCGATGCCACCGAATATGCGCGCCAGTACGAGGAGCTGTTCCGCGGTTACGAGACCGAGGCCGTGGCCTTCGCCGAAAAGGTGGCCGCCCGCCGCGAGGAGTACCACGAGACCATGGCCATCGCGGGCTCACTCACCGAAGAGCAGCGCTCGGGCCGCGCGGCCTATGAAGGGGGGCTGGGCTGCTACTGGAAGCGCGACTGGGACGGGGCGGAAGCCAAGTTCAAGGAGGCCCTGAAACACATGCCCGGCGACAACGCCGCCACCTGCCTCATGGATCGCGTGGGCGAGTACCGCAAGACCCCGCCCAAGGACAACTGGCAGGGGGAGTTCGTCCAGACCAAGAAATGAGGCACATCCGAATAATGCGAACCTCTGGTGGTGTCTCCTCCCAGTTTTTTCCTGGTGCTCCGTGCCCTCAACTCGGATTTATCCACAGATTACACCGATGGGCACTGATTAAAGAGACCCGTCACGATTGGTTGTTTTCTGTGTTAATCTGTGTTCTCTGTGGAAAAATCCCCCCGGTATTACATTTGACTTCCGTCTTGCCAGATCGTGGCCTCGCGTGAAAACTTTTGAAAAGTACGCATTATTCGGATGAGCCAGAAATGAGCCCGGCGCCGAGTTCGCTACCTTGAAACCGCTGCTGAACCTGCTCGCGAAAAGCCGCCTGTTCCAGGGAGCCTTGTTGGGGATCATCGTCGCCCTGCTGATCCTGGTACTCAAGGCCGTCGGCGTTTTCTCCAAGCCGGACTTCACCCTGCTCAACTCTTTCTACGTGCTGCGGCGCGACGTGAAGAACCATGAGAACATCGCGCTCTGGACCATCTACGACAATTCGGTGGCCCTGAGCCGCTGGCCCTGGGGCTGGAACAAATACGCCGAGTCCTTCCGCGTGCTCCAGAACTACGGCGCCCACCTCGGCCTGGTGATGGAGGACACCTTCGACGCGCCGGGCAGCATCGTCGTGAACCCCGACCGCGCCGCTGAAATGGAGAAGCAGCTCAAGGAAAAACTGGCCGCCGGGCTTTCCGGCGAGGCGCTGCATCAGGAGCTGGCGAAACTGGTACCCGACTACAACGGGGATTTCCGCCGCGTGCTCCAGGATTATCCCCACGCCATCCTGAGCAACTCCTTCGTCATCCCCGACCACCAGGACGATCCGGCTGAGCTTCGGCGCCGCACGGAGGAGCGCAAGAACCGCTTCATCCAGGCCAAACGCGAGGCCGTCGAGGGCTTGCGCCGCTTCGGTCAGCCCTGGCCGGCCGGGCCGGGCCAGTTGCTGCAGGCCGTGGACGTGGTGCCGGTGACCGCCGAGCTGGTCCCGCTCGTCCAGGGCGTGGGCTTCAACCGCATCATCCCCGATGAAGACGGCGTGGTGCGCCGATCTCCGGCCCTGGTCTATTACGACGGCACCATCTTCTTTTCCCAGGGCGTCGTCGCCGCCGCCCATTACCTCGGGTGCAAAATCGAGGATATCGAAGTGCAGCCGGGCCGCTTCCTGCGCTTCAGGAACGTGCGCTCGCCGCGCGGCGGCAACCTCGAAATCCCCATTGACGAGCGCGGCATGATGTACATCAACTGGACCGCCAGGGATCAGCACCAGAACCTGAAATCCTATATGTTCAGCGTGATCGGCCACTTCGCCGTGCGCGACATGGCGCGGCGCATGGTCCCGAGCGAGCCCTTTCAGCCGGAAATGAAGGCCGTGGAAGAGCTGTTGCAGCGTTTCCAGGGTAGCGTGGCCCAGGCGGGGCTCATCAGCCCGGAAGACCTCCCGAAGATCTTCTACGAGTCCCTCTACCTCTGGTTCGCGCGCACGGTCCTGGACCTTATGGACGACAAGTTCGACGGCAAGGATGCCGTCGAGAAGGCCTGGGAGCTCTTCGAACCTCTGAAGCATCCCTTCTATGGACCGCGCGGCAAGGAGTCCGCCATTGAACTCTACGAAATAGACTACGTGGGCATCTACGAAAGCCTCTTCCTCAACCAGATCATGGCCCGCGAGTTGGCCAGGGGCAAAGAGCACACCCTGACCGAGCTCATGGATGCGCTCGGCGTAGAGGGAAACATGGCTTCGATCTACCACCTCATTTACCAGCACGGCATGAACAATCAGACCGTCATGGAAATACTTCAGGCCATGATGGACGCCGACCTCGTCTCCGACATCGTGCAACTCAAGAAAGACATCGTTTTCAGCGTAAAGTTCAGCGCGGAGGACGAGGCGGCGTATGGCAAACGCCTGCTCGAAAAGAAACTCGGGAAAAGCCTGGATGAGATTGAAAAAGCCGGCTACCTCATTCCCTACCGCTACGTGCGCGCGAAACGCCGCTGGATCGAAAACAACTACGAGATGGCGCGCCAGGTCCTGCGGGGCGGGCGTGGCGCCGAAGTCGGGCCGCTCTGCTTTCCGCCTTCCATCCATGTGAAAGTGGCCGGGGTGGAGCGTGACGTGACGCTGCTCGACTTCAAGGACAAGGCCGTCTTCATCGGCCTCACGGCCACGGGCTTGAACGCCCTGAACCCGACGCCTTACTCGCAGCGCGACCCCATGGCGTCGCTCACTCCCATGGTGATGAACACCATCCTTACGGGCGCTTTCATCCACGACATGCGCTTCCTGGAAATCCCCATGGTAGCGTTCTGTGCCATCGTCATGGCCATCGTCGCCCTCACGACGCGCATCTGGATCACCTTGCCCCTGTTCATTCTCGGCGTCCTCGCCCATTTCTACGGCGGCTTCCTGATCTTCGAGGCGCGCGGCTTCATCGTGCCCGTGATCACCCCCGTGCTGGCCCTGGTGCTGGGGTTCGTGGCGGCTCTGCTCTTCCAGTACTGGGAGCAGCAGCGCGAGAAGCGCCGCATCCGCGGCATGTTCGCCGCCATGGTGAGCCCCGAGGTGCTGGCCATGATGGAGAACGAGCCCGAGAAATTCTCGCTGCGCGGCGAGAAGGTCGAGGCCAGCATGTTCTCCTCGGACGTGAGCGGCTTCACCACCATCTCCGAGGGCGTCACCGCCCAGGAGCTCGCCAACATCTTGAACCTCTACCTCACGCCCATGAGCAACCTGGTGATGACCTACAAGGGCTACGTGGAGAAGTACGAGGGCGACGCCATCAAGGCCGATTTCGGCCTGCCCGTGGCCGATTCCGGCCACGCCTGGAAGGCCTGCTGGAGCGCCCTGTTGCAGCAGGAGGAACTGTGGGTGGTGCAGCGCATGCTGCAGCTCAAGTACGGCGTGCTCATCAAGGCGCGCATGGGCGTCAACACCGGCACCGTGAGCGCGGGCAACATGGGCAGCGAGAACAAGATGCAGTATTGCGCCCTGGGCGAGGCCGTGGCCATGGCCGAAGAGCTCGAGCCCTCCAACAAGATGTGGGAGACCTGGATCGCCATCGGTCCCGAGACCCACCGCCAGTCCGAGGATCGCATCCTCACCCGGCTGCTGGACCAGGTGGCCTACGCCCACGTGACCCAGCCGGTTTACGAGGTGCTGGGCTGGCGCAAGGAGCGGTTCCTCGAGTACTGGAAAGGCCAGCCCGTCCCCAAGCTCGCCGTCGAGGGCTGGGATCGCATCATCCCCGAGAAGATCCTGGCCTACCACGAATACTACACGAATAAAGCCATCCCCGGGCCTTTCAAGGAGCTTCTGGTTTTGTCCTTCAAGGCCCTGGAGGACGGCTGCATCGAGGTGGTGAAGCTCAAGGATCGGGTGGATGTGGCCAAACTTGAAAGCGAGTTCCGCGCCCTCCAGGAAAAGCTCAAGGGATACGACCAGGCCAAGATCTTGGAAGGGCTCACCGCCGTGGACCGCGGCGACATCGCGCGCTACGAGAAGGCGGCGGCGGAGGCCAAGGACCCCGCGCTGAAACGCCTGGCGGAGATCCAGCTTCAACTGCGGCGCTACAACTACGTGGTGAACGGGCTGCTGGGCCAGGTGGATCGCCCGGTCTATGACGAGTACGAGCGCGTGGTGGACAGCCTGGAGAAGAACGTGGTCTGCTTCCAGAAACGCATCCAGTTCCCCGCCAAGAACGACCGCATCGGGCTGCTTTTCGCCGGCTACCTCAAGGAACTGCTGCAGCAGCCGGAAGGCTCCACCAAACCCGAGGAGCTGGCGGCGCTGGAGAAGCAGCGGGCCGACAAATGGCTGCAAATCAAGGCCGCCATGAAGACCTTCGCCACCAAAGCCCAGGCCATGCCGGAAGAGTACCACCGCTTCGTGGCCGAACACTGCACGGTGAGCGAGCAGAAGCTCAAGGTAGTGGAGATTTTCGCCGCCGGGCGCAAGCTCTATCTGGAGCGCAAATGGGACGAGGCCGAGGCGCGGTTCACCGAGGGTCTGGCGCTGGTGGCCGACGATGGCCCCTGCGCCACTTTTCGCGACCGCTGCCGCAAGTTCAAGGCCGCCCCCCCGCCCCCCGAGTGGGATGGGACCTGGACGGCCAATTGGTGAACGCCTCGCTTCCCGGCGCGCCGGCAGGCGGCCCGGGCCGCTTTGTTCCGTACCTCCTGCTCGCGGGTCTCTATCTCGGCTGTGGAGCCGAGTTCCTGCAATTGCAACGCGGCGGGGAGTTGCCGCTCTTACCACTGCTGGAGGAAACGGCCGGCCATATCGCAGAACTTCAGGATCGGCCTCTGCCACCCGGCGACATGGAACAAAAGGCGCGAGCGGCTCTTGAGCTGGCGGGCTTTCCAGCTCCCGAAAAAACCTACGCCGCCGTGCGTCACGAAGTCGACGAAAAGCTGTTGCGCTGCTATCGCGACCTGGGATTCAACGGCGCGAAACTCGCCCAGTTAGCCCCTTATGCCAGCCCTTTCAGTTGGCGGGTTTCCTTCTTCGAAGGCGCGCGCTCTTCCATGCGCCGCGGGCGGCGCTGGGGGGCTATTTTTTTTCCCGATGGCTCGCTCAAGGAGGTCTATACCGTGAAGTATGCGCCCACGGACGTGGATTTCGCCCGTGCCGGGGGAGGCGCGGAGACGCAAAAGCGTTTAGAGTTGTTGTTCCCCGCCTGGGCCGGACGTCGGGCTTCCGCGTCCCCCCTCGATTATCCTCACCACGGGCTTGGCAGCACGGCCGCAATCTGGCGCGTCCAGGGAACGGAGTTCGCGGGCGGACACTTGGCGGCCTTCGAGCGCCATGAAGAAAACCATATCGCCCTGGGTCTGGAATTTTATCACCCCGCAGCCCAGACCCCGCTGCGCTCGGCCCTGGAAGGCTGGCCGCTCTATCTCGCGGGAGTGTGCGCGGTGTTTTTGGCCGGAGTGGGAGGAATCGCGGGCGGTCCCTCGCTGCGCGTTGTCCTCACCTTGGACGGAGGCCTGATCTGCGCGCTGTGCGCGGGTTTGCTCTACGAGGTGCGCACCCAGCCCGTTTTCGCCTTCGGCAGCCTTATCGCACTGGCGGCGGCGTTGTTCTTCACCTATGAAATTCTGCGGCGCCCGTTGGTTCCGCCATCGGGCCCGGCCGCGGTCGCGCTGTCCCTGGGAGGCGTGCTGCTGGCCTGCGCCGCGTCCTTCTATCTGTGCTCGGACGGGCTCGCGGGGTGCAACGCGCTGTGCACCGTCCTGCGTTACAGCGTCGCGCCCCTGGTGATCGCCCTGCTCTGGCGCGGCCGGCGGGAGCCGTCGGCCCTGCGCCTCGCGGCACTCGCCGCCCCGGTCCTGCTCACGCCGCATTGCATCTGCGATAACTTCGCCAACCACTGCAGCCTGCTGCGCTGGGGCGCGAGCCCCTACTGCCTGAGCCTGGTTTTCGGGGCCGTGTGGGCCGGCCTGCTGGTGCAATCCGGGGTGCTGCGCCCCCGGCTGCTCATCGGCCTCATCGCCGCGGGCAGCCTGGCGGTGGCGGCGCTGGGCGTGGGGCACGTGGTGTTTCACTACCCGTGGTAAAACCACGGTTCACGCCTTCCGCACTGGAGGAAATCGAGCGCCGCATGCGCGAGCTTTGCGTCACCTGGGAGGACATCGAGGAGTCGCGCGCCAAAGGCTCGGGTCCGGGGGGGCAGAAGGTGAACAAGACCTCCAACCGCGTGACTCTGGCGCACCGCCAGAGCGGCGCGTCAGCCCGCAGTCATGCGACCCGATCCCTGGAACGCAACCGGCTGCTGGCGCTGCGCGGCCTCCTCGACGCCGTGGAACAGGCGCGGACGGGCCGCGTGGCCCGGCGCGCGGCGGCGGCACGGCAGGTGCGCAAACAAAAGGACCGGCGGCGGCGGCGAGCCCTGGTCCGGGACCGCGGGCAAAATGAGGAAGGTCCTATAATGGAGAGCCCCCAATGAACCCCACGGCGGAAAATGGAAAGCGCGAGACGGTGAGCCTCGTGGTGCCCGTCTATAACGAGCGCGGCAACATCCCGCTGCTCGTGGAGGCTTTGCGCGCCATGCGGCTGCCGCCGCCCTACGAACTCCTCGAAGTGCTGATCGTGGACGACGGCAGCACGGACGGCACGGAAGAGGCGGTGCAGGCGCACCTCGGCGCGCTGCCGGGCCTGCGGCTCATCCAGCTTGAGCGCAATTTCGGCCAGACCTCGGCGCTCTCCGCCGGCTTCCACTTCGCCAGTGGCGAAATCGTGGTCTGCCTGGACGGAGACCTGCAGAACGACCCCGCGGACATCGCGCTCCTGCTGGGGAAGCTCTCGGAGGGGCACGACGTGGTTTCCGGCTGGCGCAAGGATCGCCAGGACCCCTGGCTGCGCACGCAGCTTTCCAAGGTGGCCAACTACTTCATCGGCCGGGTCACCAGCCTGGCGCTCCACGATTACGGCTGCACGCTCAAGGCGTACCGGCGCAAGTATCTGAGCAAAATCCACCTTTACGGCGAGATGCACCGCTTCATCCCGGTCTATTTGCGAACCGTGGGGGCCAGGGTGTGCGAGATCCCCGTGAGGCATCGGCCGCGGTCCTGGGGGACTTCCAAGTACGGGTTCAACCGCACGTTCAAGGTCGTGCTCGACCTCATGGTGATCCATTTCCTGAACAAATATTCCAACCGCCCCATCTATCTGTTCGGCTCGGCGGGCTTCCTGTCGCTGGCCGCGAGCTTTATTTTCGGCTTCTATGCCCTTTACCTCAAGTTCTTCGACGCCACCGACCTCATCCGCACCCCGCTGCCCAGCATCAGCCTGCTGTCGCTGTTCACCGGCGTGCTGTTCATCCTGCTGGGGTTGCTCGCCGAGATCCTGATGCGCGTTTACTACGAGAGCCAGCACAAGCCCACCTACCTCATCCGCCGCATTTTGCCCGAGGCGTAGATGTGCGGCATCGCGGGCTTCATCGGCCTTGGATCGCTCGGCGACCTCCAGGCCATGACCGGGGCCATGGCGCACCGCGGCCCCGATGCCAGCGGCAATATTGAAATCTCCGGTCCGCGGCTTTTCCTGGGGCATCGCCGCTTGAGCATCGTGGACCTTGCCGCTCCCGCCCAGCCGCTCTGGGACGCGGAAAAAAGCGGCTGCATCAGCTACAACGGCGAGGTTTACAACCACCTCGACCTGCGCCGCGAACTCGAAGCCCGGGGCCGGCGCTTCCTCACGCGCACCGACACCGAGGTGGTCCTGAACGCCTGCCTCGAATGGGGGGAGCAGGCCCTGCCTAAGTTGAACGGCATGTTCGCCTTCGCCGTTTATGACGCGCGGGCGGGCCGGTTGCTGCTGGCCCGCGACCGCTTCGGCAAGAAGCCGCTTTATTACGCGGCCCACGCCGGAGGTTTCCTGTTCGCCTCCGAACTCACGGCGCTGCTGAAACACCCGAACTGCCCGCGTGATCTCGACACCCAGGCCGTGCCCCGTTATTTCGCCTTTAACTCGATTCCCGCGCCAGACACGATTCTCCGGGGTGTTCGCAAGCTCGAACCGGGCCATCTGCTTTCCCTCAACTTGTCATCAGCGGCCGCCGCGGCACCCCAGCGCTGGTACGCCTTCCGCATCGCCCCTGATTCCGGCCTCTCTCTCGAAGAGGCCGCGCGCCGCTTCCACGAGCTCTTCAAGGCCGCGGTGCTGCGCCGGCTCATGTCCGACGTGCCGCTGGGGGTCTTCTTGAGCGGGGGCATGGATTCCGCCGCCGTCGCGCAGATGCTCGCCGAGAACGGCGTGCGCCCGACCTGCTACTCCATCGGCTTTGAGGAGCGCAGTTTCGACGAGTCGGCGGCGGCGGCGGAGACCGCGCGCCATTTCGGCTTCACCCATCGCCTGAAGATGTTCACCGCGGCGGAGGTGGAGGCGAGCATCGCTAGGGCTTTGGGTTCGCTGGACGAACCCATGGGGGACGCTTCCATCGTCCCCACGTTCCTGCTCTGCGAATTCGCGCGCTCCGAGGTGACGGTGGCGCTCGGCGGGGATGGCAGCGACGAAATGCTGGCGGGTTATGATCCGTTTGCGGCTTTGCCGCTTTTCCAGAAAACCGCCGGGTTGGGCGGTCTCGGATCCGGCCTGCTCGCCCCGATCCTCAAGGCCGCCGCGCGCTGCCTGCCCACGCGCCACGGCAACATGACCCTCGAATTCCGCTTGCGCCGGATGCTGCGCGCCTTCGAGCATGCGCCGGCGAACTGGATGCCCGCGTGGCTCGCCGCCCTGGGCACGCGGGAGCACCGCGATATTTTTCCGCAGGCGCCGGCGCTCGCCGCTATTCTGGCCGAGCGCAGCCTGCGGGCTTATTCCTCCCCGCATCCGGAAAAATTAGCCGAGGAATCCATCGGCTACTACCTCGACACCTATCTCCCAGATTCCGTGCTCTGCAAGGTGGACCGCGCCAGCATGCGCGTCTCCCTGGAAGTGCGCGCCCCTTTCCTGGATGCCGAATTGGCGGGACTCTTCGCCGCCTTGCCCTGGGACCTGCGCTTCCGCTTTCCCAAAGGCAAGGTCCTGCTGCGCCGGCATCTCGCGGGCAAGGTTCCCGAAGGCGTGCTGCGCCGCCCCAAGAAAGGCTTCGGCATGCCGGTGGCGCGCTGGCTCGCCGGCCCTCTGCGCGCGCGCATGGAGGATGCGTTGCGCGGGGATCGCCTGGCGGATCTGGGATTGGACCCCGCCGCCACCCAGCGGATCTGGCGCGAACACCTGGAAAAGCGCGCAGACCAGCGCGCCTTCCTCTGGGACTTGATGGTGCTGGCCGACTGGAAGGAACGCGTGCTGCGGCCATGAGTCCTTGCCTTTTTTAAGGCTCCTCCGAATAATGCGTACTTTTCAAGAGTTTTCACACGGGACCACGATCTGGCATGGCGGTAACCCCATCGCAATACCGGGGGGATTTTTCCACAGATGACACAGATTAACACAGAAAGTAACCCATCAGGGCTGGTCTCTTTATCAGTGCCCATCGGTGTAATCTGTGGATAAATCCGAGTTGAGAATACGGAGTACTAGGAAAAAACTGGGGAAGATGACACTGCCAAAGGTACGCATTCCTCGGATGAGCCTTTTTTAGGATGAACCCCGCCTCTCAGGACCAGGAAACCGCGGACAAGTTCGCGAGCTCCTGGCTCAACGTCTATGCGGCTGGCGTTTACAGCGAAGAACAATTCCTGGAATGGATCGCCCCCTGGACCCTGGGGGAAATCGCGGATCAGAGCGTGCTCGAACTTGGCTGCGGCAGCGGCGCGCTGCTGGTACATACGCTCAAGGGCAAGCCCGCGCGCCTGGTGGGCGTTGACCTCGGGGACAGCGTGCGGCGCGCCCGGGAACTCCTCGCCGGGACGGCGGCGGTCATCGAGAAGGCCGACCTCACGGATCACACGGACCTGCTGCGCCGCTTTGGGACTTTCGACCGCGTTTACTGCATCGGCGTGCTGCACCACCTCAAGGAACCGCGCCGGGGCTTCGAGAGCTTGCTGCTCCTCACACGGCCCGGCGGCCGCTTTCACGGCTGGGTTTACGCGCGCGAGGGCAACGCCCTGGTGCGCTTCACGGTGGAGCCGCTGCGCCGCCTAGCCCACCGCCTGCCCTGGTGGGTCAACAAGTACGCCTTGGCGCTGCCGCTGGCCGTGCCCTTTTTCCTCTACAGCCAGTTGTGCCGGGCGCTCACGCGCGCGCCCGGTGCGGAGCAGCTCCTGCCCATGTTCCGCTACATGCTGTGGATCTCGCGGCGCGAATTCCGCTTCCACCATCACGTGGCTTTCGATCAACTCGTCAGTCCGCAGACCGCGTTCATTCCGCGCGCCACCGTGGAGCAGTGGCTCGCCGACCCGCGCATCGAGCCCGGCTCCAGCTACGTTATCCTCAGGAACGGCAACGGCTGGAAATTCGGCGGGCGCATCCGCGCGTTATGAAGCGCCGGCATTTCCGCCGGGGGGTACTTTTGCTCCTGCTTCTGGGCCTGGCGCTCCCTGTCGCAGCGGAGACGCCCGCCGGGGAGGCGCTGCATCCTGAACTCTGGTTCTACGTCTCGACCAACCTGCTGGTGGAAAAAAACATCACGGAACTCGAAACTCTGTTGGATCGCGGCGCACGCGCCGGCTATCGGCGTCTGCTGCTCTCGGATTCAAAGTTCGGGCGGCTCCACGACATGGACGCGCGCTACTTCGCCCACGTGCGGCGTATCCGCGAGAAAGCGGCCGCGCTGGGCATCGCCATCGTTCCCGCCGTCTGCCCCGTCGGCTATTCCGAGAGCCTGCTCTGCCGCGACCCCAACCTCGCCGAGGGACTGCCGGTGCGGGAAGCGCCGTTCCTGGTGCGCGGAGCCAAGGCCCTCCCTGAAGGCGTCCGCCGACCCCTGGAACGCTTTGACTGGAAGGACGAGATCCTCCAGGCTAAGAACGGCGTCTGGAGCGTGGCGGATCCCGCCGGTCGCAACGCGCGCGTGGTCTTCAAGCTCAAACTGCCGCGCTTCCGGTCCTACCACGTTGCCGTCGAGGTCCGGGCGCGCGGCTTCTCGGGAACTCCTGAAATCAAGGCGCTCGCCGGACCTCTTCATTTGCAAAATGCCGCGTTGGGAGTCAAGATCGATCAGGACTGGGCCGCGCATCACGTCGTGTTCAACACCCTGGAACACGAGGAAATCGCGCTCTATTTCGGCTGCTGGGACGGAAGCCAAGGCACGCTGGAGTGGCGCGCGGCCAGCATCGAGGATGCTGGTTTCGTGAACCTGCTGCGCCGGCCCGGTGCGCCGCTGGAGGTGCGAACCGAAAAAGGGGACAAACTGGAGGAAGGGCGCGACTTCGCTCCGCTCCAGGATGCGCGCCTGGGCACCGTGCCCTGGCCGGGCTCCTATGAGGTCTGGCACGAGGCGCCCGTCCTGGAGCTCAGGAAGCCGTTGCCGGAGGGAACGCGGCTCCTCGCCTCCTGGTTCCATGCGGTCATAACACATGAGGATCAGGTGACAATCTGCCCCAGCGAGCCCAAAACCCTGGAGGTGCTGCGCGAGGAGGCTCAGGCCGTTCACGACCTCTTCAAAGCCAAAACCTACTTCATGTCCCACGACGAGATCCGCGTGCTCGGTTGGGACGAGTCTTGCCAGAGGCGCGGCCTTTCCTCCGGTAATATCCTGGCCGACAACGCGCGCGCCTGCACGGCGCTGCTGCGGAAAATAAATCCCGGCGGGGAGCTCCTGGTCTGGAGCGATATGTTCGATCCCCATCACAACGCGCACCCGGACTATTACCTGGTGCGCGGCGACCTCGCCGGTTCCTGGGAAGGCCTCGATAAAGACGTGGTCATCGCCCTCTGGAACTTCGACCAGCGCCTGGCGAGCGCGCGCTTTTTCGCCGCCCGCGGCCACGCGCTGCTCGTCGCCGGCTACTACGACGAAAAACCCGAGCGCATCCTGGACTGGCTCACGGCCGTGCGCGAAGCCCGTGGCCGGCTGGCGGGCGTCCTGTACACCACCTGGCGCAAGAACTACGCCGACCTCGAGCGCTTCGCTGAACTGGTGAGGGCCTTTCACTGAGGTATGGCGGGCCCGGTTGCGATCACCAGCCCGGGCAGGCTGAAAACGGCGCCTGCGGTATTTGTTGCGTGCTTCCTGTTCTTCGCCGCGATTCGCTCGCTCACGCCTCTGGTCCACGATGACACCGCCGTTCTCCGCAAAGCCGTCATCCTGACGCAGGAATCCTCTGAACACCAGCCTTCGTCGCTGCTGGCACAACTCGCGCGTCGCATCGGCAGTCCGCGCTGCGTCAGTTTCATGATTCAAGACCTGGGCGTCAACTACATGAGATCGGGATATCCGGATCGGATTTGGTTCCTTTTCTCCTCGGGGATTCTGGCGCTGAGCGCGTGTGCCTTCTACCTTCTGGCCGATCTATTCATGGGGCAGCGGATCTTTTCCCTGTATGCGACCGCCTTGCTCGTAGCTTCGCCTCCTTTCATTTCCAGTTCCTGGGTCACGTTTGCCGGACTGCAATCCCTCGTTTATCTGGTTTTTTCGCTAGGCCTTTTCCTCTATTTCAGGACCGATCAAGCCGTCGGGAAAGGTTGTGCCCTGCGGTGGATCGCGCTGTGCGGCTTGTTCCTTATCGGACCCTTCATCCGCGAAGTCCTGATCGTCCTGCCCGCCTGTGTTTTCTCGACACAATTGCTCAGGCGCCGCTTCGCCAGCGGCTGGACCTGGGCCACCGCGCTTTTCATCCCGCACGGCATGTATCCCGCCGCGCTCTATTCCCTATTCCGGGGCGAACCCGTTCAAAGCGTTTTCCGCATGATCAGCACGAACTGGGCCATGGACCCCGACACACATTTGCGGCACCTCAGGTGGGAGTTTTTCGCCGGCTATCCTTTCCTCATTCCGCCTTTACTTTTGCTGCTCGTCTTGGCCTTGGCAACCGGCATGGGCCTGGCCTTCCGTCGCACCCCCGCGCCCGAACCGGCGGCGCGTCCCCCATGGTGGCCTTTGGGTTTGTTGTTCGCCATGCTCACGCTTCCCTTCCTCAGGGTGTACGCGCTGCCCGTTCACCTGGGCTACAGCTTGATCGGCCTCGCGATAGCGGTGGCCCTCGTGCTACAGGCCGCTTGGCGGCGCTGGAAGACGAAGTGGCCCCGCGCGGGAATCCTCCTGGTTATGGGCGTGAGCACGCTCGCACAATTCTCGAACGTGTACGGCTCCGTGGCAACGGTGTTGGCGATCAACGACGGCTTGCTGCGGTGCGTGGCGGCTCTGGACCGGCACGCGCCTCCGGGGTCGCTCGTCATTTCCAACACGATTTTCATGAAGGACATCAACTTGTTTTCCGGGTGGAAATACGTCCACGCGTTCACCACCCTTGGGGACGACGATTTCAAGAGGTACGTGACGGGCCTCATAACGCCCGACAAGCTCCAAGGTCTTATCGAACGGCCTGTCAACGACAAGCCCCTGTTCTTCCTGGAGGCGGATTTCCCCGGGCACCTGGAGTTCATCGGGGACGAAGCCGACCGCCTTTTTCGCGACCCAGGGATCGTCCTCGACGACCTCGGCGCCAGCACCAAGGCCAGCGCCGTCTATCCCGTGCTGGACCCTCTGGCGTGGCTCATGCCAAAATCCAGCTACGTGTTTCTGGGCACTCCCGACTATGCCCCCTGGGTCTATCATGGCCCTGACATCGGAGGTCGCCCCCTGCTGGCGCAGAGCTATGTGCGCTTCAGGCTGTACCGGGTGAACGGGCGAAAAGCCCGGGAGCCTTGAACTTGGATTTGTCGTTTCGCGAAAAAAGACGATGCTAAAAGGTGTCCGGCTTTACCTGCTGCTGCTGGCCTGCACTTACGGCATCTATTACCAGCGTCGCATGGATGCGCCGGTGGACGACCACGATTCGTATGTCACGGAAAGGAGCCGGCTGAAAGACGACGTCGCGTGGCTGGCGCACTCGCTGGATTTCAACAAGACCCGCCTCACCTACCAAGGGGATTACTACCTGTTTCGTCCGGCGCACTTTTTCATCCTCGCCACGGCGGATATCTTTTTCAGGTCGAACTTTTACATCATCGGAGGCTTGGGCCTGTGTATCTTCGCTCTGGCGGCTTGGGGATTGTACGCGGCCATCGCCCCAAGCTTGGGCGGGTTGGCCGCCTTTGTCATTTCGGTTTTTTTCATCTCCAATCTTGCCGGCATGGAAATGGTCCTGTGGCGGCATATCACTCCCTATATCCTCGCTCCCACGCTGCTCTTGGCTGGCTTTGCGCGGTTGCAGCAGCCATCAGAGCGGCAGGGCCGCGGCAGGACTTTCCTCATCCTCGCCTTGTGGACGCTCAGCACACTGTTTCACGAATTGGCCGTTCTCACCCTGGCGTTCTTCAATTTGCTCTTCCTGTGTGCCGGTCGCGGGCTCGAACCCCGTGCTGCTGAGCGGCACAGACTGCGGCTGCTCCTCGTTATTCCCCTGCTCATCTACGCGGCGCTCTACGCCCTGAGCTTCATGCTCCATCCGCCGCCAACCCTTCTCGGCCCCATGGACGTTCCCCCGAAAAGCTGGCTGCGGGCGCTGCTCATCTGTTGCGCCACCTACCTGCCTTCCATTGGGGCTGGATTTTTCCTGCCCTTCTGGGTGGACCTGAAGCCCGGCCTGGAGTCCCTGCGGTTTTCCTGGAATTACTATCAGCTCGCCCTGGCGCAGAAGCTCATCGCCATCCTGTTATTGGGCGGCGTCTGCACGCTTTACGCGCGCGGTCCCCTGCGCGACTCCTGGCGCCGCGGCGCCGCGGCTTTTTTAGCGGCGGCCTTTCCCCTGCTGGTGCTCATGGTTTTATTCATGGGACATGGCTTGGGACGAGGCTTTCTCAGAACTAAGCTTTACATGTTTTCCAGCACCTACTACTACTCGATTTACACCTTCGTTCTCTGTCTGGTCGTGGCGGGCTGCCTCGGCTTTGCGCGCTGCTCCGTATCGCCTGGGGTCAGGGTCGCGGGCCGCCTCACCCTTGGGCTGATGGCTTGGCTGACCTGCTATAACGTCATGGTCATCCAACGCCGACTCCAGGTGAACGCGCCGCGTTTCGAGCAACAGGCTGATTTTTACAGGCAAGTCGAGCGTCGGGTCCGCGATGATTATGGGCGGCGTCTTGGCGGCGTCGTCCCAGGGTCGCGCTTGCCCGTTTTCGGCTACACCCTGGCGTATTTTTATCCCGTCATTCGCTGCAACCCCGCCAGCGAACCGCTGTTCCTTCAGCTCAGCGGCGACACCTGGTTTCTGAGCGAAATCGCAGGGCCCGCACCAGCGCTCCCGCGGCAACCCATTTCATTCCCCAAGGAGCCGGTGCATTTTCGCTTTGCCGAGCACCCCAATTGGGCCCGGTATGCGGATGGCGGCCTGTCGGAAAGCGCGGAACTCCTGCTGTCCGCCGGGGCCTATGAACGTCCCTTGTTTTGCGTGGAGAATGAAGACCTGGAGCATGCGGGCCTGGTCTTCAACTTCAAGGACAACGACAACTTCTCGCTCATCGTCATCGAAAATGCCGAGGTATTATTGTATGAGATGCAGAACGGTCGGCTCAGCAATATGTTGGTGGTGCAGCAAGTGGCCTCACCTCACCCGCGCCTTTGGAAGATCGTCCATGGCGCCGATGAGGGGTCGGTGTTCGTCTTCGTGGATGGGTTCTTGCTGCTGCGCCATCAGTCCCGGCAACCCACCTCCGGAAGGCTCGGGTTCCTTTCTCAAAAAAAACCGCACGCTGGTTTTCAATCGTTCAAAAATCCCGCCGCTGAATCCAGGCCCTTCGGCGTTTCTATACGTTTCGCGCCAATAGCCAAGCTTTGGGAATAGTTGCCACAGTAGGATTCGCGTCAAAGGCGAGGGCGCACCACCGTCAGCGCGGGCCAGCCCCTGATCACGGCTCGTAAGAAACGATGCGATAGATCCGGGTCGTGTAGGAAGCCTTGGTCCAGCGTTTGCCGAGATGGGGGTCCTCAATAGTGGCGACCAGGGCGAAGTTCTTGGGCGGCAGGGTGCCGCCAGGGGCGAAACTCTCCAGGGACGACTGGAGGTACTCACAGCCGATCACGAACTCGATATTGCGCTTTTTGAGGAAGCCGAGCAACGCGGCGTAGGCCTCGCTGGGCGCGGAGTATTTCCCAGGGGGGTTGAGCTCTTCCGTCAAACGCGAGAGGACGCTGAGATAGTCTTGGCCGCCATAGTAGGGCTGATCCGGAAAGGCGAGCCAATACCTGGCGGATCCAAAAACAACGCTTCCAGGACGAACCGCCGCGCGCAGCTTGTGGTAGTAGGCGGCTGTATCAAGGTCCTTGTACTTATAGAGGAGACCACCATATTCAGCGAAAACCACCAGCAGGACGGCTGTGACGAGACTGATGCCCCAAGCGGGATGCCTCTCGCTGAGGCGCCGGAATCCCAGCGCGCACAGGACGGAGAGGTAGGGGGCATAGAACAGCAGCAGATCCTCCCGTGTTGAACGCTCGGCGATGGACAAGGCGGCGAAGATGAGCGCGAGCCACCGCAACATAACCGTCAGGGGCGGGCGTTCCCGCCGCGGCAAGGACGCCCGCAGCGCCATGGGGATCAAGAGCAACCCCAGGCCGAGGTCCAGCGCGCCAGCCCAGCGTCCGGCGAACCCGCCAAGGCGCAGGAACTCTGAAAACAGGGTCCTCCAAGTGTAGCCGCCGCCGTCGCGGACGGCCCTGGGCACGACGCTCCTCAGGTAAACCTCCACACCCACGGGCAGGACGTTCAGGCTGACCCACCAGACGAAGGCGATGAGCGAGCCCGCCCCCAACGCGAGCCATAGGTGACGCTCTTTCCTTTTTTTCGACAGCAGCAGCGCCACCCAAGTGACAAAAACAATAAGGATGCCGCGGTAGTTCACATCCACGGCGAGTCCGCAGCAGAGTCCGGCACGGAAAGCGTCGCGCGCCCGCCCCTCCAGCAAGGCGCGGCTTTGATAGAAGAAGGACGAAAAGGCGAAAAGGCCGATCATGGCCGTATAACCGCCATCATGGCCGGCGAAATACCAGAACGGCGTGGATACGGCGAGGAAGAAAGCGCTCAGGCGGGCGATGGTCGGGTCGAAGCAACGGCGAGCCCAGCGGTAGAGCAGGAGCAACTGCAGGAGGTTGCAGATGGTGGATACCAGCCGGCACGAATAGGTTCCCACGCCCAGGACCTGGTAAACCCGATTGTGGACCAGGAGGAATAGGCGGCCGACGCCGAGGGACCATTCGGCGCCCCAGGGAATGTCGGGCGCCATGCGGCCGACGGAACGGGGGCCCAGGTGGTAGGCGATCTCGCCATAAACGGACTCTGCAAAGCCTGGGATCCTGATGCGGTCCAGGAAGAAAAGTTGCAGCAGGAGGAATAAGGACGCCAAGGCCAGCGCCGCCCTGCCATCCAAGACCGCGGCACGCAGGCCCACCCTCCAGGCGCCCCGTTCAGGGTTCATAGGAAACAAGCCGGTAGATCCTGGTGGTATAGGAGGCTTTGAACTTCCTTCCATCGCCCTCTTCCAGTCCGCGTCTGCCAAGATAGGGATCTTCGATGGTGGCGATGAGGGCGAAGTTTTTGGGGGGTAGGACGCCGCCTGGGGCGAAAAGCTCCAGGCATGACTTAAGGTGCTCGCAGCCGATGACGAACTCGATATTACGTTTCTTAAGGACCTTGAGCAGCGCGACGTAAGCTTCGCCGGACGAGGAATATTTCACGATCAACTTGAGCTCCTGGGGCAACCCGAGTTCCCCCTGCACATACGAGAGGGAGTTGAGGTAGTACGGGCCGCCGTAATAGGGCTGATCCGGAAAGGCAAACCAGTAGTGGACGGACCCGAGGACGACGCTTCCGGGACGGACCGCCGCGCGCAGCTTCTGGTAGTAGGCGGCGGTATCGAGGTTACTGTGCCTGTAAAGGAAAATGCTGTATTCACTGACCACAAACAGCAGCACCGCGGCCCAGAGGCCGATGCTCCAGGAGGGACGCTTTTCGCTGAGGCGCCGGAAACCCAGCGCACACAAGATGGAGAGATAGGGGGCATAAAACAAGGTGATATCCTCACGTATGGAGCGCTCCAGAATGGAAAACGAGACAAAGAGGACAGCGTGCCAGCGCAGCATGGTGGCTAGAGGTCTGCGTTCACGCTGCGGTCTAGGCGCCCGCAGTGCCAGAGGGATCAGGAGCAACCAAAGGCCGGTATCCAGGGCTCCCGGCAAGCGGGTGGCGAGCCGGACGAAAAACCGGAACTCCGGGAGCGCGAGACTCCAGGAGAAGTCGCCTCCATCCTTAGCGGCCATGGGCATGACGATGGTGAGGTAGTTATGGAGGCCCACGGGCAGAACGTTCAGGCTGGTCCACCATGCGAAGGCGAGGAGAGAGCCCGCCCCCAAGGCGAGCCATAGGCGCCGCTCTCCCTTTCTATTCGACAGCAATAAAGACACCCAGGTGGCCAGCACAATGATGACGCAGCGGTAATGCACATCCACGGCGAGGCCGCTGCAGAGGCCGGCCCCGAAGGCGTCGCGCGCGCGCCCCTCAAGCTGGACGCGACTCAGAAAAAAGAAGGACAGGAAGGAAAAAAGACCGATCATGGCGTAGTAATTGCCATTGTAGTTGGTCAAGAACCAGAGTGGCGCGGAAACGGCGAGGAAGAAGACGCTCAGGCGGGCGATGGTGGGGTCGAAGTAAACACGGGCCCAGCGGTAGATCAGGAACAGGTGCAGGAGGTTGCAGACGTAGGAAACCAGCCGGCACGAGTAAATCCCCAAGCCGAAGATCCGGTAAAACAGATGGTGGACCAAGAGGAAAATGCGACCAACGCCGAGAGACCAATCCAAACCCCAGGGGAGGTCGGGCGCCATGCGGCCGTTGAAATCAGGGTTCAGATGGTAGGCCACTTCACAGAAAAATGATTCGACATAGCCCGGAATTTTGAGCCGGTCCAGAAAAAAAAGCTCCAGTAGGAGGAAGGCGGCCGCCAGGGCCAGTGGTGCCCTGCCATCCAGGGCCGCGGCGCGCAGGCCCGCCCGCCAGCCGGTCGCGCCCCGTTCAGGGATCATAGGAAACGAGGCGGTAGATCCTGGTCTTGTAGGGGGGTTTGTTCTTCCCCCACCCTTGACGCTTGCCGAGAAAGGGATCCTCGATAGTGGTGACGAGGGCGAAGTTCTTGGGCGGCAAGACCCCGCCCGGGGAGTAGTGTTCCAGGAACCAGATGAAATGCTCACAGCCGATCACGAATTCAATGTTTCGTTTTTTGAGGATATCGAGAAACGCGGCGTAAAGCTCGCTGGGCCCGGAATATCCCTTGAAGGTCTTGAGCTTCTCCGGCGGCAGCGCGAGGCGGGCGAGGTAAAACTCACCGGCAAAGTAGGGCTGATCCGGAAAGGCATACCAATAGGGGACGGCCCCCAGCACCACGCTTCCGGGCCGGACCGTCGCGCGCAATTTTTGGTAATAGGCGGCGCTATCGAGGTTCCTGCGCATGTAGAGGAGGCCGCCATATTCAGCGACCACGGCCAGCAGGATGGCGGCGCCGAGGCCCATGCTCCACGCAGGGAACCTCTCGCTGAGGCGCCGGAACCCCAGTGCGCTGAGGACGGAGAGATAGGGGGCATAGAGCAGGACCAGTTCCCGCTGCACGGCACGCTCCAGGATGGAGAAGACGAGGAAAATGAGGGCGAGCCACTGCAACAGAACCGCCAACGGGCGTTGCTCGCGGCGTGGCCCAAACTTCCACAGCGCCAAAGGGATCAGCAGCAACCACAGGCTGAAATCCAGGGATCCCGGCCAGCGTTCGGCGAACTGGGTGAAGCGCCGGAATTCCGAGAGCAGGGTCTCCCAGGTGTAGGCGCCGCCGTCGCTAAGGGCCATGGGCACGATTTTCGTGAGAAAGTTGTCGAGGCCCACGGGCAGGATATTCAGGCTGACCCACCAGACGAGAGCGAGGAGTGAGCCCGCCCCCAAGGCGAACCATAGGCGCGGCTCCCCCCTCCTTTTCGACAGCAGCAGCGCGGCCCAGGTGACCAGCACAAGGAAGACGCAGCGGTAATGCACATCGACGGCGAGCCCGCAGCAGAGCCCGGCCCCGAAAGCATCGCGCGCGCGTCCCGCCAGCAAGGCGCGGCTCAGGTAGAAGAAAGACAGGAAGGCGAACAGGCCGAACATGGCGGTGGTGCTGCCATCGGGAACAGTGAAGTACCAGAGCGGCGAGGAGATGGCGAGAAAGAAGGCGCTCAGACGCGCGCTGGTCAGGTCGAAGCCAGCACGAACCCAGCGGTAAAGCAGGAGCAACTGCAGGAGGTTGCAGGCGTAGGAAACCAGCCGGCATGAGTAGATTCCCAAGCCAAAGACATGGTAAACCAGATTTTGGACCAAGAGGAAGATGCGTCCGATGCCCAGCGACCAGTCCACGCCCCAGGGGAGATCAGGGGCCATCCGGCCATTGAATTCAAGGTTCAGATGATAGGCGACCTCGCTGAATAAAGATTCACGGAAGTTTGGAACCTTGATCCGGTCTAGGAAAAAGAGTTGCAGCAGCAGGAAGGCGGACGCCAAGGCCAGCGCCGCCCTGCCATCCAGCGCCGCGACGCGCAGGCGCGCGCAGGCGGTTTTCAGGTTCAGCGGCATGCTTCAAAACAGAGGGCAACGGGCTACGGAAATCAGGATAGCGAGAGGGACGGGATTAAAACGACATCCCTGGAAACGGACGCGGCGCCACTGGCCCTTGCCCGCAGGCGCCGCACTCCTATAAACATCCCACGCGATGAGCCAGAGCAAGGGTCTTCTTCCGTATTTCTTGGGCTTCTGCTTCGTCGTCTATCCGCTGCAATTCGCCTGGCAGGGGCTGGATTTTTGCGATGAGGGCAACGCCCTCGCTATCTACCAGCAGATCTTCACCCATCCTGAAAGCGTCGCGGATACGTTGGGAACCTGGGGCACCAGCGTCATCGGCGGCCTGTGGCTTGCCGTCTTCGGACATCTCGGCGTCTTGGGCACGCGCGTGGGCGGCATCCTCGTCAGTCTGCTCACCATGATTTTTGTTTATCTGCTCTACAGGGATCACATCGAAAGGAAAAGGTTGTTGTGGGGACTGGCGGGATCCTTCCTGTTCTGCTACCACTTCGGCAACCTGCTGGGGTTCCACTATTACGGCATGAGCATTTTGTTCTACGCGATGTCGCTGTTCTTCCTCGCCGAAGGCTTGAAGAAAAACAGCGGCGCCTTGCTTGGCGTGGCCGGCTTCCTCATCTCCTTCAACGTCTTCGTGCGACTCCCCAACGCGCTGGGTCTGCTCTTCGTGCTGGCGCTTCCCTATAACGCCTACCTCAAGAAAGCCGGCAAGGCCGCGCTGCCGCTGCAATCGTGCTGGTTTTTTTCAGGAATGCTCCTGAACCTGATGGCCGTGGCTTCCGCGCTGGCGCTCCTGGGGCACCTTCCGCACTATATCCAGGCGCTTCGCTTCCTCATGGAGTCGGCGACCCGATCCGGCGGGATTTACAAACAAGAGGTGCTCCTCGGCCGGATCTTGCACGACTATTTCCACCTCTTCAGGAAAACGCTGCTCGTCACCGCGCTGCTGGTCCTATTTGTTTTCCTGCTGGGGGCCGCTCAAAAGAAAAGTCCGCGCCTCGCCACGGCGGGCGCAGGGTGTTTGCTCGCGCCTATCGCCCTGAGCGGTTTTTGGGGAAGACCGCTCTTTTCCACCGCGATGAATTTCCTCTTCGGGGCGTGTATCCTGACCTTGGGACTGCGCGGGCTGAAGCCGGGGCCGGACAAGGACCTGGGTCTCATCTCCCTCCTCGTGTTCGCCTTGTTCCTCATCATGCCCTTCGGCACCGCCACCTATTACCCCGCTTATTTGATCTACGTGCTGATGGTGGCTCTGCCGCTGTTCTTTCACTTCATCCATGAAACCTCCGCCCTGGAGGCCGGCGTGACCCTGCACTGGGGAGGCCGAACCAGGAGGGCGGGCTTCATGCTGGACGAAGTCGCTTTCGCCAAAGCGAAAAGAATTTCGTTTTTGGTTTTCGTCGTCTTTGGCTTCACCAACAACGTTTCCTATATCCACAACGAATTTCACAGCCGAACACAGATGACCGCGCGCATCAACCACCCTTTGCTGCGCGGAATCCGCGTGAACCAGGAAGTCGCGGAACCTCTCAACCAGCTCATCGAACAATTGCCGCGCTACGTGCGTCCGGGCGATCCCATGCTGGTCGCGTGGGCGGCTCCCATCCTTTACTATATTTCCGGGACCTATCCCTATGTTCCGTATCCATGGACGGAGGCGTACCTCGAAGGACGCCTGCGAGCCTTCCTGCTGGAAGGTCCGGCGCGCGGTCCGTTGCCGGTCGTGATCAGGGAACGCTGGAACTCCGGAGGAAAACACCCCTACGACGAAATCCTGGAGGCATTTTTTGAGAAATACGGATATACGAAAAAGTGGGAAAACCGCTGCCATGAGATTTACACGCCCTCTCCAGGCCGCTGGACGCAGGGCTCATAGGATTTCCGGCGACTAGGGACCACCAGGCGAGCCGCGCGTGGAGCGGACCTTCACCTTCGGCGATTTCCGTTATCCTGCGCGGATGCTGAAGCGTGCCGACGGGGAGTGCGGGTGATTTCCATGCCGGGAGTTTCGAAGCTGCGCATCGCCCATACCTGTTTGGAAATTGACGAAGGCCTGCTGCGGGTCGTCTCCCGCTTCAAGGATTTCACCGCCCAGGGTGCCAGCGTTCCCGTGCGCCAGATGTGGAGGTTCGCCCACAGGGACGGTGCGGCACCCCTGAGCGAGTGGTTGGCGGGATCCCAGACTCTCTACGACACGGGTACGGTCTGGACCTCGCACCGGCTCAAGGATGGCGATCTGCTGCTCGTCTCCTACACGATGGAGGGCCCCAGCCGGGACCTGCGGCCCAATATAAGCCTCAAGATCGGCAAAGCGAACGCCGCTGAGTTGTGGGGCGACATGTTCTGCTACCCGCTGGATGAGCTTTTCTTCATGCATACGTTTTCCAGGTCCCAAACCCTGCTGCTGCACAGCAGTTCCTTCGTCGTGCGGGGCCGGGCTTATTTGTTCTGCGGCATCTCGGGCGCCGGAAAAACGACCCTGGCCCAGCTCCTGCACCGATCCAGCCTCGGTGGAGAAGTGCTGTGCGACGACCGCAACGCCGTCGCGCTTCAGGAAGATGGGTCGCACCTGGTTTTCGGAACTCCCTGGTGCGGTTCCGGGGCTATCTTCAGCCCGCGCTACGCACCCTTGGCCGCCGTGGTGATCCTGGATTCGCGCCGCGGCGCTTTGACCTTCAGCGAGCTGGACTTCAACAACGCCATGCGCCGGCTCATCCCCTGCGTTTTCCTGCCCTGCTTCTCCAGGGAAGCCATGGAAAGCACCTTCGGCCTCATCGAACCGCTGTTGCGGGGCCAGCACTGCTACCACCTGAGTTATGACAAGGAGCAGACGGACATCGTGAGCCACCTGTCGGAGCGGCTGTTTTCCCAGGGGTAACGGCCGCGACCTGCCGGCGCTTTCCTCCAAGTGCTCAGGCTCCGGGGGCCTCCACGGGAACAAACCGCAGGTGGTGCCTGCGCAGGTGACACGCGAACAGGACACAAGCGACCATCGAAAGGGCCGTGGTGTACATCGTGTAACGCGAGTTGAGGTGGTTGAGGAGGCCCACCAGAAGGATATTCGCCAGCAGCATCGCGAGCGCCAATCCCAAGGCGAGAGCGATGGGGCTCCGGGGTGCCGCCCGCCAGACGACCAGGAAGGAAAAGACCAAGAAGGCATCCAACACGCCGCAGCTCTGGACCAGCCTGATGGCGAAGCATTGGGCGAACTGGGGCAGCTTGCGGGCGAGCAAAACCGGGAAATGCCGCCGCGAGGCCGCGCTGGCCCTGGCGAACAGCTCATCTTCCGTCAACGGATCGCCATATTTTTTGTATTCGTTCAAGATGCCGGTGAAAAGGATCCTTGGCATGTTCAATCTATAAAAATTAGACATGGAGGAGGCGGCGTCCTGGCGGCGGTAGTGGGCGAACAGCCGGTCTTCCTGGGCGTAGCGGAAAATGCGCTCGATCACGGGATACTCCGGGTCGTCGGCATAGACGGCGACGTCCGCGTATTCCGAGACGAAGATAAGGCTGGCCCACAGGTGGGGGTACTGCCACGACGGGCCGCTGAAGCTGCCATGGGCTGCTTTGTGGTAAGCGCCGTTGACGAGGAAGACGCAGGCCAGACAAAGCGTAGCCAGCAGCAGCATTTTGAAAGCCGCCTGTTTCCCGCGACGATGGAGGGCGACCACGAAGATGGCCGTGACGAGGAAGGCGAAAACCATCTGCTCGCGGCTGAGGATATTGATGGCCGCCACCATGAGGGCGGCGGCGGCGCGGCGCGGATGGTGCTCCTGGAGGCAGGGGATCAGCAAGGCGATGTGAGTGAGGAACAGGGCGTAGGCGACGGAGTCCGAGAGGATCTGCGAGCCCATCATCCCCAAGATCGGCGTGGTCGCCATGACAAAAACCACGGAGACATAGATGCCGCAGGTACCCAGGCCATCCAGGGAAAAGGCGCGGCGCAGCTCGCGGCACAGGAAGTGGGCGGAAGCCATGAGCAACAGGGTCTGGAACACCGCCATGCCGGTCAGGTAGTGTTGTGGGCCTATAAACAACCTGGAAAGGTCCAACAGCCAGGGAACGAGCGGCGGTCGGATGCTCAAGTGTTCGATATACTCTTGCGAATCACCAACGAGGACGGCGCCCGTGCGCAGGACGTAGAGGACGATGACAAGGCTCAGCACCGCCGTGCCGAGCTCGGCCTTCGTCACCCGGGCTTTATCCGCGGCAAGGACGGCCATGCTTCCTCGTCAAACTTGTTGTCGCAATTCGCGACCTCAAGTTCGAGACCTTCTCGGGGTTAAGCTGAAACATGAAATCGTCCGGAAAGCGGTAGCCGTTACGTCGGACAGCCTGATTCAAGACCTTCGACGGCAGGGGGACCTACCTCCCATTCAGCTTCTTCTCGATGCTTGCAAACAAAGCCTCTTGGGGGACCGTCTTGCCGCCGCGGATGTCCTGCTCGCCGTGGGCGAGGATCTTCATCAGCACGAGGGCGCGCCGCATCTTGTCATAGGACTCATGATCCTGCAAGGCACCCCGGGCTTCGCCTTTGATGTTCATCGCCATCTCCCTAGCGAACGAATATTGGTAAGCGTTCACACCATGATTTGAGCTTACGCATTGCGGCGTCAGCAGCCAGGCCCGTTCGTGCTGAGCCTGTCGAAGCACGAACGGGCCGCGAACCCCACCGCCATTCACCCTTCGACAAGCTCAGGGCGAACGGCTGGGATTTCTGTAACATGGCTGAACGCTTACGAATATTGTATTGAATTCGGTCTATTGTGAATCGCCGCCCGCTCCGTCGGCCCGTTTTGCGGTGCTGGCCGGCCCGTGCTTCAAGATAAGCCTGGAGGGCGAAAACAGCGTCCGCAGCGCCTGGAACGGGCTGTCCGTCAGGAAGAACTTGAGGATGCGCCGGCAGTACGGGCGCGGCACAGGCGGGTTTTGCAGCGCCGCCGCGAGGATGAAGCGGACGTAGCGCCGCCATTTGCCGGGGAGGTCGGAGACGGCCCGCTTTCCCATGAGGACGGCGATGAGGGTGCGGCTCAACTGGATGAAATTCTCCGTCCGGCCACGCCGCGCCAGCTCCTGGATCCGCGGCCAGGGGTCAGCGACCTGTTGGTGCAGCCAGGCGTCCACGGCGCACAGGTCCAGGAGGCGCTTGGTGTCTTCGAACATGTGGTTGGCGCCGTGGTAATAGAGGTAGAAGGCCTGGTCCAGCGGCTCCATTTCCCAGGCGGCCACGCCGGAATACTCGAACTTGCGGATACGCCCCCATGGTTCTTGCCAATCCACGGTTTCCAGTCGGCCGCGCGACAGCTTCCAGTGGATTTCGATGACGACGGGAAGGCCGCCCACCAGCTTGAACTGACTCACATGGAAATGCCAGCGCCGCCGCCGCGAGGCGCCGGGCAGATCCTGGTAGCCTCTACCGCGATTGAAAGCCAGCAACGGGTCAACGTCGCCCTCGGCGACCCACACGTCAATGTCCGCGAATTGGCGCATGGCTGGAACGGGTAGGACGCGCTCCGCCAGCCATATGCCCTTGAGCGGCACGCAGGGGATAGCGCGTTGTCCGCAATATTCCAGCAGGCCCAGCAGCTCATGCTGGAGGGTGGCATAGCGGTAATGGCTCTGCAAGTAGGGCTGCTTCAGACTTGCATCTAAAGCGTCGAGCGGGCTTCCTGAGCCCAGGAGCAGCCCCGCCAGCCAGATTCGCATGCGCGCGTCGTCCGGTAGGGCGCTTGACACCGCCGCGGCTTCAGCCGGGGATACCGCGGCCCCAGCACCGGAGAGCAGCGCCCCCGTGAGCCGGCAGGCGGTTTTCAGAGCCTCAAAACGCTCAGGAGGCACAACTGGGCTATTCACAATGGAAACGCCGCAAACACTCAGGCGAAGGCGAGGATCTGACGCTGCCGCTGTAAGGCGTGGGAGGATCGGGCCTTGATCCGTCCGCTGAAGAAGCGGCCATTGTGAAAGTGCAATCAAAGGATAGAATTGGAGCATGACGCAGCCGACCCTGGGTCGGATTCGAAATCTCGTTCGATCCCTTAATTATGTCGTTTCCCTGCATGCAGCCGAGGAGCTAGACGATGACCAGCTCACGATCCTCGATCTCGAAAGCATCCTCCTCGCAGGGAAAATTGTCGAGCGCCAGCGAGATCGCCAAACCCATGAAATCAAGTGCGTCATCCGCGGCTTTACGCTCGACGGTTCGCCCGCGGAAGCCGTCGTCAAGATTGGTCCGCTCGGCACGCTTGTCGTCATTACCGTCTATGCGGCCTGAGCGCCCATGCCCTAATTGCGGCCACACCGGGGCTCGGATGCGAGAGGTCACCCGCAGCTTTGGCCGTGGCCTTGATCTGTTCATCATCGAAGGCATCCCGATGCTGAACTGTTCTCATTGTGGAGAATCTTGCTTCTCGGCACAGACCTTGCATGAAATCGAGCGCATCAAGACGTTGCGTGGATCGATCTCGTCGCAACGGCATGTTCAAGTGGCCACATTTCGCTCGCAACCAAAAAGCGCATGAGGTTTCTGTGATGCTGCCACGAATTAAATATCTCAATGCATCTGCGCTAATATGAGGACGGCTGGCGCCGCCCTCTAACCTGAGAGAGCGGGCACCGCATTCATCCCCCGCTCTCCCCGCGGCGAAAATCAGGACTCGTAGGTGACGCAGGACACGCCGGTCGTTGTTTGGCACGCGGAACCGATATTGGAGGGGCCAAGGGTGAGGGAGAAATCCGACTTGCAGCCCCCCAGGGTCGCCTCCTTGACCACCAAGGGAACGATTTCGATGACAGGATCCTCCCAACGCATTTTCGGCTCAGACGGGTGCGGCATGTTGCTCCTCCAGATATTTGAGTTTTCTTTGCATGGTGACCTGACAGATGTAGAGCGGCCGGCCCTCCCGGTCCCCCGTGGCCAGTTTGGCGGTGGCGGGGCAGACGTCGCAACTGGACCGGTATTCGCAGTCGTGGCAGATGGCGTTCTGGTTCCTGCGCTTGGCGTTGACGACGGCGGGCAGCTTCACGTCCCAGATTTCACGGAAGGAATGGCGCGAGAGATCCAGGGCCTCGTCCCACAGGCGCCCGATGCTGCAGGTGTGGACCCAGCCCCGGTAGTCTATGTAATAGCTGGCTTTCCCGGCCTCGCAGTAGTAGAGGTAGTCCTTCAAGTTGTTTTTCACGAACAGCTTGGCGCGGTCGTCCCAGAGACCCCGGTACTCCTGGGCCAGCGCCTCGCGCGCGACTCCGAGCACGCGCTCCTCCAGTTCCACCTGCTCGCTGGGATCGATCCGGACGTGGCTGAAGTCGTCGCCGTAGATGCCGGGATCTATCTTGGTGTCGAACTTGAACGGCACGCCCAGTTCCTGCTCCACGAAGCGTTTCATGGCCGCAATTTGCGGCGCCGTCTGCTTCATGGCCATGGTCTTGAGCCTGAGCGGCAGTTTCGCGGCCACGAGGCGACGGCAGACCTCCATGACCTTGGCATGGGAGCCCTTGGTCCCGGTGACACCACGGTAGGTCTCCTCGTCCATGCCGTAGAGGGTTATTTCAATATTGAAGGGCGGGAACCTCTTGAACAGCTCGATGTGCTGTTCGCGCACCAGGCTGCCATTGGTGAACAGGTTGACGAGCAGGCCCTTGCGGATGGCGACCTCGTAGATCTCCTCGAATTCCGGATGCAGCAGGGGGTCGCCCCCGGTGATAAGCAGCCACAGGGTGCCGGCCTCGCAGACCTCGTCGAGGATCCCCTTCCAGCGCGCGGCGGACAGGACTTCCTTGTGCTTTTGCATGCCCTGGTAGCAGTGGACGCAGCGGAAGTTGCAATTCTCGATGAGCTCGATGGTGCCGCTGGTGGGCACGCGCCGGGCTGACACGGACGCCTTCAGGTTGCGGTTGAAGTCGTAGTAGCGCTGGCTGTCCGGCCCCGGCATGCTCTCGATGGCGCCGGAGCCCTGGGCGGTTCCGCAGGAGCTACAGGATCCCATGCTGCATCAACTTCGTAAAGGTGCATTCAAGAAACAGAAAACCACGCCGTTCGCCCTTTACCCCCCGTTTCGGGGGGTGAGCTTGTCGAAGGGCCACTAAGGGTGAAAGGCGGGGTGTCACGGTCCGCTCATGCTTCGACAAGCTCAGCACGAACGGACCTGAATGCCGGTGACGAAAAACGTGGACGCATCCCATAGGGTTTGGACTATCCTGGTGCCGCTTCATCTCAAGCGCGCGCGGCGACAAGTTGGTTTTCCATCCTGTAGCGGCGTTTCCGCTCCATGGTGACCTGGCAGATGTAGAGCGGCCGGCCTTCCTTGTCCCCGGTGGCCACCTTGGCGGTGGCGGGGCAGACGTCGCAATCGGGCCGGTATTCGCAGGTGACGCAGACGGCGTTCAGGTTCCTGCGCTTCTGGTTGATGACGGCGGGCAGTTTTTCGTCCCAGATTTCACGGAAAGGATAGCGCGCGAGGTCCAGGGCCTCCTCCCACAGGCGTCCGCCGCTGCAAGTGTGGATCCAGCCCCGGTAGTCAATGTAGTACATCATTTTGCCGGCTCCGCAGGTGTAGAGCTTGTCTCCGAAGCCGGGCTGCTGGAACGGCACGGCGCTGCGCCGCGCGTAATCCTGTTGGTCCACCGTCAACTCGGCCTTGCCGTGCATGCGTTCCGCCAGATCCAGTTGCTCGATGGGACTGAGCCGGACGTGATCGAAGTCGTCGCCGTAGATGCCGGGGTCAATCTTGGTGTCGAACCTGAAGGCCAGACCCAGCTCCTGTTCCACGAAGCGTTTCATGGCGGCCAGTTGTTCCACCGTCTGCTTCAGGGCCACGGATTTGAGCTTAAGCGGCAGTTTTTCCGCGATGAGGCGGCGGCAGGTCGCCAGGACCCTGGCATGGGAGCCCTTGGTCCCGGTGACCACGCGGTAGGTCGCCTCATCCATGCCGTAGAGGGTGAACTCTATATTGAAAGGCGGATACTTCTTGAACAGCTCGATGTGGTGTTCGCGCACCAGGCTGCCATTTGTGAACAGGTTGACGAGCAGGCCCTTGCGGATGGCATACTCGTAGATCTCCTCGAACTCCGGATGCAGCAGCGGGTCGCCCCCGGTGATAAGCATCCACAGGGTGCCCGCTTCGCAAACCTCGTCGAGGATCTCCTTCCAGCGCGCGGCGGGCAGGACCTCCTTGTGTTTTTGCATGCCCTGGTAGCAGTGGATGCAGCGGAAGTTGCAATTCTCGGTGAGCTCGATGGTGCCGTTCGTGGGCACGCGCTGGCCCCGCAGGGCTTCTTGAAAATTGCCGCGGAAGGCCTTGTAGCGGCCGGACTGCGGCTCGGGCATGCTCTCGATGGCCACCGAGGTCCCCGCCGAACCTGGTTGCGCGGAACCGCAGGAGCTACAGGACGATCCCATGGCGCTTCAGTTCCTGGACGAAGCCTCGCACGACCTCCAGCGGCGAAACCCCGGACGGGATGTCGTATTGCTCCACCAGCGCGCTGGCCACGGCGGCCTCATCAGCCCCCGCGCGCAGCTTTTCCAGAATAACCTTGCTGGTCCCATTCAGGTTGTAGATCACGCCCTGCTCGCTCAGGCTGCGTCCGATAGGAACGATGACGCAGTTGCCCCCGATGTTGCGGACGATCATGTCCGGATTCAACTCCATGCGTCGGTATTCTCCCGATGTTCCGGCCAATTCAAGCCGCGTGTCTCGGCCCAGCGCAGGTCAGATTTCTTCCACTATTTTCCGACTCATGACAGCCTAAAGTTCTAGGGCAAGCGTTCAGCCCATAGTTCGCGCCTTCGCATTTCTGGGCCAGCAGCTAGGCCCGTTCGTGCTGAGCCTGTCGAAGCATGAACGGGCCGTGCCGCCCGGCGTTGCCCGCCCCCTTCGACAGCGCTCAGGACAGGCTTCGACAGGCTCACCCCCCAAAAGGGGGGTAAAGGGCGAACGGTGAAGGGAGCCTGTCGTGGCACCAAAAGGTCTGAACGCTTACGTTTCAGGAAGCCCAGCCCAGTTCGAATTCCTCTCCGGATTTCAAGCCGGGCTTGAGCACCCAGTACCAGTAAAGGCCCCTCGCGACGCGGTGCGCCCCGGATTCCTCGATGTAGTGGGCCGTGCGTTCCAGAACCCGTGCCAGCAGGCCGTCTTGATCCAAAAGGATCCGGGAGCAATGCGTCATGTCCAGGTAAAGGGGGCTGAACCGGGCGGCCTCTTGCGGCGTGCGCAAAATGGGCGAGAACTCCAGGTGGTAGCCTGAGGCCCGCAAGCGCGACAGGTGCGACGCGAGCCGCTCCTCCAGGGCGTCGAATATCTCCAGCCGCGCCCGCCTCCGAGGTGGCAGGCCTTCCATGACCAGCAGCAGGTCCACGTCGGTTTCGCGTTTGAGCTGTCGAACGGTGGATCCAAAAAGCGCGATTCCCCTGAGGTGCGGATCCCAGAGCCGCCGGCTTTCCCGCACCAGATCCTGAAGCATGTCATCGAAGACGGCGCGCTCGGGCTGGGTCATTTCGCGGCGCCTTCAATGTGCGGTGCCAGCAGGTCCAACAACCAGCGGCAATCCGCGATGGCTTTGTGGGCCTCCTCCGCGCTGTAATTCTCGCTGGGGATGTAATCTTCCTCACCGTAGAAGGCCAGCTCTCGCTCTTTGCGCAGGTGCTTGGAGAGCGTGCAGATACGCGGCAGTGCCTCAAGAACAGGCGCGGAATGCATCTCTTTTTGCTCCACCAGGATAGGACTTACGTCGTGCCAGCGGGGCGGCTCGATACCCAGATGGCGCAAATACCCTTTGAGGGCCAGTTCCACCAGTTCCTGGGCCTCCCGCACCGCATCCGCGTAGCCGCCTTCTTTTTCCAGGGTCAACAGCGCCTTGTAGCGGATGGTGGCCCGGCGGAAGTAATCCTTGGCAAGGGAGGTGTTGGTCATTGAAACGGAACCCGCGTCGGGGCCCTCCTGGATTGTAGGCAAAACAGGCCTACAGCAATGCGTCAGCGGGCAGATCGGGAGGTGTGTCCGTTGTCCCGGAAATCACGCCATTTCAAGCCAGATGTCTCTGCTGGGCGTAAGTCAATCCAAAAACTTTCCCATTACCACCCTGCGCGCTAAGATAGCATGGGAAGGGCTGGTATCATCATGGGTCTCACGCACGTCACGGCGGTCATCGCCAAACTGGACGGCCTCGGAAAAACCTACGAGGCGGAGTTCCTCGTTGACACCGGCGCCATTGACTGCATGGCTCCCGCGGACGAGTTGCGAAAGATAGGGATTCGTCTGGAAGGCAAGGCCATCTATGAGCTGGCCGACGGCCGGCCCGTGGAATATCCCTACGGGTTCGCGCGCGTGCGTTTCATTGGCTCCGAGACCGTGACGCAGATCATTTTCGGGCCGCCAGGCAGCGAGCCCATCCTCGGCGTCGTGGCTCTGGAAAACACGGGCATCGGAGTGGACCCTGTGAGCAAATCCCTGAAAAAAATGCCCGCCAAGCCCCTGAAGCGCGGGGCCGGTTGATCTGGCAGCCGGCAGATAAGGTCGCTGCAACATCCCGTATCTTGTAGCCCGATGTAGGGGCAACCCTCGTGGTTGCCCGCGAGTCGTCAGCGGTGCGCACCATCCGTAGGGACACCTCGTTGGGTTGCCCCGGCCCCGACCCGCCGGTCTCGGAGCAGCCCCCACCCCGCCATACCCATGGCCACCAGGACGAACCAGCTCGCGTAGCGCATGCGGTAGATGGCCCCCACGTTGGGGACGATGAGCCCCAGCAAAACGAGGTGAGAGGCCGCCGCCACGGCGGGAAGCCAGGCGCGGATTTCACCCCTGCGACACCAGAGGAAAAAAGCCGCCAGGCTCATCATGACGTACATGACGAGCATTTCCGCGCCGGCGATAAGCCGGCCCGCGCGGCCCGCGCGCCGGCCTTCCGACCACCAGAGCGCGGGAAAAGGCGCGCAGCTTCCCACCAGCGCCGCCCTGGGCAGGTAGGCCGCCACGTCGCCCCAACCCCCGGCAAACCGTATTTCGCCGTCAATATTCGTCAGCGATGACGGATGCTTGATGATGAATCCCTGGCGCAGGCGCCCGAGGCGCTGGGCCCAGCCATCTTGGCGCGATTCGGGGGGATGCCGGGAGGCGGAGCCCGTATCAAGACCAACTTCCAGCGGTGGCGAAAGCGGGGCCTCGTTTTTTTTCGTCCCTCCTGATCCGGAAGCTTGTTCTTCCCGCTGCGACATCAGCAGGGGCAGATTGGCCTGGGCCAGCAGCCCCAGCGCGGCCAAGAGCGTGGAGGCCAGGGCCAGGTTGCGAACGCGCGCCGCCAAGGGGGGGGCGCCGTCACGCGGCGCCAGCCGTGCCAGGTGCCAGAGCCAGACCAGGCCCAGAGGTCCCAGGTTCTCATAGACCGCCCTGGTGCGCGCAACATAGACCAGCTCCAGACCCGCGAGGGCGCAAAGGAACCATCTCCAGGGCCGGTCCGCTGGACCCCGCTGGCGGCAGGAGGACTCCAGCAGCGCCAGCAGGATCAACAATTGCCCGCAGATATGGAGGCCATCCTTGCCAGGTTGCAGGAAATGGATGAAGAGAGAGGGCAGCAGCGCCGTCGCGGCCGTGCCCCAGCCGGCTCGCGTACCTCCCAGGACCGTGCCCAGGCGGAACGCCAGGATCAGGGTCAGCAGCAAGACAGCGAGGTTCACCGGGATGGTGGCTTCGAGGTGCGGCCCCAGGAGGGCATGGGCGAGGCCGTAACACAGGGTGGGCGCGAAACCGTTATACCTGGCCAACAAATTGGGGTCGCGCTCCAAATCGTCGCGCCAATCCCGCCAGGACCTCGTGGCGATGCGTTCCCAATAGTTCAGGGATTGCTTGTGAATGGACCTGACATCGGGGAACAATCCCCAAATCCTGTCTTCCGGATTCGTTTCCAGCGTGGACTTGCGGAAGGCGGGATGCCGCGCCGCGGCAAAGTTCACGAATTCGCACGCTGTGAAGATCAGCGCCGCCAGCACCAGCAGGAGGGTGGGCTTAGGGGGCTTCATCACCCGTGGGTTGGTTCACGAAAAATTCATCCCGCGGAAACATGTCGGTCAATGAAGCGCCGCGCCGCGCCGTCGCCGGCGTCCATAGATAGGGCGTTCCTTGCACCAGTTCCGTCATGTTCCGCACGTCGGGGTTGCCGCGTTGGGCGTGCGCCAGGACGGCGGGAGTCGCGAGCTGTTGCAGCAACTGGGCGTGATCGAAGCGCAGCGGGTCCTTGCCGCCAAGGATGATCGGGGCGGGCCGCAGCAGCACGGCGTAGGGGAAGACCGCGACGAACGTATCCACGATGCGCGCGGTCGGGGCATACTGCAAGTAGAGCCCGCCGGGCGCCAACCGCGCCTTCACCTGCTCGAAGAATTCAGCACTGTAGAGCAGTCCGCTGTTGGAGGTGCGCGGGTTCACCGCCGCGGCCGCGATCACGTCGTAGAGCTCGCTGCCGCGCGTCAGCGCCCGCCGTCCGTCGCCAACCTCCAACCGCAAGCGCGGGTCCTCCAGCAACGCCGCGACTGCTTCTCCGGGCCGCGCCGCGGCTATTTGCCGCAGCATGTCCAGCACCGGCTTGACGATCTCGATGGCGCGGACTTGCCGGGTGGCGGGCGAGCTGAGCGCGCCCCAGGACGATCCACCGCCGCCGACGCCGATCATCAGCACCCGCTCGGGCGCCGGATGCACCAGGGACCCGATCACGCCCTGCAGCATATCTATGGGCTGAAAAGGCACGCAGCCCTGGAGGTGTCCCATGATGAAAATACGGTTGTGCTTCAATTTGGCGCTCTGCGACGGTCCTCGACAGAACGCGACGCCGCTGCGGTCCTCGCCCCAGGCGGCGAAAGCGCCGGGGGCTTGGCGGTGCATCCGCCGCCAGAAGCGGTCATTGCTCGGCAGCACGACCATGATCAGGGCGCAGGCGGCGGCGAGGAAGAGTTCCAACCGCCGGCCGCGCCCGGACCGCCACAGCCAGCCCAGCAACAGCAGCAGCGAAAGCCCCGCCAGCAGCCGCAGCGTGCCCATGCTGCCGAGCCAGTGCAGCGTGATGAGCCCCGTGAGCAGCGCGCCGGCCGCGTTGCCCGCGATGTTCGCCAGTTGCACCCAGCCCACGCGCGCGCCGACGCGCGCCAGATCCCGCTGCACCGCGCGCTGGACGAAGGGGACGGTCATGCCCATCAGGAAGGCCGGCGGCGCCACCACCAGCACCGCCAGCAGGCTCGAAACCAGCATCGGGATCGGCGCGCAGCGCCTTTGTTCCACGCTGACGATACTGGACAACGGCGGCCGTGCCAAGGCGAGCCAAAGCCCGCCCATCAGCAGGGCCGCCACCGCGAAGCCGGCGACCTGGGCGATGAAGAAAGCCCGGCGCGGATCCGGCAGACGCCGCACCAGCCGCGCCGCCAGCGACATGCCGGCGCCATCGGCCAGCAGGAAGATGCCGAGTACGGTGGGGTAGAGGTAGGCGTGGTACTGCCCCACCTGTCCCAGCAGCCGCAGCCAGAGGATTTCGAGAGACACGACGATGTAGCCGGAAAGAAAAACCAGCGGCATCCAGAAGGATAGCGCGCCCCAAGCCTGGGGTGCCGCAGCGGAGCTTTGTGGCACCGCCAGCAGCGGCGCGCGCGGGTTGCACAACAGGGTCAAGGCCAGCCCGGAGGCGGCGAGGTCCAGCGTCACGGCGACGCCGAGCGTCCCCACGAAGCCGAGCTGGCCCATCACCAGCCAGCCGCCGAGCAGCGCGCCGAGCCCGGCGCCCAGGGTATTGATCCCGTAGAGCCGGCTGATGCGCGCGGCGACGGTTTCGAGCGAATCGGCGACGGCGCGGCCGAGCAGCGGCAGCGAAGCCCCCATCAGCGTGGTGGGAACCACCAGCCCGGCGAAGCACAGGCCGAAGACCGCGAGCGGCGATTCCACCCGCCGTGCCATCGTCAGCGCCAGCCAATCGTAGAGGAACGGCTTCGACAGCAGCGCGCACAGCGCGACGCCCGCTTCGCACAAAGCGAAGCCCATCACGGCGCGCGCGGGCGAGAGCCGATCCGCCACTCTGGCTCCGAGGATGGCGCCGAGGCCGAGGCCAGCCATGAACGCCCCGATGACGATCGCGGCACTCACGGTATCGGAGCCGGCGAAGATGCCGAGCATGCGCTGCCAGACTATTTGGCACAGCACGGCGCCGAAACCCGAAAAGGAGAAGGCCAGCAGCAGTTGCGGCATGGCTATTTACCGCCAACCCCGTTCGTCGAGTTTTTGCTTGAGCATTTCCGCGGCAAAGCGGTGGCCGTTGGGATTGAAATGCACTTCGCCATTGCGCGGATAAAATTTCTGTTCCGGATGAAGTTTCATGGCTTCAAGCAGGTTGAGATAGGGTATCCCCAATTCTTCCAGCTTAGGTTCCATCTCCTTGAAAGGATCGCGCCGAACCTGAAAGTTATCGCCTCCCGTCAAGACTTTGAGGAACACGTCGGGTTCCACCTGGAAATTGATAGGGATCATCAGCAGCAGAAAATCCGCCCCCGCTTCCCGCGCGGCCTCCTGCATCCCCTGGACCAGCTTGAAAAATATGGCGAGCTGGCGCGTCATGGTTTCCGAGGGCTGGGGGCTGAGGACCTGGTCAACCGCCAGCGGCCAGACATAGTCCGCGGCGCCGTCCGTCTTCGGGTTGGACTGCAAGAGGAACCTCGACGAGGGCCAACGCCGCAACAGGACGTGGTTCAAAAGCACGAAAAAATGGCTCTCGCGCAGCAGCGGCACCTTGAAGATGATTTCCGTGCCGACCGTTTTGGAGTCGCGACGCCGTGATCGGATCCTTCCAAAATAATCCACATAGATGTTGGGATTCACCATGCGCGTGGGCAGGCCGCGCTGGTCCAGGTTCACCCAATAGTTAGTGTTGATGTCGTCAATGTCATTGCCGATGAAGAAGCCATAGACGACGAGGTCGGGTCGGAAGGAAAGTCCGCGCTTCAGCAACCAGGCGTAGTGGTCGTCAGGAGACCATCCATCCGCGTAGCCGGCGTTCAGGACCTCGACCTGTGGCGTCTGGCGCGCGTAGAGCCGCTCCAGCGCGCGCGGGTAAACCTCGTCGTCAGCGCAAAATATACCGAAGGTGTACGAATCGCCCAGGAAGAGGATTCGTCTGGACCCCGGGGGCTTTTCCACCGTCGTCTCGGGACCGCGCAGGCCCAGGGAATTGATGGAATAGGTCACCTTTTTCCCGGGAAATTCCATGGAGGGCGCTGGCGCGACATAGTCCTTTTTGAGCGTGAACGGGATGAATTCGCCGTCGGTATAGTATTCCCCGGTCGTCGAGAGAAGCCTGGAATACGTGCCCTGCGGCCTGACCATGCGCACAAGGAATTCGGCCATGCCCAGGCCGACGATCCCGGCAAGGAACAGCGTCAGGACGGCGTACAACCCATACCTTCGCCTTTTCAACGGCGCGCCGCCCAGGGGCAAGGGATCCGGCTTGTCGAGTTTCACCATCGGTCTCCTAACTCAATCGGCTAGATCGCGCCGAACCCAGCCGTGACGGCCTACCCCGGCTCGTAGGCCAGGACGCTGGCGAGCCAGCGCTCGGCCGCGGGCAGGCTCATGCCTTTGCGGCGCGCGTAGTCTTCGACCTGGTCGCGGCCGATGCGGCCTAGACCGAAGTAGTGGGCTTCGGGATGGGAGAGGTAGAAACCGCTCACGGAAGCGGCGGGCCACATGGCGCAGCTTTCCGTCAGCAGCATCCCGGCCTGGGCTTCGGCCTGCAATAAGGCGAAGATGGCGCGCTTCTCGGTGTGCTCGGGGCAAGCCGGATAGCCCGGAGCCGGGCGGATGCCGCGGTAGCGTTCGGCGATGAGGTCCTCCAAGCTCAGGTTCTCGGCGGCGGCATAGCCCCAGAACTCCTGGCGCACGCGCTCGTGCAAAAGCTCGGCGAAGGCCTCGGCCAGGCGGTCGGCCAGGGCCTTGGCCATGATGGCGCGGTAGGGGTCGTTCTGGGCCTCGAAAGCGCGCGCCAGCTCGTCGGCTCCATGGCCGGCGGTGACGGCGAAGGCACCGATCCAGTCGGGGACGCCGGACTCCTTGGGAGCGATGAAGTCCGACAGCGCCAGGCTGGGCCGCCCTTCGGCCTTTTCCATCTGCTGACGCAGCGTGTGGAAGACGGCCCGCGCTTCGCCGCGATCCTCGCCGGCATAGACTTCGATGTCGTCCCCCACCGACGCCGCGGGGAAGAGGCCGAAGACGCCGCGCGCCTCCAGCTTTTTATCGCGGACGATCTGCTCCAGCAGTTCCTGGGCCTCGTCGTAGAGCCGGCGCGCTTCGGTCCCCAGCACGGGGTCGGAGAATATTTCCGGATACTTTCCCTTGAGTTCCCAGGTCTGGAAGAAGGGCGTCCAGTCAATGCGGCGGCGGATCTCCGCGATCGGATAATTCGCGAAGGCACGGACGCCCAGGAAGGCGGGGCGCGGCGGAACATGGCGCGCGAAATCCGGGCGCAGGCGGCGCGCGCGGGCCTCCGAGATGGAAACCTGGCGCGTCTCGGAGCGCTGGGTCGCATGGCGCTGGCGCAAGACCGCGTACTCCGCATGGACCTTGGCCGCGAATTCGTCACGTCCAGCGCCCGTGAGCTGGCTGGCCACGGGGACGCCGCGCGAGGCGTCGAGCACGTGCACCACCGGCCCCTGGTACTCCGGCGCTATTTTCACGGCGGTGTGCAGCTTGGAGGTGGTCGCCCCGCCGATGAGCAACGGCAAGGTGAAACCCTGGCGCTGCATCTCTTTGGCGACGTAGGCCATCTCCTCCAGGGAAGGCGTGATGAGCCCGGAAAGCCCGATGATGTCCACCTTCTTCTCGCGCGCCGTGTCCAGGATCTTGTCGCAGGGCACCATCACCCCGAGGTCAATGACTTCGAAGCTGTTGCACGCCAGCACCACACCCACGATGTTCTTGCCGATATCGTGCACGTCGCCCTTGACGGTGGCGAGCAGGATGCGCCCGGCGGGTTTGGATTCCGCGGCCCCCGCCTTCTCGGCTTCGAGATACGGGAGCAGGTAGGCTACGGCCTTCTTCATCACGCGCGCGCTTTTGACCACCTGCGGCAGGAACATCTTACCCGCGCCGAACAGGTCGCCGACGACGTTCATGCCGTCCATGAGCGGGCCCTCGATGACCAGCAGCGGCCGGCCCAGCTTCTTCAAGGCCGCGGCGGTGTCCTCGTCAATATGGTCGGTGATACCCTGCACCAGGGCATGGCTCAGGCGCTGCTCCACCGGCAGTCCGCGCCAGGCCAGGTCCTCCTTCTTCTCGCGCTTGCCGCCTTTGAGGTTGGCGGCGTACTCCAGCAGGCGCTCGGTGGCGTCGGGCCGGCGGTTCAGGACCAGGTCCTCGGCCCGCTCGCGCAGGCCGGGCTCGATCTCTTCATAGACCGCGAGCTGGCCGGCGTTGACGATGCCCATGGTCATGCCGGCGCGGATGGCATGGTAGAGGAACACCGAGTGCAGCGCCTCGC
>JAHFOS010000125.1 GCA_023261545.1 bacterium
CGACTACGACTACAAGTATGACCTGGGCGGTTCCGACAAGCGCCCCTTATTGGATAAGAAAATCGTCCTGGGCGGCAATGCCACCACTCTGAATGCTTCCTATGATCATGTGGGCCGTGTCACGAAGTATGATTGGGTTAAGTCTGGAAATACTCAGGTGGGGTTTGATCACATTTTCGACAAAATAGGAAACAGATTGTCGGACAATCACCTGCACGCCAGCGGGAATAGCGAGACATACTCATTTGATACGGCCAACAGAATGACCAAGTATCAGCGCGGGCCGTTGGGTGGGCCGTTTGCCTTTACGCAAAGCTGGACCCTGGACGACCTGAATAACTGGACGCAGTGGGTGGACAATGGTGCGACTAAGAATCGGAGCCACAACGCCGTGAACGAGGTCACGGGTGAGGGAGCCAGTAGCTTTACGTTTGACAGCAATGGATCGCAATTAACTGACTTTTCAAATACATATTCGTATGACGAGCTAAACAGAATCACCAAGGTTGTGGCGAGCGGGAACAGCACGGTGCTGGCCTTGTACAGCTATGACGCCATGAACAGGCGCATCGTGAAGCACCTGGACACAAATTCGGACGGATTTGTAAATGGGAGCGACGATAAGCTCGGCCTCTATCATTGCGGCGAAAGTATCTGCGAGGAAAGAGGCGGAAGTGATGGCTCAGGGAGCGTTGTGCGGAGCTACGTGCATGGGATGGCTTATGTGGATGAGGTGATCGCGTTCAGCGCGGACGCGACCTCCATTCAGCATGTTTATCTGCATGACCTGAGATATAACGTTTATGGGTTTGCGGACACGGCGGGAACGGTGGAGGAGCGTTACTTGTTCTCGGTGTACGGGCAGAGAACAGCAATGAACCCCACAACATACGTGGCCAGAACGGCGCAGGTGGACCAGCGGTTTGGGTTTACGGGGAGTGAGCTGGATAACGAAAGTTCTTTGGACTATTTTAGGGCGAGGTATTACTCGCCAGTGCTGGGGAGATTTGTGGGGAGGGATCCGATTGGGTATATGGATGGGATGAATTTGTACTGTGGATACTTTGTGCCGGTGGGGATGGACCCGTTCGGCCTTGATAAAGTTACGATGGTTGTAAAAAAATGTGAAATAGAAATATTCGTGGGCCATGGCTCGCAGCAGGGAATAAAGATAGTTGCAAAAGGTTGTTCTGCAGCCTCAATATATACATGCATGAAGCCCCCCAACCTCGATGAAATTGAAGGTAATGTTGTTGTCTCAGACAATAATTACCCATGGGTATGGAATGATGAAAAGAAAGAATGGACAATTTCATATTTTAACGCGCTCACTAACGCAAGTAATGATGTTCAGACCGCTATTAACAAAACGGCTCCGGAATTATGCAAGAAGGGTTGCGATTGTAAGGAAATTGTAATTAAGGTGACCTGTGGAGAAAGCACAAAAGAGGAGGATGATAAGGTGAAGGCGATACCTGGGGGGGCGGATCTGTTGGCACAATGCGGGTCTTCGATAATTAAGCCTTGCAAATAGGGGTGCATGGGGATGCGTTCGGTCGCGATGGTGGCTCTGCGGTATTGGTTCATACTATGTGTATTGTTTTTGCAATGTTTTTCTGATGAAAAATACGAATTAAAGAATATTATTCAAGTTTCAGATCTAGAAACGATCAAGATTTATATTGATATTTTGGACAACGAGGCTGAACATAAAGCTGAGAGAACCACGTCCGGCTTTAGGATATCCGTGCATGTGAAAGAAAAATCAAACAATTTGTCTAGGTTCTTTTATGAAAGACGTTATGGCGCTTACTATCCAATAGTTGAGACAATTGTAATGAAAAAAGACGGTATTAAGGGTTTTGTCGATTCAATCAATAGCTCCTTAAGAGAAGATAATACAGGTAATCTTTACACAGTTCATGCGCCAAATTGTGCCATTTCGTTATATAGAGAAGCCGCCTGCTTTCTTTCCATTAGTATCAATAAGGAGAATGGTATGGCTATGTTGTCTGGCGGTGGCAATGCAATTGCCTATGATGTGATTAGCGACTCGGAATTGATGAAGTTTCTGCGAAATTTGGGGGTCCAAAAATAGCCGGCGTGGTGAATTCGGAATTCGATTGAATTCGGGGTCGGACCAGGCTAAATAGAACGGACGCGTCGATATTATTGCTTAAAAAATTAATTCGTATTGATCAAGCTCAGGAAATACTATCCGCCCGCGAGTTGGAAAGAAGTGCTGCCTCTGAGTTAACATCCAAGATTTCTACGAGACGAGGTGTTTTAGAGACGTTCGGATTGAATTATCATAATGGCATGAATTTGTATAACGGAGGTTTTATCCCAGGTTCCACAGATCCATCTGGAGAGATCACCCCATTGGAAATAGGGCTTTTATGTGCCGTTACAGCAGTTGTGGCGTATGCGGGTATAGTTACAATTAACTGTATAGTTAATCCTTGTGATTGTTCCCCGGAGTGCACGGCAGGTGCTGTAGAGGATTGTGTCGGTTACATTAAGATGGGGACATCGGCCGGGACTTCCTATAACGGAACCAAGACGTGTTCGGCTTCTTGCGAATGGGGCCCTTGCATTCAGTAGCGAGAATAAAATCACGATCCGTTTCAAGGATAGTAGGATATACCTTGTTGCTCTACGGGATTTATTACTTTTCTGTTGTTTCTCGCGGATGGCATACTTATCGTCACGGATTTTCTTTAAATTTAACTAGACTGTATTTTTTTTAAGTGGTTTGATAATATTGTATTTTGGCTACAAATTTATTCTTCGAGGCATTACGCGCACGAATGTGGCCTCGTTGATTTTCATACTTCCTTTTATTGTTTTTTTCTCATTATTAAGGTTTGTGATCCATAGCGACTACAAATGGGAAATCAAGTTTTTTCTCCCAACCGGTGCATTTTGTATTTTAATATTTATTTTATTATATTTATACCTCCGGGCTTATGGTGCAAAAACTCCGCCGCGTTAGGACGGTTGCGCGGCCTCCGGGGGGGCCTCCGGGGGCCTCCGGGCAAATGGATAGGCCCTAGATTGGGTTGTTTTTTGGCCTTATTCGTATGTTTTGACCCCCCTAAAAGTGGTTTTAAGGATTTTTAGGAGGATACCTACGCACGCTGAAAGAAAAAAACTCAAGCTCCCGCCTGGGGCTTGAGTTCACTGGGGGCCGGTGGACTGTGGCCCCCCGTTCTGTTGGTTCGCCGCAGGAGGAAAGCACATCCCTGGGGCTGCTATCGCAAGGGCAGGAACGGCCACCGCAAGTCCGCAACGCTGGCGTATGTCTTTTGGCTTTGCTATCCGAGGTCGGACTAAACCAAATGATTGATGCTTCAAAATACAGACCTTTGCATCGATCGCACGAAAAATTTTCGGCCATTGAAATGCAACTCAAGAAAATAGGACTAAAATGACACGCAAATTTTAGCATGTCCGAATTGTAAGCGCCAGAAGAATGCCACCTCTGCCGCTCCCTTGTCATTTAGGCGCTGGCATCTCTCCTGCCGTTTTTATTCCGCTTTGGCGCTTGCAAATTATTGAAAAACATCATATTATTCCTATAATACGGTGTAATTTTGCATACTTAAAACGACAAGGATTTGCCATGAAGAAACAGCGCGGCGGCCACACCAAAGATCGTCTTCGGCTTGTACGAGCAAGCGTTCCGTCGCTTCTAAGGCCTGATGCGTCGGCATCAAAAGTATTTAAATACACACTGTCATAATTACGTCTAATAGTATAAATAATGCTGTCTAGCGCCATGGCATGCTCAACAGCAATGCGTAATCTAGAGAGTGCGGCTTTGTCCAGAAAAAACGTGGTGATAAAGTCGGAGTTGCGCGACGGGTATCCGCGACCCGTGATGCGGTTCATCCGATCCAAAAGATAAATAACCAAGGTGAATTGTTGCGTTCTGCAAAAGTGACCCGGAGCAAAAGCCGCTCCCGTCAGAGCGGCCTGAACCTGCGCGTCGGGCATGGCTGGGACAGCCACCGCCTGGTGCCGGGGATTCCACTCATGCTGGGCGGCGTGCGCGTCGAGTCCGAACTCGGGGCGGCGGGGCATTCCGATGGCGACTGCCTGCTGCATGCGCTTATAGATGCCCTGCTGGGGGCCTTGGGACGCGGGGACATCGGCCAGTGGTTCCCGGACAGCGACGCGCGCTGGCGGGGCGCGGACAGCCGCAAGTTCCTGGAGGCCGTGCTGCGCCATCCGGACCTTCCGGACTTCCGCATCGTCAATGTTGACATGACGGTGCTTCTGGAAAAACCCAAGCTGGGGTCGTCCAAGGCCGCGATTTCCGAGACGCTGGCCGGGTTGCTCGGTGTGGATACCGCCCGCGTCAACCTCAAGGCCAAGACCTGGGAGGGCATCGAACCCCGGGAGCCTGCCATCGCCGCGGAGGTCGTCCTGCTGCTGGAGATTCTCTGACGTCATGGCGCGCCTGCGCAGCAGTCCGCGCACTGAGTTGCTGGTCAAGATGCTCGATGCGCGCATCCGCCAGGGAGTCTATGCCAAGGACGCGCGCCTGCCCGCGGAGCGCGAACTGGCCGCCAAGCTCGGCTTCGCGCGCCACACCGTGCGCCGCGCCTTCGAGGAGCTCGATCATCGGGGCGTCGTGGCCTACCGCGGCCGCCGCTACTATGTTGCGGGCGACATCGAAGCCTTAGAGCCGGCCAAGGTGGGCGGTCGGCGGCGGCATTACGCCATCCTGCTGCACATGGCCCGTGTCGATCGCACGCTGCTGGCGGCTCTGGAAGAGGTGATCCGCGCCCACAAAGGGGCGCCGCTCACCTTCAATATGGAATCCATGGACCTCGATAAAGAGAAGTGGGGCGTTTTCGCCTACCTTCACATCAAGGTGGAGGGGGTGTTTTTCCTGAGCAGTGTTTACGGGCCGCAGCGCAAGGGCCTGGAATCGCGCCAGATAGAGACTCTGCCTTTGCCCTACGTTTTTCTGGCTGATGAGCCTTCTTTCCGCTGCGGCAGGGTGGTGGACGTGGACAGCGATGTCTGTGCGCGCAAGGCGGCGCAGTTCGTGCGCGGGCGCCGGCCAGAAAAGGTGGACCTCTATTTTCCCTGGCCCCTGCGCGAGAAGGAGTCGCAGTTGTTGCAGCGCCTATCGGTCTGGAGCAGCGAGGGCGAAGCGGCCCCCTGGCGCGTGCATTTCCTCGCCCCGGAGACGGAGGTCAGCGTGGCGGGGGGCAGCGGTACCCTGGCGATTTTCACCAAGCGCTTGGCGCACCTCGCTGGCCGTGCGGCCAAGGGCACGACGGTGCTGCAATTGGGTGTGAGCGAGGAGGGGGAGGGCAGCGTGGCTGAACGCGCCGCCCGGGAGCTCGCGGAGCGGGCTTTTCTCGTTTTGCACCGGCCCGGATCGGATGCGGCGCTCGAAGTCCCAGTCCAGGCGCAGCCCTCACCCCGCGGGCGCGTCAAGGGTTGAATATTTACAGCGCATTTAAGCATTTACCATGCCAAGCGAGGAGTCCCCAGGAGTTCACTAATGAAGTCATGCCGAATGTGGAGTAAGTGGCTGCCGGGCTTCCTGCTCATCGCCGCCGTGCACGCCGATCACGCCAACGAGTCGGGTCAGGTCATTTCCAAGCTCAAGATGGAGGGCAGCGAAGCGCCGGCCCCTGAGCCGGATCCCGCCGCCGCTCGCGAGCCCCTGCAGGTGGAGGCTCAGCCCGAAGTGCCCTGGTCGCAGGCGACGGCTGGGCACGGCAAGAACCTTGAAAACACGCTGATGCTGATCCAGAAATTCGAGAAAAAAGAGCTGGACAATAGCATTGATTCACCGCGGCAGTTTGCCCTGCCGAGCCTCACCAGCGGCCTCAATGAGGATATGGCGCTGATGTTCGCCGATGAGCGGCGCTCCGGGAAATTAGCGGCGCAGCCCAAGAAGGCGGAAACGCCGAGAAAGGAGCCCCAAAAAAAGGAAGCCAAGGAGAAAGAGACGCGGACGATGGCTCCACAAAAGGAAGAGCCGCATGCGGGGTCTTTCCTCGACAGAGTGCATAAGGCGGCTGGAGTTCAGTCCCGGGCCTCCTCCACCGCGCCGCCCAAGCCAAGGACGGCAACAGCTCCGGCTTCCCCAGCGCGAAAAGCTGATGAGAGTGAAGCAGAAAACGGCCCCGTTTCCACGGATGAGACGGTGCAGGGCCTTATCTACAAATAGGGCGGGCGATCTGAGTTCTTGAACCGTCGGATCCCGGAAGCAGGCGGAGATCCTTGTCCCTGAAGTGTGGTATCGTGGGACTGCCCAACGTGGGCAAGTCCACGCTGTTCAACGCGCTCACCAAGGCGGGCGCCAAGGTGGAGAACTATCCCTTCTGCACCATCGAACCCAACACCGGCGTGGTGGAGGTCCCGGATGATCGCCTGGCGCAAATCGTCGAGTGCATCCCCACGAAGCGCATCGTTCCCGCCACGGTGGAGTTCGTGGATATCGCCGGGCTGGTGCGCGGGGCCAGCAAGGGCGAGGGGCTCGGCAACCAGTTCCTCGGCCATATCCGCAGCGTGGATCTCATCGTCCACGTGGTGCGCTGTTTCGAGGGCGGTGACGTCATTCACGTGGAAGACGGCGTGGACCCGCTGCGCGACGCGGAAATCATCGAGACCGAACTCATGCTCGCCGACCTCGATGTCGCCACGCGCCACCGCGTGAACCTTGGAAAGCAGGTGCGCTCCCACCAGAAGGATGCGCTCCATGAGGATGCCCTGCTCGCCAAGGTGGAGGCCCAGCTCGCCGCGGGTCGCCCCGTGCGCGGACTCGATCTCGACGCCGGGGAGCGCCTGGCGCTGAAGTCCCTGCCCTTCATCACCTCCAAGCCCGTGCTTTACTGCTGCAACGTGGGGGAGGGGGACGCTGCAAAGGGCAATATCCTTTCTGAAAGGGTGACGGCCAAGGCGCTCAGATCCGGCGAGTCGGCCATCGCGCTCTGCGCCAAAATCGAGGCGGAGATCTCCGATCTCGATGGAGTCGAGGAGCGCCGGGAGTTCCTCGCCGCCCTGGGCCTGGAGCGCTCGGGACTTGAACGCCTGGCGCGGGCGAGCTACGATCTGCTGGGCCTGGAGACCTATTTCACGGCGGGAGAAAAGGAAACCCGCGCCTGGACCATCCTCAAGGGCACACCCGCTCCCAAAGCCGCGGGCGTCATCCACACCGACTTCGAGCGCGGCTTCATCCGCGCCGAGGTTTACCATTTTGACGACCTCATGGCCCTGAAGACCGAGAAACGCATCAAGGAACTGGGCAAGCTGCGCATCGAGGGCAAGGATTACATCATGCGCGACGGCGACATCGTCCATTTCCTGTTCAACGTCTGAGTTCAGGATTTCCTGCTTTCTCCGCGTCTCCGCGTGCAAGAAAATTTTTGCGTTCGGCGCTGATGCGAAAAATGGGGAGAAGATTGGGATTTGTTCACGCGGAGACGCGGAGAACGCGGAGGGGGGAGCTGTTGGCGACTTTATAGTTGGCGGACGCCCGCGGCGATCAGTTCCGCGAGGGATTTTTTAATCCCCAAAGTTCTGCGTTGCGGCGCGCATAGAGGCCGGGAAACCAGCGCGCGATGAGGACGATGGCGCGGTACCAACGGGGATAGACGATTTCGCTCTTGCCGCGCTCGCAGGCCGCGAAGACGCGCTGCGCGGTTCGGGTTGCGTTCGCTGGCGCGGGGCTGTCGGGTACGCGGCGCCCGCCGTAAGCCTGGTTGGAGAACCCCGTGGCGATGCGGCCGAGCACGGCGTTGACCACGCGCACCCCCATGGGGGCCAGCTCCATGCGCAGCGTGGCGGAGAAGGCGCCCACCGCGTGCTTGCTCGCGCAGTAAGCCCCCATGCAGGGGACCGACAGCCTTTCCGCCACCGAGGATATGTTGAGCACGGTCCCGCGCACCGACTTGAGTTCCGGCAGCAGGAGCTTGGTGAGCGCCACCATGGCGAAGAAGTTGAGTTCGAACAGGGCGCGCATTTCCTGCTCGTCGGCTTCGGCCCAAGTGGCGTACATGCCAACGCCGGCGTTATTGGCGAGCAGGTCGAGCCGTCCCCCGCGCGCGCGCAAGGCGGCGGCGAGCTGCTCGCGATCCGCGGCAAGGGTGATATCGGAGGCGATCCAGGTTCCGGGGAACCCCTCCGGTGGAGCGCTGCGCGCCGCGCCCAGCACGTCATAGCCTTTGGCGGCCAGGACCTTGCAGAGCTCCAGCCCGATTCCCTTCGAACAGCCGGTGACGAGGGCGATCTTCCGCTCCATGTCCGGCCAGTATGCTGAAGGCCATGGAGACGCCAAGGGAGACCCAGGATTACGCGTCGCGCCGCCCCCGGGTTTCCATCACCTATTGCACCCAGTGCCGCTGGCTGCTGCGCGCCGCCTGGTACGCCCAGGAACTGCTCACGACGTTCAGCGCGGAGCTCGGCGAAGTGGCCCTCATCCCGGGCCAGGGCGGCATCTTCGAGGTGCACCTCGACGGCGAGCTGCTGCACTCGCGCAAGGAACGGGGCGGCTTTCCCGACATCAAGGACCTCAAACAGGCCGTGCGCGACTGCATCGCCCCGGATCGCGATCTCGGCCACAGCGAGCGCAAGGCCGAGGAAGTGTGAGCACCAATTCCGGTCGGATCCGGAAAAAAATCAAGTTGACCGCAAGCGAAGTATGGCGCCAGCGAGGCGCCGCGATGGGCTGTCACCCGCCGCCAGCGCTCTCCAGCACATGGCCTCCCGGCGCGAGGAGCACCAGGCCGTAGCGGCGGCCATAACGCTCTTCAACGCTCGCCGCTGGGACCTGCGTGCCGTTGAGCAGCAGGTGTTCTCCGTCCGCGAGGGGCAGGCCGGCGCGGGCGCGGAGCGTTCCGGGCAGGAGGATCTCCAGCCGCCATTTCCCCGAGAATTTCCAGGAGATTTCGAGGATGCCTTGGGGTGTCGGGATACGCCCTTGGGCCCAGGTGAGAGAGCCCCGCTGCGGGGTGATGGTGTAGTCAAAACCGCGCTCCCGCGCCGGGGCGGCGCCGAGGAAGTAGCGGCCGCAGATCAGCGCGGGCGCGCAGCCCCAGCCGTGGGAGAGGGAGCCGAGTTCGCTCCAGGTTTCAAAGACCGTCGTGCCTCCGGCGCGCGAGAAGTCACCCCAGCGCTGGGAGATGAGGTCCTGCGCCTCATCCGCCATTCCCAGCTCGCACAGGGCCTGCAAGGCGAAATTGGCGAAGTAGGGCGAGCCCAGCGGCACCATGCGGCGCGCATCCCATGGGTAGCGGCTGAGCGCGATGGCCACGCTCCAACCGGCGTCGCCGAATTCGGGGATGAGATCCTCGTAAGCGGCGCGCTCGGGGACGAAGGTGGCCCGCAGGTCCTCCGCCCGAAAGCGCTCCAGGATGGAGCGGCGCTGCCCTGGGTCGGCCAGGCCAAAGAGTATGGCGAGATAGTTCTCATGGCAGCCCCAGCGCTCCTTGCGCCGCCCGTCCTGCCAACCGTTCACGAAGACGCCGCGCTCGTGGTCGAAGAAAACGCGGCGGAACGCGTCTCCCAGCGCGGCGGCGCGCTCGCGGCACAACTGGGCTGAAACCCCGTCGCCGGCCACGCCGGCCAGGAAGCCCGCCGCTTGCAGGAAATGATAGGCGTGGGCGTTCCAGGCGGCGTTGGCGCCCAGCGTGTCCACGGGGGCCCAGTCAATGAAGTTGTAGATGTTGGTCTCGCTGGTGACTTGCAGGGGCAGGTTGCCGTAAACCCCGGGCTCCAGGCGGTAACCCTCCAGCCACGCCGTGGTTTTCTTCACCACCGGCCACAGTTCCCCCGCCAGGGAATCATCCCCGGTGTGCAGGGTGTACTCCTTGAGGCTGATGGCGAAGCTCAGCGTCCACGTGGAGATGTGTGAGCTTTTGCAGCCCGGGTACTTCCCCTGCATGGCGCCCGAGGGAAGCTGCCCGCGCGCGTGTTGCCGCAGGAAGCGGCGGAACAGATCGCGGTCGCCGAAGAGGTAGAAGTTGGCCAGCGCCTTCACGATGTCATCCCCGAGCCAGGAGCCCCGCTCGCGCCACGGCGTGTCCATGTAGCCGTCCTCCATGCACAGTTGCACGGTGTGGGCGCTGATCTCGACCGCCTGGTTCAGCACCGGATCGCTGCAGGCGAAGCCGCCGCGCCGCTCCACGGGATAGCTGCTGCGCTCGAGGGCTAGAGCTTCCAGGCGCAGCGAACCGCCGCGCGCGTCCACTTGCAGGTAGCGCAGGCATTTCGGCCAGGTGATGCGGTGCCGAAGCTTCTCTTTTCCCAGCATCAGCCGGTCCACATAGTGCAGCCCGTGCTTGGTGGGATCGAGCCGGCCTTCCCGCAGATGCTCGGCGTAGCTCAAGTGGACCACGGTGCCCGGCGTCCCGCTGAGCTCGACCACCGGATAGCCGGTCCAGATCCTCCCGAAATCGAAAAGGGCGTAGCACCCCTGCGTGGGTCCCAGGCGCGCGGCGTCCATGAGGACGGTATCGGCTCGACCCCCCAGACCGCGCTCGACGCGGACGAGGCCTTCACTGTCGGCGCCGCGCCGCGCCGCGGCGATGGTGGCGGCGTCATGGGCCATGTCGGTCAGCTCGAGCGGTGCAGCGAATTCCGCGCGGCCGGTGGCGATCACGCGATCCGGCTCATGGGCCCGCCAACTGAAGAGCGGGATGTCCCTGAGCTCGAAACGCGGCGCGGGAACGAGCTCCGGAAGCTCCGTGGCGGCCTCGAAACGCGAGTCGTCATAGTCCGGCAACCACGGCAGGCCCAGGCTGTTGGAGGCGTCGAAGCTCTCCGCGGGCGGCTGCATCTCGCCCCGGCGCACGGTGCGCGCGGCGTAGGCCGCTTCCCTACGGACCTTCCAGCCACGGTCGCTCACGATTTCAACGCCGTCGCACCTCAAAGAAACCCGCAGGGCCCCGCGCCGCGGCATGCAGGAGCTGAGGTCGTTCCCGGCGCCGTAGCTGTAAACCTGCACCGCGACCGTGTTGCGGCCCGGGCGCAGCAGATCCGCGATGGCGTAGCGGTCGAAAGTCGGGGTGGCGTCGTGAAATTTCGGGGGGCCGAAGCCCACCGGCGCGCCGTTGATCCACAGGAAGTAGCGCAGATCAGCGGTGATGTCCAACTCCGCGCCAGTGGGGCTGGCGACGTTAAAGGATCGCCGCGCGTAGATCCAGACGTGCGCCTCCCCGGGATTATCGCGGGTCCAGATCCAACGGGCGTTCTCGATGGGCATGGGTTTTCAGGATGGCGGTCGGGCCGCGAATTGTAGCGCGGGAGGCTGCCCTTTCAGTCTTCGGGACTGATGGCGAAGATGCGCGCCTCGTTGGCCTCCAAGCGCAGCGTGAACTCGCGGCCTGGTCCCAACTGCTCGCCGGAAAGACAGTCGCTGAGCACGGCCTTGCGGGGCAGCGCGAGTTTGCGCGCGCCCGGCGTGCGCGGATAGACCGCGATGAAGTCGCGATGGGCGCAGACATTGGTGGCGGCGTCGTCCACGTAGAGGAAGCCGCCCGCCGACCTCAAGACGTTGCGCAGGAGTTCCGGGGTGAACGTCAGCCCTGAGCTGTAGATGGAGGTCCAACCCGCCATCTCGCGTAACGCCAGTCCCGTCACGGCGCTGCCTTTCATGGTCCCCAGGATTTTCACGCCGGGATCCGCCTCGGGGCAATAGTGTACCCCAGCGTCGTAGGCCGGGGATTCCCGGGTCTTGCCGTAGAGGGCCTTGAAGTCGCGCCACACGCCGGCTTCCTCCGGGGTGCCGTAATGGCGGCCCCGGAGCCCCCCGACGATGGGCGAATCGCCGTCGAGCCGGACGAGGGGCGCCAAGCCTTCGTGGCGCCGGACCTTGAAGCCCGTCAAGAGCGCGATGTTCTCGGTGGCCAGGCGGTTGTCGCAGATGATGCCCGGCGCGTGGAGCCAAAGGGCGGTGGCGCGGGCGGCCCGCAGCAGTTCGTGAAGCCGGCCGCGCGTGGCTGAATCAACGCGGTAGGTGTTCAGGAAGAAGTAACACTTGTACCTCGGCGTCGCGGGATCGAAGAGGTCCTCCAGCAGATAGGTATCGTAGGGAGCGCCGATCCAGCCGAGGGTGGTCTTCTGCATGGTCACGGAGTTGTACATCAACAGGTGATCCGTGAAAGGGCGGTAGATCATGCTGGGGTCGTCCACGACCACGGCCAGATCGGCCACCGACTTGTACCCCCGCCGGTCCACGGCCGCGCTGATTTTCTGGAACTGCGCGAACAATTTCCAGAATTCGGGGGCGTCGTACCAGCGGCCGTACATATCGTACATCCAGGTGGCGCTGCCCCCGGCGATGACGCGCCCCAGCTCGCGGATGAGCATTTGGCGCTGCTGATCCCAGTTGGCGGTGGCGCCCCATACAGGTTCGTGCTGGATGGCGTCGGGCTCCAGGTAGGTGCGGATATCCTGCTCGTGGAGGGCTAGTTTCCCGTGCAGGCGGTAAGAACCATCCACGAAGCCGAAGGCACCGGGCTCACCCAGGGGACGCTGGTTGTAGGTGACCGCCACGATACCATCAATGTCCGGGCAACGCAGCCATTGCTCGCGCAGGAAACGACCCGCCCACTGGGAACAATTGTCGGCGTCCATGATGGACGCGCCTGAATACACCGTGACGATCATGCGACCGCCGGAGGCGTGCTTGACGACGTGCGCCAGGTGCCGCACCAGGTCCGCGGGCGCCTGGCCGTAAGCCTCCGTGAAA
>JAHFOS010000126.1 GCA_023261545.1 bacterium
CTGCAGCTCAGCGGCGTGAAACAGGCGCTCTACCGCCACGGCCTGCAGCTCAAGGACCTCATCGCCAGCCCGCGCGACGTCAAGCCTTGGGACGATTCCATGGCGGCGGGTTACCGGATGACGGCTGAAATGTTGCGCGCCTCTTCGCTCTCCGCCATGTTCTTCCGATCTTTTCTGGGCTGCATCGGTGGCGTGCGGGCCCTGCGCGAGGCGGGCCGGCTTGAGGGCGCGGGCCTGGTCAGCGAGGGACATGGCGACAGCCTGGAGGAATATTTCACCCCCCCCGTGAGCACCCTCGTCATGGATTACCGCAAACTGGCCGAGATGGCCCTGAACATTCTCCTGGACCCCGGCCAGCACGCGCAGAAACGCTGCGCCATCGAGGTCAACCTGGTGGCGCGGACGGAACTGATCCGGCAGCCGGAGCCCAAAAAGTCGTCACCAGCAGCTTCCCCCTCCGCGTTCTCCGCGTCTCCGCGCGCATAAATCCCCGTCTTTTTCCTTTTTCACGCCATCACCGAACACAGAAATTTCCTTGCGCGCGGAGGCGCGGAGAAGACAAGCTCACGGGCCGCGTTTTTGCAAAGAAGAAAAAACTTGAGGTCTTAGCGCTCCTCCACGCGCTCAGGTGGCTCCGTCGGCTCTGATGCTGCCGGAATCGCGCCGGCTTGATGGTCGGAGTCGGAAGCTCGCGCCTCGCCGATAAGCCGATCCATGTGGAAGAAGTTTTCGGTGGAAGTGTCGAGCTCGAAGATAAGCACCGGGGTGAAGCGCGTCTTCAGCGCGGGGCCCAAATCCTTCTGGATGAAGCCGCGCATGTGGTTCAGGGCGTGGAGCGTCTCGCGCTTCTGCTCCTCGTTGCCCAGCACCGTGAAATAGACGCGGGCTTCCTTGAGGTCGTCCACCACCTCGACGCGCGTGATGGTGACGAACCCCACGCGCGGGTCCTTGACTTCGGCGAGGATGATGCTGGAAACCGCGCGCCGGATGACCTCATTGATGCGATCCTTGCGGTGCAGGCGCATCACCCCTCCCGCGCCATGGGGTTCAGGTTCCAGCCCAGCTTTTCGCGCAGGCGGTGGAAGAACTGGAAGTCCTTGAGCTGCACCATGCGGAACTTTTTGACGCTGCGGCACACGCGCACGCGCTGGCGCTCCTTCAGCAGGGCGAGGCGGCGGCCGTCCGCCAGGACGTAGGCGCCCGGCGTCCCATAGCTGATCTCCACTTCGATGAGCTCTTCGGGATGCACGACGATGGGGCGCGAGCTCATGCTCTGGGCGCCCATGGGCGTGAGCTGCAGGGCTTCGAGCCGCGGGTCCACCAGGGCCCCGCCCATGGCGAGCGAGTGGGCGGTGGAGCCGGTGGGCGTGGCGATGATCAGGCCGTCCCCGCGCATCTCGAACAACAGCCCCAGCGAGGTGAGGGCACGCAGGGTGAAGACGCGCGTGAGGTCGGAGGAACATACGACGACGTCGTTCAAGGCCAGGCTGCGCGGTGAGCCGCCGGGGACCTCCACTTCGAGCAGCATGCGGCTGATCTCCTCGGTGCGGCCTTCCAGGTAGGCGTCGAGCAGGGCTTCGAGGTCCGCCGCCATGCCGGTGGTGAGGAATCCGAGCCGTCCGAAGTTGATGCCCATGATGGGCAGATCGCGCTCCGCCACCTGGTGGGCCAGGTTCATGAAGGTGCCGTCGCCGCCCAGCGATATGGCGAGATCGATGTGTCCCTTGGGCAGGCTCACGGCGCGGCTGAGGTCCGTCCCGGCTATCACGGCGCGGTTCTTGAGGTGATCGGTGATGCGGCGCACCGCCTCGCGACAGCCGGGTTTTTCAGGATTCCCGGCGATGAAAATGCGTTTCACGGGCGATTATTTAGGCGCCAGGGTCGTGCCGACGGCGATGTTCTCCATCACGGTGGCGGCGATGCCCTTGGCGTCGAGTTTCAGCATGGCCAGCAGTTCGTCGCGGTCGGCGTAGGTGACGAAAGCGTCGGGGATGCCGAGGCGCACGACACGCCCGGATTCCAAGCCGCTGCTGTTGATAAGTTCGAGGAGGGCCGAGCCGAGGCCTCCCATGAGCGCATGGTCCTCAAGCGTGAAGATGAATTCGTGCCCCGCCAGCAGCGGCGCCAGGTGTTCGGCCAGCAGCGGTTTGGCGAAACGCAGGTTGACGAGGGTGGGGCGCAGGCCGTGTTCGCGCAGCAGCGGGAGCGCCCGGACCGCCGCCTCCACCATGGCGCCATAAGCGAGCAGCGCCACGCGCTCGCCGCGCACCAGCACCTCCGGCACCCCGGATTCGATGGCCGCCGGCGGCGGGAGGCCCAGGTCAGGAACGTCTCCGCGCGGATAGCGGATGGCCACCGGATGGTTCTGGATCAGCGCCCAGCGCAGCATGGCGGCGAGCTCCTCGCCGTCGCGCGGAGCCATGAGGATCATGCGCGGCAGGTGGCGCAGATAGGCGATGTCGAAGACGCCGTGATGGCTGGCGCCGTCGTCGCCCACCAGTCCCGCGCGGTCCAAGGCGAAGACCACGACCCCGCCCTTTTGCAGGCAGATGTCGTGCATGATGCTGTCGTAGGAACGCTGCAAAAAAGTGGAGTAGATGAGCACCACCGGGAGCAGCCCCGCGCGCTCCAGGCCGCCCGCCAGCGTGACGGCGTGGGCCTCGGCGATGCCGGTGTCGAGCGCCCGCTGGGGAAATTCCTTCATGAAGGCTTCGAGCTTGGTGCCCTGGGCCATGGCCGCGGTGATGGCGATGATGCGCGGGTTTTCCCGGGCGGCGAGCGTGAGCGCGTCCGCGAAGCACTGGGACCAGGAGCTGGGCTTGCGATGGGGCAGGCGGGCGGTGGGCCGCGAAGTGGCGTAGAACTTCAGGGGATCGCGCTCGGCATCAGGCGAGCCCTTGCCTTTTTGCGTCTTGACGTGCAGCAGCACCGGGGCCTTTATTTCGCGCACGTTGTGCAGCATGGCGATGAGCTCGGGCAGGTCGTGACCGTCCACCGGACCGTAATATTTGAACCCGAGATCGTTGAAGAACTGCCCGGGAATAAGGTTGGCGCTCAGCAGGTGCAGCACCCGGTCCCCCAGGTGTTCGAGCTTCTCGCCCAGGACTGGCAGCTTCTGCACGGTGTGTTTGATCTCCTCCACCAGGTGGCGGTAGGCTTCGCCGCTGCGCAGGTGGTTGAGCGACCGGGACAGGGCCCCCACGGTGGGCGAGATGGCCATGCGATTGTCGTTGAGGATGACGACGAGGTTCTTCTTGAGCTCGCCGCAGTGGTTGAGCCCCTCGAAGGTGAGCCCGCAGATGGACCCATCCCCCACCACGGCCACGATTTTGCGCTTCTCGCCCAGGACATCATTGGCGGCGGCGAGGCCGAGGGCCGTGGATACGGCGGTGCCGGCGTGACCGGTGATGAACAGATCGTGCTCGCTCTCCCAGGGACTGGGGAACCCCGAGATCCCCCCCTTTTGCCGCAAGGTGGCAAAGCGCGCCAGGCGTCCGGTGAGCAGCTTGTGCGGGTAGCACTGGTGCCCCACGTCCAGCACCAGGCGGTCGTGGGGGAAATCATAGACGTGGTAAAGCGCCAAGGTGAGTTCCACGACGCCGAGGTTGGAAGCTAAGTGGCCGCCGGTCTTGGGCAGGGTTTCGAGGATCACCTGGCGGATATCGGCGGCGAGGATCCCCAGGTTCTCGACGGAAAACTTCTTGAGGTCCTGGGAACTCTGGAGGGTGTGGAGCAGGCGCGTCACGGCCGTGTCAGTTTTGGCGCTCGCGCAGGAAATCCAGGACGAGGGATAGCTCGCGCGCTTCGAGCGGGAGCCCCGCGAGCTCACGGCGCGCTTCGGAGAGGAGTCTATCGAGGTGTTCCCGGGCGCCGGCGAGCCCCAGCAGCATGGGATAAGTGAGCTTGCCCTGGCTGCGATCCTTGCCGGGGGACTTGCCGTGCAGGGCCGGATCGCCGGTTTCATCCAGGATATCGTCCTGGACCTGGAAGATGAGGCCCAGTTGGAGCCCGAAACGGCGCAGTTTTTCCACCTCGCTCTGGGGAAGACGGGCGCGCAGCCCGGCCAGGGAAAAGCAGGAGGAGATGAGCGCGCCGGTCTTGCGCCGGTGGATCTCCTCAAGTTTTTGGGCTCCGCCGCCCTGGCCGGTGGCCTGGAGGTCCAGCAGTTGCCCGCCCACCATGCCGGCGGCTCCAGCCGCGCGCGCGAGTTCCTGGGCCATGCCGCCGGCGACCTCGGCGGGTTCTCCGCCCAGAAGCTCAAAGGCCAGGGTCAGGAGCGCGTCTCCCGCCAGCACGGCCTGGGCCTCTCCGAACTTCGCGTGACAGGAGGGCCGCCCGCGCCGCAGGTCATCGTCGTCCATGCAGGGCAGATCGTCGTGGATGAGCGAGTAGGCGTGGACGGCCTCGATGGCGAGCGCGCCGCGCCGGCCATGCAGTGCGGCTTGCCCGAGGCTCTCCAGGCAAAGCAGATAGAGCACCGGCCGGAAGTGCTTGCCGCCCTCCAGGCTGTAGCGCATCATCTCCTCCAAGGGCGGCAGCACCGCGACCCCCGAATCCGTCGAAAACAGCCAGTGGCGCAGCCAGTCGGAGAAGCCCGACTGGAGGGATTGCCACTTCGCTGAAAAACCAGGTTTCATTATCCGCGCATTTTACTCAAGGCCCCGCTGCCTTGAAGGCGTAGCCCCTATTTTCGTGGAGTCGGGGCTTTGAGAAAGACCAACCTCGTGTGCGTTTTCTCAAAGCCGAATAGTTTCTCCATAGCCGGCAGATGACGCCATGGATACATTTCCCGGGGCGGCCAGCGGCAGGTGGAAGACGAATTCGGCGCCGGATAGGCCGTCGGGGCGGCCGCGGCAGAACAGATCGCCTCCGCAGGCGCGCGCCAGGGAGCGGGCCACCGCGAGGCCCAGCCCGAAGCCTTCCACACCTTGGCCGATGGAGCGCGCGGAATCCAGGCGGGTCAGGGGATGAAAGATGCGTTCCCGCTCATGGTCAGGGATGCCCGGCCCGCGGTCGGCAATCACGATCTGGGCCTGGGAGTCCTGAAGCGCGACGGCGAGGGTGGGCGGTTCCGCGGGGGCATAGCGCGAGGCGTTGTCCAGGACGTTGGAGACCGCCGAGCAGAGCAGTTCCTCGTCCGCCGCGAACACCAGTTCATTCTCGCCTTGAGGGGTGGAGATGCGCAACGGCCCGTGGCGCTCCTCGACCTTGCGCAGCAGGTCCGGCAGGCGGACGGGCCGCAGTTCAAAGCCGTTCGGGTTGTCGCTGCGGGTGAGCTGCAGCAGGCCGCTGATCAGGTTTTGCAGGCGTTCGACGTCGCCGAGCATGCCGACGAGGGCGGAGTGGTATTCCTCCTTGTTGCGGTCCTTCCGCAAGGTGACTTCTAGCTCGGTGCGGAGTTGCGCCAGGGGCGTGCGCAGTTCGTGGGCGGCGGAGGCGGAAAAAAGCCTTTCCCGCTGAAGGCCCTCGGCGAGGCGCGCGATGAGCGAGTTGATGGCGCCGCGCAGGTGCAGACACTCCGCGCTGCTGCCCACCGCGCCAATGCGCTCGGCGAGGTTGCCGGGGCCAATCTTATCGGCCTGTTCCGCCATGCGCGCCAGGGGCCGCAGTTGCGCTCGGATGAGCAGGGAAAGCAACAACCCCGAGGTGAGCAGCGCCAGGGGTCCCACGATGAGCAGCGATCGGGTGAGGCGGTGCAACTCCGCCTGCATTCCAATTGACGAGGTCCCGACGGTCAGATCCAGCTCCATGCGGTACCTGCCGATGGGCATGCGATAAATCCGGCGGCCGCCGTCCTTTTTCTGAGTCGCGGCTTCGCCTTTGCGGATCCAGCTTTCCCGCGATTTTTCCTCCAGGGCCATGAGCTCGCGGCCTTCCAGGGCGGGTCCCTCCGCATCGCCGATTAAAACCTTGCGGGAGTGCAACATCATGTTCTGGGGATCGCTGGGCCCCGCGGAGGCCCACAGTACGCGCCCATCCGCGGTGGTGATGCTCCAGCTCTCGGCGGCTCCCTTGGGTTCCATGCTGGCCGCCATTTCCAGATCGGCCCCGTCCGATTCAAGCGCGGCTTCGATCCAGGCCATGCGGGCTTCCAGCCGCCCCAGCAGCTCGCTTTCCAGCGCCCGGTGCACCGAGGCATAGAAGACGAAACCCGCGGAGATTCCGCACAGGCACAACAGACCCGTGACGAGCAGCGCAATCCGCTTGGCGAGGGGCACGCTATTCCCGGTTCAGGGTTCGTGCCCGAAGATATAGCCGCGCCCGCGCAGGGTGTGGATGACGCGCGTGAGCCCGCCCGCTTCCAGTTTGCCGCGCAGGTAGTTCACGTACACATCGAGGACGTTGGAGTTCCCATCGTAATCCGTGCCCCAGACGGACTCGTAGAGCCGCGTGCGGGTGAGGACCCGCCCGATATTGGTCATGAAGACGCGGAGCAAAGCGAATTCACGCGCCGAAAGATCGAGGGAACGTCCGGCCCGGCTGGCCCGGCCCTGGGCGGAGTCGAGGTCAATATCCCCGTGGCGGAGGATGGGCTCGGCGCGGCCTCCGGGGCGCCTCAGGGTGGCCCGGACGCGCGCCAGCAGCTCCTCGAAGGAGAAGGGTTTGACGATGTAATCATCGGCGCCGCCGTCGAGGCCCTCGATGCGATCCCGGACGTCATCCCGTGCCGTCACCATGATCACCGGCACATCGGATCGCTTGCTCCGCAATTCCCGCATCAGGGTGAAGCCGTCCATACCGGGGAGGTTGATGTCCAGCAGGACCAGGTCGTAGTCGCCGCCCGCCGCTAAGGACAGACCGGAAATACCTTCCGTGGCGATTTCAACGCTATAGCACTCTTCCTCCAGGCCCTTTTTCAGGGCCTGAGCCATGCGAACCGAGTCCTCGACGACAAGTATCTTCAAGGGACAGCCTTTCGGCGGCAACCAGGGAATGCGGAACCCAACGTATTCTAGCGCGGCGCCATGCGTGCCAATCCAGTGGTGACAAGACCGGAAAGCGCCAGAACCTGTTTAGTTCCGGAAGCCTTGGGGCCGTGAAGGAAAACAAGCCTTAGCGGAGAAAGAAAAAAATGTCTCACCCGAAAAATGCGTACCCCTTTTATAATTTTCATGCCAGTGCTTGATTGAGCCATATCGGAACCCAATCGAGCTGTCGGGGGATTTTCCACAGATTGCACAGATTAGCACGGATAATAATCAATCAGGGCAGTGTTTTTGAATCAGTGCAAATCTGTGTAATCTGTGGATGCTCCCCAAATTGAGGACGTGGAGAGCCGAGAACAAACAGGAGGGGAGCCCTACCCGAGGTACGCATTCTTCGGATGAGCCGAAAAAATGATTGCGCCCGACGGTTTTCACCGCCGGGCGCGACCTTTACACCGAAAAGGGCTTATTCGGCCTTCTTTTCCTCTTTCTTGTGCTCGTGTCCGGCGTGCTCGCCCTTGTCTTCCGCTTTCTCCTCGGTGGCGCTGATGACCTTGCCATCCGCAGCGACCTTGATCTCATAAGTCTTGTCGCCGGCCTTGCCCTCCACCTCATAGACGACGGCGCCCTCGACCATTTCCTTCTCAACCTCAGTCGCCTTGAAGCCTTCCTGGGCCTTGGTGGCAGCCTCCAGGACGACCGCGGGCACTTGATCCAGGGCCACTTTTTCCCCCTTGCTTTCCTCCGCCGACACCGGCCAGAGGAGTCCGAGTCCCAGCAGCGCCGCCGCTGTTCCCCAACGTCTCAGATTAAAGTCGCTCATCTCTCTATCCCTTCAATGAAAAAGTTGTTTTTGAACGCCGCTCGATATTCCGCGTTGGCCTTTCGAGCGGCCGTCAATGAGAGGATAACCAGGAACATTAGACGGCGCTTAATCCATCTTAAGAACTTTTTAATAATGTCGGTCAACCCCGGGTTGTTCAGCGGGTGCGCGCGACCCGTCCGGCAGGTCGGCCTTGATCCTTATCACGGGGAGGGCACAATCCCCGCGGAAGACCCGCGAATTCAAGGCCGATGCGCATCCTGATCGTTGACGACTCCATGGTTTCTCGCGTCAAGGCGCGCGAGGCGCTCAAGGTTTTCGAGGATGTCGAGTTCGTCGAGGCCGCCAACGGCGAAGAGGCGATACCCTATTTGACGGTGCCCGATCACATCGCGGAGCTCGTCATCCTCGACACCCAGATGCCGGAGATGAACGGGCACGAACTCCTGGAGATTATGAAGGGTCACAATATCCGGATTCCCGTCATCATGGTCACCGCGGAACAGCGCAAGAACGAAGTCGTTAAGGCCTTGAACCTCGGGGCCAAGAACTATCTCTCCAAGCCTTACACGGCCAAAATGCTGGCCGACAAGGTTGAAAGCGTCATGGCCGCCGTGGGCGGGGGGCTGAAGCGGCGGATTCCCTGAAGCGGTCAGGGCGTCCCAACCCATTTTAGCGCCTTCGCATTTTCTTCTTTAAAGAAACGAGGCATGTGAATTGTCTTCTCCGCGCGCAAGAAAATTTCTGCGTTAAGCGATGGTGTGAAAAATGAAAAAGAAGACGGGGATTTGTGCACGCGGAGACGCAGAGAACGCGGACGGGGAAGAAGCTGCTGACGGCTTTTTTTGCGCCAGCGGACGGCTTGAAGGGGGCTTCCCAGCCCGATTTACGTCAAGATGAGCTTTAAGCCGGCGATGAGGAGCACCACGGCCAGCAACCGCTTGATGTGGGTGTGCTGGAATTTGCGACTGCCCAAGTAGGCGCCGGCGGCACCGCCGCAAACGACGGCGACAGCCAGGGGCCAGGCGAACCCTGGGAAGTGCCGGGTGGCCTTGAGGTTGCCGAGCAGTCCCGCTGCGGAATTGACCAGGATGAAAAGCGCCGAAACCGCCGCGGCGGTCTTGGTTCCCGCCCAGCGCATGAAGATGACGAGGGGGGTGAGGAAAATCCCCCCGCCGGTGCCAGTGAGCCCCGAGAGCAGGCCCAGTCCGGCGCCAAGTCCCAAGGCCAAGGGCCGGGAGGGAGGGCGCGGCTCCTGTTCTCTGGGCGGATAAACGAGCAGGCGCGCGGCGGAGAAAAGCAGGACGGCCCCCACCAGGATCTTGAAAACATGGGCGGGCAGGTTCAGGGTTCCACCCAGAAATGCGCCCGGGATGGAAAGCAACGCAAACGGCCAGAACAAGCGCCAGGAGAAATGGCCCGCGCGCCAGAACTGCCAGGCGCCGATGCCGGCCACCAGGATGTTGAGGGCCAGCGCCGTGGGCTTGATCTCCGCCGGAGCCAGGTTGAACAGCGTCATGACGGCGATATACCCCGAAGCCCCCGCGTGACCCACCGCGGAGTAGAGGAAGGCGATGACGAGCACGGCCAGGGTCAAAAGGGCAAGATGTTCAGGGGGCATGCGGCGCTGCGGGTCGTCCGCGGACAGGTTGGTTTTCAAGCCTTGGTTTCAAGGAGCTGGTAGAATCGTACTCCCGCCTCAGGAGTGTGGCGTTAGCCCGCCGCAAGAGCATGGCGCGTCACCAGGCCTTCAAGGCTATCGCCGCCAAGGGTGATGTAGAGATGTCCACCCGTCACTGAAAGCGCGAAAGCCATACGGCGCCCCAGCCGCGAGGCCATCGCTGCCAGCAGTTGGGGATCCACGCTGTAAAGCTCCAGTTCGGCCAGCCTGTGAATGCGCTCGCCGGCCCATGGGCGCATGACTTTTTCTGGATCTTTGTGCGTGTAAACGACAACGCGCGCGGCGGCCTTGCTCGCCTTGTGCATCCGCGCCGCATCAGGGGCGCCGATGTCAATCCATACGCGCATCGCGCCCGTGAGGTCGCGAACCGCCAGCGTCGGAACCTCCGGCTCGGCCAGGCCGTTCGAGAAGCTGATGCCCGCGGTGTATTCGAGGCAGTACGCGAGCACGCGCGTCATAAGATATTCTTCCGTCTCCGAGGGATGCCGCGCGACACGCAGGGCCAGCGTCTCATAAACTCCGCGATCGACGTCGGCCAGTTCAATGTTGAAGGTGTGCATCGTCGAGTTCAGGGCCATGGTCAATCCATTTTATTCAGAGGACTTTGATGTTGATATCGGAGATCATGGGGTGCGCGCGACAGCCGCGGCGACCCCGGCAACCGTCGCGAAGGCCCGGTCCAGGGCAAAGTTCGTAAAATCCGCCCGGCGCAGCACGGGCTTAAGAGCCTTTTCGACCTGGGACTCCAGGGCCGAGAATCGGCTTGCCGAGAGATCGACCGCGGAGATTCCCGGGAGATCGAGTTTGCGCCGAACCAGCGTCAGGAATGCCGGAACTTCAACGCGGTAGCCCAAGCGGTGGACCGCGTGATCGATGTCGTAGAAGTCCCGGATCGCAGGTTCCCGACGTGAGAGGGCCGCGCGCAGTTTCTCGGCCATGGCTTCTTCGTAGGAAAGGCAGGGGATTGAAACGACCGGAATGAGAGGACGATCCGACGCGGGGCCAAGCAGGAGCGTGCGCGCCTCACCACGAATCGCTGGCGTCAGTAGCGGCTCACGCAAGCTGGCCTCGATCTGGATCGTCTCCTCCTGCTGCCCGAAAAGCGCCGTGTAGGCGACAGTGGCATTGTACTGGGTCGAGTTGTTAGCCCCGCGCAGGGCCGTGACCGCACGAAGCCCCGGCAGCCGGCGTTCGAGCACGGCCATCGCCTGCTTTAGATCCTCCGCGAGACGGCTTCTCATGGATCGCGCCGAACCGTCGGGGACGGGGATGGTGAAATCCAGGTCCTCGCTCATACGGTGAAACTCCGTATGCACTTTCGCGAGACAGGTGCCACCCCTGAACACCATTCCCGGGCAGTTCGCCGCAAGGTACTCGAGCAGCACGGTGCAAAAGTAATCCTTCTCGACGAGCCGGACCAGGAAGCCGGTTCTCGCGGCAGTCAGGGTCATGAGGTCCCGGAACGCTTCGGGGTCTTCGTGCCAGTGGAGGCGATCTGACTCAGGCATGATCATTCCAAACGACGCCCCAGCGTCGATCTACTTTACCGCGTCGGGCGCGACCGGGGATCCAGGGAATCGGGTTCTTCGGCGTGCGGAGTTGTTGTGCGAGCTTTCGCAAGTGCCGTTCGTTGATGCCTTCGCGTTCGAGCAGCGCTCCGATCCGCCGGATGGCGCCGACGTCCCCGTAGCGCAAGGTGACACGAACGAGCTCTGCCGGCCGGACCCGCCTGGCGCCGAGATCTGCGCGAATCCAGTCGTAAGCACGCGGCAGGCTGCCGAACCGGGACCAATCGTAGACGGCGTCGAGGAGGGTGCGAGCACGCGATGAGTAGACCGCCGTCTCACCATCGACGGTTTTTTGTTCTTCAGTTGCTCCCAGGCGTTCGTCCGCGACCTTGATGAGCGTCAGGTTGACGGTTCCGACTGTCCGATCTCCGGAGATGCGGTTGTTGTAGGCGTAGATCCGGTTGGGCACCTGCTCGTCGTAGCCGTAACGACTGAAGGCGTTGGGACCGCAGATTTGGTATCGCCCCTGACGATCAGCGATCAGGGTGTTGATTGCCAGACTCTCGTCGGGCGTCCAGGCACCGCCGAGCGGCAGCCGGGGCGGAACGAGATAGAGGCCGCGCCGTACACGTGCGATCAGCCTGGCACGGGCGAGCCGACTGAGGAGCTTCCGCTCCTGATCTGCCGTCAAGCGGAGCAGCGAATCCGAAAGATCGCCGCCGTGCACAGTGCGCATTTTCCGCATTTGTGCGTAGGCGAAAAACTGCGCCTCCATGCGTCCCAGCTGCGCTTTCACAAGGGCACCTTATATTTCTCGTTAATCCCCTGTCAAGGCATTAACCAGAAATATAAGACAACACATCGACTGCGGTATTCCCACCCATCAGGCGCGGCTGCAGCAGGTCGCGGGCGGCGCAGAGTTTTTATTTTTCGAGATAGTCCTTCTCAATCAGACGGGGAGGAAAGCCGGTCTCGCCAGCGGTCAATAGAATTGCTGCCTCGAAGAGCGCGGGATCTTACTCGTGCCACCGGATCGGCATTTTCAGGCCCCGCCGTTCATGATCACGCCCCAGCGGCGGTTGCTCGGCCCACGCTTGGGTAGGGTGGGGATCCATGGGATCAGGCCGCGGGATGCCGGCAGAGCGCCTTCGAGCTGGCGGAGCAAGCGCGGCTCGACGACACTTCGTTCGAGCAGTGCGCCGAAGGAATTGGCGAAACAGGTGAACCCGAAGTTTCTGGTCTTGCGGCTAAAGTAACGTGGGCGGCACGGCTTTCAGGCTTGACGGCTGGTGACGCCACCCTAAAATTGTAACTAATTACGAAAATACAGGTGCGCCCATGAATTCGAGTGCCTGGGGAAAGGTCTGCGGCGAAAGTCAGCCAGCTTCGCGACACCGTGGAGCCCGACGTCGGCAAATGCCGGGAGGGAGAGGATGGATCCCCGGGGATTTGCGCGCTGAATTCATGGCCACGGCCCGAGCCGGTGAGGAATAACGCATGCAAGCGCTGGACGGCCATATCCATCTTTTCAAAAAGGCTTATGGCGACTTGTTCGCGAACGGCCATATCAGGAGCGCGGGTGAACTCGCGCTTTTCGGCGAGCTGCGCCGCGCCCATGATATTGGCCGGGCTTTCGTTATCGGCTATGAGGGGGCGGGCTATGCCGGCAACAACGGCTATATCCTGCGACTTTCCCAGCTCCATCCCTGGATCCTGCCCTTCGCTTGGCTGCGCGCGCACCCGCGCGGGCTGGAGGGCCGC
>JAHFOS010000127.1 GCA_023261545.1 bacterium
CCCCATGGGTTTCACGGGCTCCATGGGTTCATTGGCCAAGAGGCCGGCCATGAGACCCGGCAGGGCAACGAAAAAGATCGCGCGTCGCGGGCGTGTCAGCGCAGCCAGCATCCGCCACCGCCTCCCGTGCTTGCGGCCTCGTCGCCACCGGAGAATGCCGCTGGGGGACGGCCGGGAGGCAAAGGTTCGCCGGACTCCAGCTTGAGTTTGCTGACCGGCCAACCCTCGACCTTGAAGCGCAGCGGGGCGTAGTCCTGGCGCAGCTCCCGACTCTCCTTGCCTTTGAGGAAGACCAGCTCGGCCCCCGAGGGATTGCGCACGTAAAGCCACGCGCCGGTGAACGGAGGCACGGTTTGCAAGGCGATGTATTCCGGCAGTTCGATGTCAATATACCACAGATGCCGTGCCGTCTCGTTTTGCGCCGGGTCCGCGAAGCTCAGCCGGTTCTCGTCCGTCGAGACATAGATCTCGCTCAGGGTCAGCGGCGTCTCGAAGGGATTGCCGACGAGGTTCCAGCCGGGACCGAGGTCCACGGCCACCGCCTGGAGGGGCGGGGGCCCCGGATGACGCAGCCGGGCTTCGTGTTTTTTGCGCGTTGCCATCCAGAACCCGTAGCCCGGACCTACGGCCGTGGTCTGTTCCGTCACCGCCAGGAAGCCTGCCTGGGGGCCGTCTTTGTAAGTGGTGAGATAGTAGTCCAGCCCATAAGTTCCCTCCTCGGTGGAGAGCAGCTTCCTGAGCTCCATTCCATTCCATTCCGGCACATTGAAGGGGAAGCTCACCAGCCTGTAGTCGAGGTTGTCGCGCAGGGCGTCGAAGGAACCGAGGACCTCGATGGGATGTTCCGGCAGGACCCGCGTGTTGATGTAGCGCGTCTGGCCGTGCGACTCGGTGATGGCGGCGGAAAAGGCGCCCTCGCGCAGGCCGAAGAGGGTCTTGCCGTCGTCTCCAACCTTCACGATGCCGGTGGCGGCCATCGCCTCGATGAAACGCGGGCCGTAGGGCCTGTAGCCGCCGTGCAGCATCAGGCGGGTGCGCCCTCCGGTGGTGAGCACCACGGGGTAGATGTTCAGCAGCGGTCCCGGCCAGGACATGGCGGTGGCCTCACTGGCGGCGTTGGAGTGGAGGTCCTCCACGCCCGCGTAGCTCACCCGGAAGGCACCGTAGGGAATGACGCCGTCGAGCAGCAGCACGTAAGGCCCTGATCCCGTGCCGCGCACGGAGACGGGACGCAACACCGCTCCGCCAGCCACCACAACGCTGTAGGCGGAGAGATTGAGGGCGCCTCCGGGCGTGGCGACATCCTTGATGGGCTCATTGTAGGTGATGGCCAGAGACGATTGGCTGGCGACGATGGAACGATCCTCGACGATCAGGACGGAAAGGAAGGGCGGCGTGGTGTCAAAGGTCACCGTGAAATTGTCCGGAAAAAGCGCCTCGTTGGGCGGATCCGCGAGGTCCGCCTCGGTGGTGAGATAAACGCTCGCCAGCCCATCTATATATTTAGTGCCGTCGCGGGGTCGCACTTCATAGCGGTAGCTGAACAACTGGCCGTTACCGGAGCCCGTCATCAAGACACCGGCCAGGTCGGCGCTTCCCGGCTGATCCAGGGCCAGGGAGGGCGTGCCGCGGATTTTCTCGGAATAATGGGCGCGGATGGTGAGCGGTCCCGCCTTGGGCCGCTCGGGCGCAAAGCTGAAGCGCACGCTGGGTGGCGTGTTGTCAATATCAAAAACTCCCGCCGAGGTGGCGTACTGCAGTCCTTCCGTGCTGAAGCGGATGAGGTAAGCGCCATCGGAATAGGCCTTGGTATCGAGGGTAAAACTGCTCAGGCTGGTGGGCGCGATGGCGGCGGCGACCAGTCGCGAACTCGCGAAAACATCCGTGGACAAGTGGATGTTGAGGCGGTCCGTGCTTTCCCATCCGCCATTGATCAACCAACCCACGGGATGTGAGCGGCTCCAGCGCTCGCCCCCCACAGGCGCAGAGATGCGCAGGCGGTTCATCGGCTGATAAGAAGTGGACGGCAGGATGGTGGTGGGATCAACGGCCAGGGAGGGATTCCCCGCCATGTCGAGGACGGCCCCGGCCTTGAGGGTCAGGAAGGGAGTCTTGGCGGGATTGTCGAAACCCATGACATCATCAATGCTGTCCACGTCTTCCTTTGAAAGTTCGAAGGTCAGGAGATTGCCGGTCGCCGACACGGAGCGCCCCGGCACCTCGTAGATCGCGGCGGAACTCGAAGTCGAGGAGTGGACTTTGAGCCCAAAATCGGTGGAGCTGAACTGCACGGTCTCGCTGAAGCCCAGGACCATCCGGCGATTACGGCCCTGGATGGCGTAGGAATACAGCGACGGGGACGAGATGTCTGGAAACTCCGTGAGCACAAGGGCATTTCCGCCCAAGGCCGGATTTGTCGCGAAATCTCCAAAGTTCAAGGCGAAATCCGTGAGCACGGGTCCGCCGATATCCACGACGGCGGGCGATCCGTCCCCCCCCGGAACACCCGAAACGCGCAAGGCCGCCACGCGCTGGGCCTCCGTCAAGCGCACGGAGAGCGTGTTGCCGGAGAACCCCGTCGTGGCGCCCGCGAGGTGGTTGCTGCCGCCGGTCGCGTTGTTGAGGAAGATGCGCGTGAGATCCACCCCCGCGGGGCGCAGGGTTTCGCTGTAAGTGATGTTCATCACGCCGTTGGTGTAGTTGAGCTCCACGGCGATGGGAGCCGGGCTGATGACATCGGGGAACTCGGTGACGAGGACCCCCGTTTCAGCGTCGTTGGCGACACCGCCCGCGGACTTGAAGGCGCCAGTCTCGATGTCGAGCACCACGGCGCTGCCGTCCCCACCCCGGGTCCCCGAGCGGATGATGCCCGCCACGCGCTGGACCTCGGTGAGGGCGATGATGAAGGTGCCGTTGCCCGAGACCTGGACGGTGGAACCCTGCAGCGAAACCGTCCTGTTCCCAGAGCTTTCACTGAGGTACACCTTGCCGAGGTCCGCCCCCACCGTGGAGCTGGCGTCGAGCACGCCGATTTCGTCTAGCTCAAGGGAACCCGTGGAGTAGTAGATGCGCGCGGTCTGGATGCGCATGGGGAAACCCAAGAGTTCACTGTAGGCCTGGTAGGCGTTGCCCGAAAAGGCACGCACGCGGAAATTGGCCGCAAAGGGGGTGGTGTTCTGAACCTGGAAGGAGAGGTCGGTGATGCCGTTGCCCAGCACCGTCCAGCCCGCCGCGTCGCTCAAGGAACCGATATGGCGCTCGAGCTGGTACTGGGTGGCGTTCAGGGCTGGATGCCAATACACGCGTTGTTCAGCGTAGCTCGTGGTGGTGAGGTACATGCGGCTCGTCAGCGTCTTGATGTCGTAGGTCATGGTGTTCCCCGCCGCCGAGATGCCGCTCACCAGGATGCCGGGGACCGGCGCGGTGCCGTCGCGCGCGTAGGTATTGCCACTGGAATACAGCCGCGCGCTGGCGCTGGTGGAGGTCGTCGTGTCGGAGAAATTCCCGGACGGGACCAGGCCGGCCTTCCAAGAGTCACCGGCCGCGATGCGTGCGGTCATCAAGCCCAGCGCGTCGTCGGAGTCCGCCTCTTCGAGCTTGACCAGGGGGTGCAGGAGGCGGTTTGCGTCCGTACTGAAAGCCGATTCGTCCACGTGCCAGACCAGGAGCCCCGCGGAACCATAGGTGGCGAGGTCACGGTCGAAGCTGTCGCTGGGGGCGGCTCGGTTTTCCAGAAGAAAATACTCGGAAGCATTGCCCGAGACCTTGTGGGCCACGGGGTTGCGCGCGGCGTCGGCGATGCTGCGGCCCTGCTCGGAGGCAGTGACCTCAGGGGTGAGGAAGCCCATCCGCGCCTTGCCGTAAGCGGCGATATGCACCGGCCGACGCGCCGTGGCGGCGTTGCCGCTCGCCCCCCAGGCGCCCAGGCCCATGAGGTCCCAGGTGCCGACGGCGAAACCGGCGGCGGGATAGTCGTGGAGGGCGGGAGATCCTAGGTACTGGGCTATGGAGTGACAGAGCAGGCCCAGTTCGGGCGGCGAGGCGCGATCCACCCCTAGCGCCGAGGCGGTGAGATAGCGCTGAAAACTCAGGCCCGAATTCGTCACGGCGGTGGCGAGCGACCCCTGGTGCGACCAAATGGCGGAGGGCGTCATCGCGTTTGCGACGTAGGCCTGCTCGGCCCCCGAGTGCAAGATGGTGAGGATATGGATCTGCAGGTCGTTCACCCTGCCACCCGCGATGGTGAGACCGCTAGCCCCTGAATTCAGGGCCGCCACCGCGTCTTGAATCATCTCCCGGGCAGCAACATCAGCCGTAAAATGCCCGTCGCGACCGTAGTAGCTCGATGCCCGTGGCAATCTGAGCCAGCGCGTGACGAGGGAGACGATTTCGATCTTGCCATAAGAGACCTCGTCGAAGTAGTCGCGCACCGATCCCAGGGCGCCGTTCGCTGCATAACCGCGCGTGTTGAAAAGATCGCTGTAGTCCTGCGTGTTGATGAGGCCCGCCGTGGCCTGCACCGTCCCGGCATCGGCATCCCAATGGTCGGAGAAAGCCGCCAGGATCACGAGGTTGTTGAGCGCAAGCACGCGGCCGCTCGCGCCCGTCGTCGTCGGGATCGCCGTGGCCGTGAGCTCCTGGATACGAGCGGCCTTGCGTTCGCGCTGGAAGGAGGCGGGCGGGTAATCGCGCGGGGTGATGCCCAGGGCCGCGAGCGCCGCTGCGCCGGGAACGCTGGCGTTGCCGCTCAGGATCGTGGTTTGGATGGCGAAGCCCGCCGGGGTGCTGATGGTGTACTTCCAAAATCCGTCCGCGTCCTTGGCCACGACGTAGCCCCCCGTCGTTTCATGCCAGAAGAACTCGCGGTCGCCGAAAAGCTGAACGTCCACGGCATTTCCGTCGGGTTGCACGGCGCGCAAAATGTCGCCCGAGGCAGGCACCGCGCCGAGCCTGCCGCACGCCGCCGCCATGACGGCCAGGATCATAAGGCCGCGACCCGCGCATCCGGCCAGGAGCCGAATCTTGGCAGCGCTGAACCGGACGAAACTCATGTGGTTATGTTATAAGGGCTTAGGAAAAAACGCCACAGCGGCGTTCATTTGTGTTTTCCTGTTTTCTCCGCGTCTCCGCGTGCAAGAAAATTTCCGCGTTCAGCGATGATGTGAAAAATGAAAAGCAGACGGGAATTAATTCACGCGGAGAACGCGGAGGGGGAAGCGGCGAAAGACGACTTTTCTGGTTCCGGCTGCCGGGTTAGTGCCTCGTGGTCCTTTCAGAAGAAGAAGCCTGATCTCTCGGACCCTCAGCGCCCGGCTTCGAGCCTTCTGCCGAGATAGGCGTCGAGCTCCTTGATGCCGTAGATTTTCTTCTGGGTGAGCCGCACGTCGTAGTCCACGCGCCGGAACACCACGGCCTCGCCGTCGAAGGTAACGTAGCAGGCGCGCGGGTCCAGATCGCGCGGCTGGCCCACGCTGCCCACGTTGATGACGGCTTTCTCGTCGCCGAAAAGGTAGAGGTTGCTCATCAGCTCCGGAGGGGTGATGAACTTGTAGTCCTCGGTGAACACCCCGGGGATGTGGACGTGGCCGACCACGCAGTGCCGGCCCGGGATCTTGGCGAAGATCTCCACCATCTTCTGGCGGTGGCGCACGTCGTGGGGAAAGATGTATTCGAGCACGTGGTCGCGGGGCGAGGCGTGCACCGCCATGAGGTTGCCGATGTAATGTTCCGTGGGCCAGGTCTTGATGAAGGCGATATCCGCCTCGGAGAGCTGGCGCCGCGTCCAGTCAATGGCCGTCTGCGCGCGCGGGTGCATGTTGTCGGGGCAGCCGTTCAGGAGCGCGTCCTCATGGTTGCCCATGAGGATGACCTGGGGCCGGAGCTGCTTCACCAGTTCCAGGCATTCGTTGGGGTTGGGACCGTAGCCAACGACGTCGCCGAGCACCACGACTTGCTCGATGCGCTTCTTGGCGATGTCGTCCACGACGGCGCGCAGGGCCTCCAGGTTGGAATGGAGGTCTGAGATGATGGCGATCATGACGGTTTCGACCCCCGCCAGCGCGGCTGCCCGGTGGCGAACCGCCCGAGAGCGACCGATCCCGCGCGCGCGCGCATCACGAAGAGCAACTCTCCGCGTGGTGGTCCGGGGTGACCGGGTAGGAGCCGGTCATGCAGGCGTAGCAATAGTTCTTGGCGTCCGCGCCCATGACTTCACGCAGCCCCGGGAGGCTCAGGTAGTGAACGCTGTCCGCCCCTATTTGCCGGGCAATGACCGCGGTATCGCTCTGGTAACGGCTGGCCACGAGTTCGTCCGGGGAAGCCATGTTGATGCCGTAGTGGCAAGGGTGGGTGATGGGCGGGCTGAACAGGACCAGGCGCACCTCGCGCGCGCCGCCCTGGCGCAGCATGGAGATGACGATGCGCGAAGTGGTGGCGCGCACCAGCGAGTCGTCGCCCAGGATGACGCGCCGTCCCTTGACCACGTCCTTGATGACGTTGAACTTGAGGCGCACGGCCTCCTCGCGATTGCTCTGGCCGCGCGTGATGAAGGTGCGCGCGGCGTAGTGGTGGCGGATGAGGCCGATTTCGAAGGGCAGACCCAGCTCGTCGGCGAAGCCGAGCGTGGCGACGTTGGCGGAGTCCGGCACGGCGATGACGATGTCCGCGTCCACTCGACCCTTGAGCTCCCGGGCGGCCTGGCGGCCCAGCGCGCGCTGCGTGCTGTAACCGGCTTTGCCGAAGAGCTGGTTGTCGGGGCGCGCGAAATAGATATGCTCGAAGACGCACTGGCTGAGGTTCGGGGCCGGATCGCAGAAGCGGCTGGCGCGCAGGCTGCCGTCCAGGCTCACCTCCACCATTTCGCCCGGTGCGACTTCGCGCGTGAATTTAGCGTTCATGAGATCGAAGGCGTTGAGTTCGGAAGCGAAAAAAACACCGCCCCGGTCGTCCTCAGCCAGGGTGAGTGGGCGGAAGCCGCGCGCATCGCGCGCGGCGATGACGCCGCCCGGGTGCAGGAACAGCAGGCTGTAGGCTCCTTCGATTTCGCCCAGCACGGCGCGGACTTTTTCCGCGAGCGTCGTCCCCGGCATGTGCGGCAGCAACGAGAAGATGATCTCGGTGTCCGACTCGCTGCGGTACATGACGGGATAGCGGCGACGCAGTTTCTCGATGCCGCAGATCTGGCCGTTGTGCACCAGGGCCACATCGAAACGGCGACCCTCCTTGTCCCAGAAACGTCCGCCGAAGGGTTGGGTGGAGTGCGTATGGCCGAAAGTGGTGTAGAGGTTCTGGCCGATGACGGCGCGCGCCGGCAGCGGCTTGGTCACGGAGTCGGGCAGGACATCGGCCACGGCCCCCATGCCCGAGCGCACCTCGATGCTGTTTTCGGGCTCGTTGAGCCAGGCCACGCCGCAACTGTCGTGGCCGCGGTGCTGGAGCGCGTAGAGCCCGCGCGAAGCCCAGGTGGCCGCCTGCTCGCGGCCAACGACACCCACAATTCCGCACATGGGCTACGTGTTTTAAACCAGGCCGCCCGTGGCGGCCACCGGATCGATCCTCTCCCAGGTCAGAAGGCGGCGACGGCCAGCTCTGTTCTCCCTCTCCCTCCGGGAGAGGGTCGGGGTGAGGGTCTTGGAGAGGGCGGGGTGAGGGAAGGCCTGGAACTTTTTCAACATTGAGATTGCCAGGCCTTTAGACGGCGTACTCGCGGCCTTCTTCGGCGAAGGCCACCGCGAGGGAGTAGCCCTTGGCGCTTGCGTACTCGCGCCAGCGCGGGGTCAGGGCATCGAGGTCATCATCGCTGCGCGTGGGGTTGTGGTGGGTGAGCAGCAGGCTCTTCACGCCGGCGCGCGCGCAGTTATCTATGGCCACGTCCATGGCGGTGTGCCCCCAACCCTTGAAGCGCGGGTACTCCTCGGGGGTGTACTGGGCGTCGTGGATGCAGAGGTCGGCCCCCTTGAGGAAGGCCAGCCAGCGCTGCGTCTGCTCGGCGATGACCTCGCGCACCTCCTCGACCTCGTCCTCATCGGCGTTGGCGTCGCCATCGAGGTGGTTGATGTAGGGCTCGGTGTCGCCCGTGAAGATGAAGATTTTTCCGTCGGCCTCCACGCGGTAGGCGAGGCAGGTGATGGGATGGTTGGCGTATAGGGTCTGGACCTTGAACGGCGGGGACTCGAAGGACTCCTCGCGCAGGTCGTGGAAATGGAGGTCGGCCCTGAGCTCGTCCATGCGCACGGGGAAGAAAGAGTAGTCGAGCTGCTCGGTCATCACCGACTTGAAGGATCGCTCGTAATGGACCGGACCGTAGAGGTCCACGCGGTTGCCGGGGACGAAGAAGGGCACGAAGAAGGGGTAGCCGATGACGTGGTCGTAGTGGGTATGACTGAACACCATCAGGGCCTTGAGGGGCATTTGCCGGGCGAGCGCCATCCCCAGCTCGCGAATGCCCGTGCCGGCATCCATGATGAGCAACGATCCGTCGTCCGCGCGCAACTCATAACACGAGGTGTTGCCGCCGTAGCGCACGGTCTTCGGGCCGGGGCAAGAAATGGACCCGCGGCAGCCCCACACTTTAACCTTCACGATGCCACCCCTTGTCTAAAGGCCATTATGATTTCAGGAACACCTTGGCTTTTTCCAGCTCTTCGGGCAGGTGAGCCGCCGCATCGCGGTAGGCCTCGGCGCTGAGGCCCAATCCCTGCAAATCAGCCTCCAGGTTGTCGCAGCCCAGTTTGTCGCAGGTGTAGCCAATTTCGGCGCTGCGGCAGTGGCGATCGGCGAACAGGATCATCTTGACGAGAGGCGAAGGGTTGGCGGGCGGGGTTTCCTGGGCGGCGATGCACTGCACCAGGTTCTCCGGCAGCTTCCAGTGCCCACCTATTTGCACGCCGATTTCAGGGCCCGTGAGCCCCAGCAGCTCGCGGCAAGCCTCCACCACGCGCTTCTGGGTGAGGCCGGCGTGCTCAACGGCGGCGTGGTATTCATCGGGCAGGTACTTCATGAGCATCATGTCGCCGATGTCGTGCAACAGCCCCGCGATGAAATACTCTTCGAGAGCTTGACGCGACTGGCCCGCGGCCTTGGCGAAGGACTTGTTCGCCACGCCCACCGCGAGCATGTGCAGCCACAGATCGTGGAGGTCGAAATGCTTGTTCTTGCTCTCCTTGCCCGAAGCCTCCACCACGGCCGAGGAAAGCGCGATGTTCTTGATGGTGTTGAGTCCGAGCATGATGAGGGCGCGGTTGAGGCTGGTGACCTGCTGCGGCATGGAAAAATAAGTGGAGTTGATGAGTTTGAGGATCTTGCCCGTGAGCACCGGGTCCACCTTGATGATGTCCATGAGGTCCTTGGGCGCCGCCGAGAGGTCGTTGGCGACGCGCATGATCTGCACGGCGGAAGGGGATAAAGTCGGCAGGCTATGGATGGCCTCATCCATCCTCTTCTTGATGGCTTCACAATCGAGCATGTGGGGCATGTTCGCGGGGCGTACGGCTGGCGGGCTTCAATGTTATGGAGGCGGACGTGAAGACAAGCCCGGAGGCAAGTCAAACGGGGCATCTTGCGTCGGGACGCGGAAGTCATTCCCAGGTTTTCAAACTGAAAGGGCCTGCGGCGGGTCTTTACTTCTCCCGGGCCACCTTAGGCTCCCCCGCATCGTCCGCATCTTTTCGAGCGCGCATACAAGCCATGGGCATTCCCATGACCCGGCAGGGCTATCTTAATCTGCAAAAGCAGATTGACGACAAGCGGGCCCAGGTTCCCGTCGCCCAGAAGGCCATCAGCGAGGCCCGGGAGAAGGGCGACCTCCGTGAGAACGCCGAATACCACGCGGCGCGCGAGCACTTTGGCATGCTCCAGGCGCAAATCAACGAGCTGGAGAGTCGGGTGGCCCAGGCCAATATCGTGAACACGCCAGATTCCTCCAAGGGGGAGGTGGCTCTGGGCGCAAAGGTCCGGGTGCGCGACCTCAAGTACGGCGACGATGAGCTCTACGCCATCGTGGGCCTCGGCGAAACGGATCCCCTGAAGAATCGCATCTTGCCCACCTCCCCGATGGGTCAGGCCATGCTCAACAAGAAAATCGGCCAACGTTTTGTGGTGGAGGCCCCCGGTGGCCGCCTAGAATACGAAATCCTTGAGATCAACTACGATGAATAGAACCCCTATGCGCTCCTTGGCTTTGTCGCTGTTCGCCCTGTTGCTGGTGTCTCCCTTGCTCCGTGCCGATGACGGCGGGGCGGAGCGGGCGCGCGTGCTCTTGAAGGAGCTTGAAACTTTCCTCACCCCGCAAAACATGGGCAAGCTCGTCCCGGACAAGAAGGTCAGCGAGGTTTACCGCCTGTCCGAGAACGAGGACATGGAGCCCACCTCCGCCTATATCATCGGCGATGACATGCTGATGCTGCTCAGGAAGCGCGGCATCCTCAATACCGAATTCGGCGTGCTCATTGAGAACCTGCAGAACGTGGCCGATGGGCTGGCCGAGCAGGAGCGCAAGCAGGTGCTGGCGTCGTGGAGGTCGCTGTGGCTCGAAAAACTTTCCAATTACGTCCGTTTCCACCACGCGCAGAAAAGGAATTGGACCTTCGACCACTCGCACACTGTGGACTATGATTCCAACGTCGCCCTCGACCCCGAGGATCCTTCACGCAGCCGGCACGCCAACAAGGATGCGGCGGGGTTCTCCTACAACGCAGCCTTCGGGTTGCGCCCCTTCATCAACGTCCCGAGCCTCAAAAGCTTTGACATCGAAACCCGGGTTTCCGGCAGCCAGAGGTTGCAATCCCGCATCAAAGAGACGCAGTCCGACACCATGGGGCTGGGCCAGGTCTTCGCTTACAATCACCACAAAGGTTTCCTGCGCAAGACCGCCCTGAGTTATGATTTCACCCGCTCTTGGAGTCAGAACCCGGCAAATTCCCGCATGGAGTTCGACCAACATGCCGTGAACCTGTCTTTCCTGTCCATCCCGGTGCGCCTCAAACATGGGCCCTTCGAATCCACCTCCTGGCGCCTGAGCTTCGGCTATCGCGCCAAGACGGACTTCCGCGATGCCAGCGTGAAGACTTCCAAGGAGGACGACTCGGACTCCATCACCGCGACCCTGGGGCAGAACTTCGACTGGATGTGGCGGAAGGATCGCAGCCAAAGCGTGGGCTGGCAGCTCAGGTACGAGCAGCAGCAGACCTCGCCCTCCACCAACCGCAATTACAACTTCACGGATGTCGGGCTCAACCACAACATCTCTTTCGGCCCATTGGGCTTGGCCAAGCGGGGCTTGAGCCTGCGCAGTTCATTTGAGGTCCGGGCCAAGGACTGGGATAACCCCAACACGAAAACCACCGCGGACGAAGGCCAGATCACGCTGCAATCGGCGCTAAGGGCCGCATGGACCGCTAACTGGTCCAGCCGGCTGAGCCTGTCCTACATGACGAAGGATCAGGATTTCCAGGGCGGCGGCTCCACGAAGATCAACCAGTTCCGCGCCGCGCTCACCAACACTTTCCTCACGTTCTGATTCACGGGTCGCTATGGGCCTTCCCGCGCGGATGCCCCATCCGCGCCTGCTGATCCTTTCCCCCTCGCCGGCCCGACAGCGGGTTTATAAGATCGAGCGCCTGCGTCCCGGCGCAGTGAACCGGGCGCAACAGGTCTGGGACTGCTATTCCGGAAAGGCCCTGAACGCGGCGCGCATCCTGCAACAGATCGGCGCAGCCGCGACGGTGTTGAGCTTCGCCCCGGAGGAGGAACACTCCCGTATCAAAGCCGCCTTTGCGTTGCACCGCTGGCGCCTTATTCCCGTGTCAACGCCCATCCGGATCTGCACCACCCTGCTGGAGCCGGACCGGGCCAGCGAGCTTGTTGAGAACCAGGCCAAGGTGGGCCGGCGCGCGGCCACGGCTTTCCGCCATGCCGCGTTTGAGCTCGCGGAGAAATGCGATGCCGTCCTGGCAACGGGCAGCCTGCCTCCAGACATGAGCCCGGAATTTTATACGGAGCTATCGAAGCGTTGCCGGCAGGCCGGCGTTTTCCTGATCGCTGACGCGCATGGGGCCGCGCTCAAGGCTTTCCTGGAACGTCCCCCGGCGCTGCTCAAACCCAATTTGGAGGAATTATGGGCTGCCTTCCACAAGGGCGTTCTTCCAGCATCGGAGCCGCGCATCCGATCTTTCCTGATCCGTGTCGGGCTAGATATTTATCCCGATGGGGAGGGTCGTATCCTCGCCAGCGCCGGCGCGCGCGGGGCTTGGCTGGCGACCCAGGGATCGGTGTCTCTCATCCCAGCGCCGCGCGTGAGAGTATTAAATTCCGTGGGCTCCGGCGATACCATGGCCGGCCTGCTCACGCTCTGCGGCGCGCTCGGCCTCGCTCCACGGCCCTCGGCGCGCCTCGCCGTAGCAGCGGCCTCTTGGCAATGCGCAACGCCGCTGCCAGGGCTGCTGCCGGAAGAAAAAGCCGCCGTGCTGCGGCGGGGGCTCAAACGTTTTCTGTGATAGTTCATCCGGTTCGAAAATGAACATCAAATATTTCTGGCTCATCCGAAGAATGCGTACCTCTGGTAGTTTCCTCTCCCCAGTTTTTCCCAAATGCTCCGTGTTCTTAACTCGAATTTATCCACAGATTACACCGATGGGCACTGATAAAGAGGCCAG
>JAHFOS010000128.1 GCA_023261545.1 bacterium
GAGGGGATTGTAGCCGTTCACGCGCTCGGCGTGCATCTGCTCGGGGTTCACTCCGGCGCCGATGCGCGCCAGGATGCCGTAGCCCATGGTCTCGCCGTCCGTCTGCCCACCCATGCCGTACTGGTTGTTGACGGCACAGAAAAGGATGGGCGGCGAGCCGCCGAGTTTGGGGTCCCAGAGCTTGCGATACTGGTCCATGGAGCTGATGGAGAGCGCCTCCCACACCGGCCCGCAGGAGAACGAGGCGTCCCCGATGTTGCACACCACGATGCCGGGACGGCGGTTCACGCGCTTGAAGATGGCCGCGCCCGCGGCGATGGGCGCCGAGCCGCCCACGATGGCGTTGTTGGGATAGATGCCGAAGGGCGGAAAGAAGGCGTGCATGGAGCCCGACAACCCGCGGTTGAAGCCCGTGACGCGCGCGAAAATCTCGGCGTAAGCGCCGTAGATGAGGAAACGGCGCGCGAGGTCTTTGACGCCGCCGTGGCAGCCCGGAGCCACGACCGCGAGCGGCTTGCCGCCGAGGAATCCCTCCAGGATGGCCTTGAGTTTTTCCGGCGCCAGTTGCTCGATGGCCCGCAGTCCCTTGGCGAGGATTTCACCGTGCGAGCGGTGGCTGCCGTAGATGTGGTCCTCCAGGTCGAGGTGGTAGGCTTCGCCCACGGCGCTGGCCTCCTGGCCGATAGAGAGATGCGCCGGTCCCTTGTGGTTGTACTCGATGCCCTGGTAGGTCCCCTCCTTCTTGATGCTGTCGAGGGAGGTCTCGAATTCGCGGATGATCTGCATGTCGCGCCAGATGCGCAGCAGATCCGCGGCGGGGATTTCCTTCAAAACCTCCTTGACCGTCTTGTCGTAGTGGTTGGCGGGGATGTCGTGGAACTTCAGGGTCTGCTTGGCGAAGAGCTTGGCGGGGGTGATATCGAGGGCTTGGGTCATGGGTTCTCCTTCAGTGAGCGAGCAGCGTGTCCTTGATGGCTTCGGAGACGGTGGGATGAGGGAAGATTATTTTGGCGATGTCCGGCGCGCGCAGCTCCGCCTCGATGAGGGCGGCGGCGCCCCAGATCATCTCGGAGCAGCGGGCGCCGATGATATGCACGCCCAGCACCTCGCGGTGGCGCGCGCCCATGATGACTTTGCAGAAGCCGGGTTCCTTGTCGCACTCGATGAGGTAGCGGCCCGCGACGCGCAGGGGCTTGCGCTCGGCGGTGAATTCGATGCCGCGCTCGCGGGCCTCCTCCTCGGTCAGCCCCGCCCAGGCCACCTCGGGATGCGTGTAGATGACGCACGGCATGGCGCGGTAGCTCATGCGGTCGGGTTGGCCGAACATATTGTTGACCGCCACCTGCCCCTCGCGCACGGCGGCGTGGGCGAGCAGACAGCGCCCGGTCACGTCGCCGCAGGCCCAGACTCCGGGGACGTTGGTGCGGCTGCGCTCGTCGCTGCGGATGCCCTTGGGACTGAAATCCACCTTGAGGTCTTCGAGGCCCAAACCCTGCACGACCGGCGCGCGCCCAGTGGCGGAAAGAATGCAGTCGGCCTCCAGGGAAAGCTCCTGTCCGCCGCGCTCGTAGTGCAGGGTGCCGCCCGCGATGCGCTTCACCTTGGCGGCGAGGCTGAACTCCACGCCGCGCTTCTTGAGCATCTTTTGCAGAGCGGCGGCCACCTCGAGGTCGGCGCCGGGGGCGACGCGGTCCAGCATCTCGACGACATGCACTTTAGAGCCCACGGAGGCGAAGAGGGAGGCGAACTCAAGGCCGATGACGCCCGCCCCGATGATGGCCAGCCTGGGGGGGATGCTTTCGAGCTCCAGAATGCCCGTGGAGTCGCGCACGGAGGGCGAGTCGAGCCCTGGGATGGGCGGCCGCGCCGGGCGCGACCCCGTGGCGATGAGCACGTTGCGGGTCTCGTAGGTTTTGCCCGCCACCTCGACCTTGCCGGGTGCAACGAGGCGCGCGGCGCCCATCACCACCTCCACCTTGGCGGACTGGAGCAGGCTGCCCACGCCGCGCGTGAGTTGCCCCACCACTTGGTTTTTGCGACGCGCGGCCACCGCCATGTCGAAGCTGGGCTTTCCCTGAATCACGACGCCAGCCTCGCCGGCCTGTTGCGCCAACTCGAAGAGATGGGCCGCGTGCAGCAGGCTTTTGGTGGGAATGCAGCCCACATTGAGGCAGGTGCCGCCCAGATACTGCTTTTCAGCCAACAACACGGACTTGCCCAAGCGCGCGGCGTGCAGCGCCGCCTCATAGCCGCCGGGGCCGGCGCCGATGACGATAAGGTCGTGCATTTCAGTTCACCAGCAAGAGTTCAAAATCCTCGATGGCGGCCTTGAGGTCCTTGAGGAACAGGCCCGCCGTCCAGCCGTCCACCACCTGGTGGTCAATCGTGAGGCTCAGGTGCAGGTGATCCTCGAAGGCGACTTCGCCGTTGGCCTGGCGCACGGGCCTAGGCTCGATGCCGCCCACGCCAAGGATGGCCACCTGGGGCGGGTTCAGCACCGGGGTGAAGCTGGTGATGCCGAGCTGGCCCAAGTTGCTGACCGTGAACGTACCGCCCTGGAGGCGGTCGGGTTCGATGGCCCCCGTGCGCGCTGCTTCGGCGAGCTGGCGCGCCGCTTCAGCCAGGGCCGAAAGCGCGAGGCGTTCCGCCGCGGGGATCACCGGCACCAGCAGCCCTTTATCTGTGTTGCAGGCGAAGGCGAGATGCACCGTGCGGTACTTGCGGACCACGCCACCGGAAAGCGTGCCGTTGATCCCGGGATGGCGCAACAGGGTGCGCACGACGGCGAAATTCACCATGTCGTTGATGGAGATAGCCCCCAGCCCCAGCTCTTTGCCACGCTCTTTGATACCGGCACGCAATTTAAGCAGCGCTGTGGCATTGGCGGTGGCGCTCAACGTGAGCTGCGCGCTGCCCTGAAGCGAAGCCATCATGCGCTCGGCGATGCGCTTGCGCACGCCGCTGAGCGGGAACTCTTCGAATTCAGGGCCGGCAGCCGTAGCGGGAGCAACGAGGTCACCGGCCTGCACACGTCCCGCGTCCCCAGCACCGTGATTCGGGGCGATCCAGCCTTTTTCAGCGGCCACCGCACGCGCCAGCGGGCTCATGCGCGGGGCCGCCGCCACATCGCGCTCGATAATTCGTCCGCCGGGTCCGCTGCCTTTGAGGGTTTTAAGCTCCACGCCGGTCTCGGCAGCCAGATGCCGCGCGCGCGGGCTGGCCGCGAGTTTGCCGGTGCCGGTGCAAACTCCCTCACCCCGGCCCTCTCCCAGAGGGAGAGGGTGTAAGGGTGCTGACGCGCCAACTCGGTTCTCACCCCGGCCCTCTACCGCATTTCCCCTTTTCCCCCCGGCGGTGGGAGAAGGCTGGGATGATGGCGGGGGAGTTTGAACAGCGGTAGCGGTCGGCGTGGTCAGAGCATTCCCCTCCACCCGGCCCTTTCCAAGACCCTCACCCCTACCCTCTCCCGAAGGGAGAGGGGGAACAGGGAGGGCTGACTCGCCTATGTAACTCTCCCCTGGCTCCCCCAGCACCGCGATGGTGTTCAGCACCGGCACCAGGTCCCCCGCAGCGCGCAGCAGCTTTAAGACCTGCCCCGCCGCTGGGGCCTCTACCTCGAAGGTGGCCTTGTCGGTCTCGATCTCCGCGAGCGGCTGGCCGGCTTCAACGCGGTCGCCCTCTTTCACCTTCCAGGCGACGATCACGCATTCTTCGACAGAGTTGCCCTTTTTGGGCATCAGGACGGGGTGAGGCATGGGGGACTTGAAGTTGGGGTTTTTAGGTTATAACCAATCTATAATATGGTTATAACCAATAAACCAAAAAAGTCAAGCCCTCCCGCCGAGGGAACTTTGCGCGAGCACGTCGAGGCGCACCTGAGAGGGCTCCTTGCCCCTGGAGGAAAAGGTGAATTGCGCCTGCCCAGCGAGCGGGCCCTCGCCACCGCCCTCGGGGTAAGCCGTATCACGGCGCGCGGGGCCTACCAAGCCCTGATGAACGAAGGGCTGGTCACGCCCGCCCCGCGCGGCTACGTGGCGCGCCGTGCCAAGCATGAGGCCGTGCTGACGCTCGACGGCTTCACGCGCGGCATCGGCCCCGGGCAGAAAATCGAGACGCGCACGCTGGCCGCCGCTATCGTGGCACCGGAACGCGAGGTCATGGAAGCCCTCAATCTCGGCCTCGAAGAGCAAGTGGTGCGCCTGCGCCGCCTGCGCCTGCTCGACGGCCGACCCTACCAGGTCGAGGACTGCCACCTCTCAGCGCGGCACTTCTCCGACTTGCTGGCCAGCCCCAGCCTGCCCTCGCTTTACCAATATCTGCTGGAGAACCACGGCATCAAGGTCCTGCGCGCGGAGCAGGTGCTGGCGGTGCTGCCCGCCAGCGCGGAGATCGGCGGACTACTGGATCTCGGGCCGGGAGCGAATATCCTTTTCCTGCGGCGCACTTCTTACGATCAGCGCAACAGCCCCGTCGAGTACGTGCGCATACATCTTAATCCGGCGGGCAGGGAGTTCTATATGGAGCTGAAGAGGTGAGGGGCCGGCCCCCAGTTAATCGAGACTCGCTCTGCGTGTATGGGTCGAATGGGGGGCTATTTCAAAATGGATTCTTGAAAAAATCATCCCCACCAAATCCCGCAATTATAAAAAATAGAAAAGCTCCCAGGATTATTGCATATTTTGGATTTATAGGCACCTCGATCATCAATGATATTGCCCCGAACACGGAACCCCAGATGGCTCCGAAAAGTGCATGGACAATATTAAAATTCTTCACAGTATCCAACAATTTTTTAGGAACCTCGTGCAACCTTACCAATCTTATTCTGTGACGGATAAAAATTGGTAAACCATGATAAGGTTCCTATAGATTCCAATCCCCACAAGGCTCAATCCCTACGGCTCCACGCGTGACGGCCACGACGGCGTCCCAGGGGCCGAAGTGGATCGGGTACCTGAACTTCCTATCGGCCTACCGCTGCGACCAGTGCGGGCTCTGGCAGATAATCTACCACTTCATGGTGGATTATCTGCCATTAACATTCCGTTAGTGGCTGGCGCGCTTCATGCAGGCGGGCCGGGACGAATCAATTCCCAAAGCCGGCGTGGCGGCTTGATAATCTAAATTTTCGTGTATGATTCATGCATGGCAACTAAAACCATCAGCATTGAACTGGATGCCTATGAAAAGCTGCGCCGGGCAAAACACGGGTCCGAGTCCTTTTCGGCGGTGATCCGCCGCGCGCAATGGCCGGATGCACCCTGCACGGGAGGGGACTGGCTGCGTCACCTCCAGAAGCGCATGGGTCGTGCTTCCGGACTGCCGGACGAGGAAGTCTTGGATGCCCTGGATCGCGCCCAGGAGCAGCCGCGGCGTTCTTCCGCACACGGGCGCTGATGCTTTTTGACACGACATTCTTAATGGACCTCGCCCGCGAGATCCGCCGCGAACAGCCCGGTGGGGCCACCCGATTTCTTGAGCGCCATCCCGACGATCCCGTCTGCGTCAGCCTGTTCACCCTTGGCGAATTCGCCGAGGGTTTTGGAGCCGGGGAACGCCCCGCCATGGAGGAGTTCCTCCGCCCCATGCGCGTCCTGCCCTGTGGCACCGAAACCGCTTGGCACTACGGTCAGATATCCAGAGCCTTGCGCCAGGCCGGCACGCCCATCGGCGACAATGACGTCTGGATAGCGGCGACGGCTGTCGATCAGAAGATGGCTCTGGTCACACGCAATATCGAGCGCTTCAGCCGCGTGCCGGATCTGATGGTCGTCAACTATTGAGGAAAAACTAGGGCGATCATCCGCCGCATCACGGTAGATCATCTTCCATCAGCATTCCGGCAAAAAGTCGGGGCCTCCTGCAAGCGACCCCGCTAAACTTCCTCAGATAAACCCCTTGAATATCGGCCCCGGCGCATGCCCTTCGAGGTGATCGCGCAGGCGGTGCATGAGCGCCCCCCAGGTGGTGTTGCACACGGCGTACCAGCCTTCGGTATTCTTCCAACCGCCGTGGACCAGGCGCACGGTGGCGGCTTTCTTCTTCTCGGGGGTGATGTCCCAGGCGAGTTTAGTTCCGCGCCATTCCTCGGCGTCCCCCAGGCATTCCCAGCCCACGCGCTCGTTCGCCACCAGCTCGCTCACGCGCATGCGGAAGACCGTGGCGCGGTTGCTGAAACCGAAAATGGCGATGGAACCCACGCGCGGCTCGGCGACGCTGTCGCCCGTCCACCAGGCCCGCAGCCCTTCGGAGGTGGTGAGTGCCGCGAATACCTTGGCCGGCGTGGCGTTCACGCGGACTTCGTGGAGCATCTTGACCATGATGCGGCCATTTTACATCCTGCGGCAGCGGGGCAAACTCCGAAAAATCGCACGCGCTGGAAAGCCGTTCCCGCGCGACCCGCCTGCCGTGGCCGCGTGTTTGACGTTGCCGGAGAGTGTAAACAATGCAACACCTCGCCAGCGGCGGTATTCATGGAAAACAACCGATCCTGCGCGCCGCCGCCTTCCCCATGCCACTCCGTATCGCCACGCTGAACTCATCCGCGCTGTCGCGGGCGGCGTTCCTCTTGATGGCCCTGGCCTTCCCGTTGCTCCAGGGCTGCGGGAAGCCGGCTGAAACCCCTGCCCCGCGCGACCCCCGGGCGGTGCTGCGCAGCGTGCCCATCGCGCGTCTGGCCGTATGCGATTTCACGCTCGACGTCATCACCCAGGCGGCGGAAGACCAAAAAGGCGGGGCCGTGCTGCAAATCAGCGGCGGACGCATCCCCGAAGGCGGGGACGGCCTGCAAATACTCTACCGCGGCGGGGTGCGCGTCACCTGCGGCGTGCGCCTGGAAGCGCTCAAGGATGAGAACATCCGGGTGGAGGGCCGCAACGTGACCGTGACCCTGCCCAATCCCGATCTCATTGATCGGCCCAAGGTCCTCAACGAGGGCCCCTACCGCTCCGCGGTGCTGGATACCAAGAACGACACCTCGTGGTGGCTGTTCCGCAAGGACACGTCGGGTCTCGAACACCTGGTGCGCGAGGCGTATCAGCGCGAAGCCGGCGCCTGGATCACGCGCTTCGGCTTCGACGAGGTCATCAAGGAGCGCGTGCGCGAAGTGCTGCGCTGTCTGCTCGGCGGCGATTACACCGTGGAGGTCAACTTTTCCGCCAAGTCCTCCATGCCCGGGGACAGGGACGCGAAATGAGCCGCTTCGGCTGCCTCGGTGTGCTGGTCGTCACGGCGTTGCTGGCCGCCGCCGGGTTCGGTCTGCGCGCGCTGCTGACGCGCGAAAGCACGACCCACACCTTGCAGCATTCCACCCTTGAATTGCGCGAACTCGCCAAAGTGCGGCGTCTGCACATCTACCGCATGGTGCTCTCCGACCGCGTCGTGCAGCACTACGATGCAAGCGGCCTTCCGACGGCCAGCGCCAGCGGCAGGGGCATAGACTTCATCGGCGTGTGCACCGTGGATGCCTACGTGCCGCTGGAGAGCGTGCGCTTCGTGCACCACGGTGACCCACGCATGGCGGAGGTGTACATCCCCGAGATCCGCGTGCAGGAAGGCAACCTCGACGAATCCGCCTCCTTCACCTGGAGGAACGATGCCACCGACCTGCTCAACGCGGTGACGCTCGCCGCCGACACCGCCTCCAAGCGCGCGGTGGCCCTGGCCGTGGAGCGCGGCATCCTCGACGAGGCGCGGGCCAGCGCCCGCACCTTCTTCGAGTCCTTCTTCAGGGCCATGGGTTATTCCGAGGTGCGCGTGTTCTTCGCGGTTCCGCCTTCGGGCTCGGGGTCATGAGGCGACGGCGGGGAACGGGCCCGCGCGCGGTTTTCTCGGGCACGGACGAATCGTCGTAGCCCGCCACCAGCACTAGAGACTCGCACTTGGCACATAGAATGCCGTAGCGGCGAGACTTATTCCGCGAATTTTGCCGCGCTCTTTTTTTGAGGTCCACCCATGACTCCCACCCTCCTGATCGTCGCGGTCCTGGCCACGGGGCTTCTGTTCACCGTCATGGTGGCCGGGATGTTCAACAACCTGGTGGCGCTCAAGAACCGTTTCAAGAACGCCTTCGCGCAAATTGACGTGCAGTTGCGCCGGCGCTACGACCTCATCCCCAACCTGGTGGAAGTCGCCAAGGGTTACATCAAGCACGAGCGCGAGACGCTGGAGGCGGTCATCAAGGCGCGCAACGCAGCCGTCATGGCCGCGGATCAAGCCGGGCGCCATCCCGGCGAGCGCCAGGCCATGAGGGAGCTCGCTGGTGCCGAAGGCGCGCTCAGCGGCACCCTCGGCAAGCTCTTCGCGCTGCGCGAGGCCTACCCTGACCTCAAGGCCAATCAGAACATGATGCAGCTCAGCGAGGAACTCACCTCCACGGAGAACCGCGTGTCCTTCGCGCGCCAGGCCTTCAACGACGCGGTGATGGGTTACAACACCGCGCGCGAGAGCTTCCCTGCCAATATCATCGCCGGGATGTTGCGCTTCGACCCCGCCGAACTGCTGGAAGCCGTCGAGGCGCCCGAGCAGCGCCAGGCGCCCAAGGTCTCGTTTAACTGAGGACTTGGGGATTTCAATATTGACGAAGGTCCATGGCTTCGTCAACCTCGCCTCCCTCAGACCCTCATCCCTGCCCTCTCCCAGGGGGAGCGGGTGCAAAAGAGCTGGCGCACCGACTTGGTTCCTCATCTCGATCCTCTCTCGGAGGGAGAGGGGGAACAAGGTTGCCGCCGCAGGCGGCTTGATTTAACAACAGCCAGGCGCGGGATGGATTTCTTCGCCCATCAGGATCAGGCCCGGCGCAGCACCGGCCGCCTGGTTCTGCTCTTTTTCCTGGCCGTGGGTCTCACGATCTTCAGCGCCTATGCCGCCATCGCCGCCATCCTCTTTCATGACGACTGGGATCGCTGGTGGCAACCCCAGGTCTTCGCGCTTATCGCCGGGTCCACCGCCGCGCTGGTGGCCCTTGGCGCCATGTTCAAGACGTTCAGCCTGCGCAGCGGGGGCGCCGCCGTGGCGGAGATGCTGGGTGGCCGGCGCGTGCTGCCCGCCACCACGGATACGGGCGAGCGCCGCCTGCACAACGTGGTTGAGGAAATGGCTATCGCCGCAGGCATGCCGGTGCCCCAGGTCTTCATCCTGGAGGAGGATGGCCTCAATGCCTTCGCGGCGGGATTCGGCCCCGGGGACGCCGTCGTGGCCGTCACGCGCGGAGCCGTGCAAAATTTCACGCGCGAGGAACTCCAGGGCGTCGTCGGCCATGAGTTCTCCCACATCTTTCATGGCGACATGCGGCTCAACCTGCGCCTGATGGGCTGGATCGGCGGTTTGCTGGTCCTCAGCACCACGGGACGGGTGCTGCTCGAATCCTCGCGTTACAGCGCCCGGAGCTCGCGCGACCGCAAGGGTGGCGGCAATCCTGTCGCCCTCATCGGGCTGAGCCTCTTCATCACCGGCCTCATCGGCCTTTTCTTCTCCCGACTCATCAAGGCGGCGGTCTCGCGCCAGCGCGAATTCCTGGCCGACGCAGCTTCAGCCCAGTACACGCGCAACCCGGCCGGGCTGGCTGGCGCGCTCGCCAAAATAACAGAACTGGCGGCCGGTTCCAAAATCCAGCATCCCCAGGCGGAAGAAGCCAGCCACCTTTTCTTTGCCAATGCGCTGGCCCCCACCTTCCTGGCCTCCTGGTTCGCCACGCACCCCCCGCTGGAGGAACGTATCCGCCGGCTGGATACGGCCGTTGCCGCCGGGTTGCCAGGCGATGCCGAGGCCGCGTCAGTTGGCCCGCTTGCGGCCAGGGAGAACTTGCCCAACGAAAGGGCTAAAGCCGCTGGGATCTCAAACCTGGCCGGTCAACGCACGGCACAAATCAAAGCCGAGCCGCTGACTCAGACTGCTGGAACCCTGCAACCCGAGGGGCTGGCCTGGAGCCGCGATCTCATCGCCAACCTGCCCGCGCCTCTGCTGGAAGCCATCCGCGAACCTTCCGAGGCGCGCGCCCTGATGCTCGGATTGCTGTTGCATAAAGATCCTGACCCGCGCACCGTGCAGATTGCGGCCATCACCAAAGCCGGCGGAGAAGAACTCGCGGTGCGAGCCGCTTTTCTGGCCCAAGCCGCCGCAGACCACAATGTTTGGCGCCTCGAAATCGCCGAGCTTTGCCTGCCGGCCTTGAAATGGCTTTCCCCCCAACAACGGACCGTCTTCCTGGCGCTGATACGCGCTCTCATCCAGGCCGACCAGCGCGTGGATCTCTTCGAATACGCGCTGCTGAAGCTCGTCGAACTCGCGCTATCCCCCCGCCCCTCCCCCGCACGCCAGCCGACGCTGGATACCAGCGCGCTGCTTCCGCAGCTCCGCACCCTGCTCGCCGCCCAGGCGCGCTGTGCCGGAGACCAAGCCCGCGCCGCGGCGGCTTTCGCAGCGGGATGGCGCGCGATCGCGCCCCACACGCCGCTGCCCGCCTGGCGGGAAGATCGCGCGGACCTGCGTGAACTGGACGCCGCCATCGAGCGCCTGCGGGAACGCGGCGTGGGGCCGCTGGTGCTGCGCGCCCTGGCCCATGCCGTCACCTGCGATGGCGTGATACGCGAGAGTGAATTCACGCTGCTCCGGGCCGTGGCGGCGGGCTTCGGCTGTCCCATGCCGCCGCTCATTGCCAGGCAGGCTGGCAACAGCCGCGACTAGATCGGTCCCCCTTCAAAGCGTGGCATCACGGACTGTAGCAGGCGGCTGCCATGGATAACAGCAGCGATGAGCACGCGGCCTGCCTCGACGCGATAAATGACCCGGAGCTGTAAACGAACCGTTCCCGAATGTCTTGCTTTCCGATTTCGGGGACAACACGGCCCGTTTCTGGAAATCCCAATACTTCCTCGGCCATGTCAAAGATTCTGGACACCACGATTTGGGCATACCGCGGCGAATCCCGTTCGATATAAGCTGCGATAGCTTGGGTATCTTCTACGGCTTCAGGCGACCACGCTAACTGACGAGCCATCTACCCAGACGCTTCCTGGCGTCTTCGTGAGAAATGGCGCCATCGCCCTCGGCTCGCTGGAGACCGCGCTTGACCTTCTCCAAGACATAGAGGTGATACTGAATGTCTTCGAAAGTGCTCTCCTCTGGAAGAGTTTCCAGCATGGACACCACTTCAGCTTTGGGGGTACTCATGGTCTCGTTCTGCGCTACCCTCGCTAAAAATATTCAATTGGTCCCAGAGTCCCAGTATAAATTGCGATGCCATTTCGACAAGGCCGCGAAGCTGTAACCCGGGCTGATGAACTGGATGAAATACACCCACAACTACACTTGCGACCCCGTGAATCCAGAAAAATCCGAGCCCTCCAAGCCAGCCGCTTCCCCAGGGTCGGCCAGCGGCCCACGCGAAAAGCAAACAGGCGGAAAATCTCCCGCGAAGAGCAATATCCATTGGGCCGACCAGATGGCGGGCGAGATCCGTGCGCGCCTGGAGAACGATGCCGGGCTGCGCGCCATCGTGGAGCGCCAGGGCCTGCTCATCTACGACGAGAAAACGCCGTCGGGAGCCATTCACATCGGCTCCGGACGCGGCTGGGTCATCGCCGACGCCGTGCGCCGCTCGCTCACGGCCCTGGGATTGCCAGCGCGCTTCGTACTGAGCGCCGACGACTATGACCCCTACGACCGGCCCAACAGCGACCTCGGAGGCACGGACTGGAGCCGCTATCTCGGCGTGCCCTTCTCGGAGATCCCCTCCCCCGTGCCGGGCTTCGCCTCTTTCGGCGACTACTATTTTCAGCAGGCCACCGCGCATTTTCCAGCGCTGGGCATCGAATGCAGCTTCGAGTCCACCGCGCGCAACTACAAGAGCGGCGTGTTCAACGCCGTCATCCGCACCGTGCTCGACAACGCCGGCCGCGTGCAGGAGATCTACCGCGAGCTCTACGGCGAGGCCTCGGAGGCCGCCAAGAAACTGCCCTTCAACATGCTGTGCAGGAATTGCGGAAAAATTGCAACGACGGTCGCCGACCGTTGGGATCCCGGCCGCGAGCAGGTGAGCTATGTCTGTCGCGACGGCGTGGTAGCCTGGGCCTCGGGCTGCGGCCACGAAGGCGCTGATTCGCCCTACGACGGCGGCGGCAAGTTCCCCTGGAAGGTGGAATGGGCGGCGAAATGGCCCGCGCGCGGCGTCATCGTCGAGTTCGGCGGCAAAGACCACTTCTCCAAAGGCGGCGCGCGCACCATGGCCAACCGCATCGCCGTGGACGTGCTGCACTATCCCCCACCCTACCCCAGCCACGGCTACGCCACCGGTCCGGGCTACGAGTTCTTCCAGGTGGGCGGGGCCAAGATGAGCACGAGCAAAGGCACCGGCATGTCCTTTGCCGAAGGCGTGGAGTTCTTCCCCCCCGAGTTGCTGCGCTACCTGCTGCTGCGCTCCAAGCCCAACGCCGTGGTGGATTTCGACCCGCAGCAGAACGACATCATCCTGCTCGCCG
>JAHFOS010000129.1 GCA_023261545.1 bacterium
AAATGAGGCCCGGCTGGAGGAAGTTCTTGGTCACGACGTTGCCATCCTTGTCGGTCCAGGTGACGTGGCTGATGGCATCGAAGAACTTCGCGAAGCTGAAGTCGAAGTGCTTGAGCACCAGCACGCTCAGGAAAATCGAGCCACTCATGAGCAGCAGCGCCTTGATGATCTGCACCCAGGTGGTGGCCAGCATGCCGCCGAAAACGACATAGACGATCATCAGCACGCCCACGCCGGCGATGGCCGCCTCCACCGGGACGCCGGGCAGCAGCAGCTTGACCAGCGTGCCGGCGCCGACCATCTGCGCTATCATGTAGAAGGTCGAGACCGTGAGCGTGCTGAGCGACGCCATGGCGCGCACCGGCCGCGGGCTCAGGCGGTAGGCCAGCACGTCGGCCATGGTGTACTTGCCCGCGTTGCGCAGCGGCTCGGCCACGATGAGCAGCACGGTGAGGTACGCCACCAGCCAGCCCACCGAATACATGAAGCCGTCGTAGCCCTTGAAGGCGATCATGCCCGCAATGCCGAGGAAGCTGGCGGCGCTCATGTAGTCGCCCGCCACCGCCAGGCCGTTCTGCCAGCCCGTGATGCGGCGGCCCGCCGCGAAATAGGAGCTGGAGCCCTTGGAGCGCCCCGCCGCCCAGTAAGTAATTATCAGCGTGATGGCAATGAACCCCACGAACATCGCGATGGCCATGATCTAGCGGCCTCCGCGTGATGGGGGCTTGAGGGCGATGGCGAGCAGGTTTTTAGCCTGGGCGTCGAACCTCCCCGCCGCGCGCAGATAAAGCCAAGCCAGAGCCCACGCCATGAAGAACTGCGACAAGGCAAAGACATAGGCGATATTGACCACCCCCCAGACCTGCGTTTGCATCAGTCCCGGCGCATACCCGACCAGGATGGGCAGCGCGAAATAGTAGGCGATGAAAAACAGCGTCGCCGGCACGATGAAATTTATCTTGGCCCGGACCAGCGCCTTGAACTCGTCCATGGCCGCGATGCGATCCCAGTTGACGGCCCCGGCCTCCTCGTCCGCCGTCAGCTCATGGGCCGGCTTGGACCCCTGGTGGGTGAGCGGCGCAACGTCGGTCTCGGCACCCACCTCCGGGGTGGGATCGGAAGGCAGGGGGGATTTGTCCTCAGGGTTTGCCATGGCCGGTTCCGAGTCGCTTCATTCTCCGAGAAGCGGCATTTGTCAACACCGGCGCGGGACCCTATTTTGCAAAAACCTCCGGATTTGCGCGAAAAATGAGCGGAAAGCGCCGGAATCGGCCTTGTCCATGTCAGGGAAATCCCATCCGCTGATAGCCTTGAGACCTCTTCGAAATACCGCCACGACTTTCCACACGGCTCAAAGGGGGATCCGCAGCCGAAAGACGCTGCCCTGACCAGGCTCGGAAATCACCTCCACACGGCCTCCTAAATGCTCCATTTGCTCCCTGACCACGTGGAGGCCAAGGCCGCGACCGCTGTACTCGTTCACCCGATGGCGTGTCGTCACCCCTTCCCTGAAGATGAGATCACACTTCTGTTCTTGCGTCATGGCGGCGGCGTCCGCCTCGCTCACGACGCCTTGCGCCACCGCGGCGCTCGTCACCGCATCAGCGTCCACACCGCGCCCGTTGTCGCTGACGAGAAGGACGAACCAGGCTTCCTCTTGCGAGTGGTCAATGCAGATACGGCCTTTCTTTCCCAGACGCTCCTGCTCCACCCGATCTTCCAGGCCATGGTCCAGGGCATTGCGGATCAGGTGCACGATACATTCATGGCAGGCCTCCATGGGTCCGTCGTCCACGGCATCCATGGGGTGGCCGATCTCGAGATCCTCCACCCGTTTGTCGCTAAACCCGCGGTAATGCTCGACGAGGTAGCGGTATTTCCGGCAGTGTTCCTCGAAGCTTCGCACCTTGAGCCGCAGCACTCGTTTCAGGACCTTGTCGGGCTCCCGCAGTTCCCCGTTCTTGAGGTCGGCCAGGAGAGCCTCGTAGCGGTCGCGATTCACGGGGAGACTGGTTTCGTATTTGCCGTAAATGCGGTGCCGCACGCCCTCAATATTCGCAAGCTCATGTTCCAGCCGGCTCACCCAGGTCGGCGGCGGATCCGCCAACTCGCCCATTTCCTTACCGGCCTGCTCCAAGTCATTTTCAATGGCATGCAAGATCCTGGTGAGGGGGTGGAGGCCAAACATCCCCGCGAGCCCCTTGAGCGTATGCGCGCGCCCCCGAATCCATTCCCCATGGCCTTGCCATCGGGCACGGGGTAGCTCCCGCAGATTCGCGACGATCCCCCCCACATCATCCAGAAACTCTTTGATCTCCCCAGGCTCCGCGGCGAGCAAGGCGTTTACGTAGTCCAAAAAATCGGTCTTCTGCTGGCGCTCCAGATCCAATTGCTTCTCCATTTGGCGTGTGGCCGTGATATCGGTCGCAAGGATCATGACGCGCGTGAGGATCCCCTCCGTGAGGATGGGCTGGCAGTCCAGTTGCAGGCAGCGCGTGATCCCGCCCGCCTCGACCCACAGCTCCTTCAGAGGGAAAAGGCGTTTGAAATACGCCCAGTGCCGGACCCTGGAGGGGTGAGCGATCATCTTGACCCATTCGCGCAATTGGCTCTCCTGTTCCGGACTCAGGCGCAGTAGCTCAGCCAATGAGACCCCCGCCAGCGTTTCGACGCCGAAAAGCATCGTGGTGCGCCTGGACGCTTGAGGACTCAAGGCGATATCTGCAACCGCAAAGGTGAAGATGCCCTGTTCAATGGACTGAAAAACGTCGTGGATCTCCTTCTGGGCCAGTTCGAGCGAACGAGTCCTTTCACGCACCTTGGTCTCAAGATCCGTCACATGCGCTTTCAAGGCAAGGCGCATCTCCTCGAAACCTGTTTGCAGCACAAAGATCTCGTCGCTGCGTTTTGCGATAGTGAGAGCTGATTCGAGATCCCCGTCCCGCAAACTTTGCACGTACCGTGTGAGGGTGCGAATGGGGCGCAATACCGTCCCGAGCCACAACATCATTCCCAGCACGCACAAGATCAGGATGCCTCCCACGGCCATCGAAAGCGCGCTGAGTCGCTGGGCATGGGACTCGATGATCCGCAGGGATCCTTGGAAACGGCGTTCCTGAAAGCGCCGGTAGCCGGAAATTCTTTCATTCAGCGCGCGAGCGAGCGGACCTATCTGGGAGGCCTGCTTGCGGACAGCGTCCAGGTTCTTGTCCTTGATGAACCTGGCCAACAGCAACTTGCCGTCGTTAGTATAGGTAGCATAGTCCCGCTGTATCGCGTCCAACTCCTCGCCCTCCCCTCTGACCTTCAGGGAATCCACGAGCGCTTGAAAGGCAGACTCATGCTCGGCGACGCTCTCCATGAGCGAACCATCCTGCTCATTGAGGATCTGCAGGAACAGGTCGCGCGTCTCATCCACCGTCTTGATGAGGCCGTTGGCCGTCTCCAAGGCGACGAAACTCCGCAGACGCGCCTCCTGGGCGGAGGCCAGGACCCTCCTGGAGCCGTAGATGCCGTAACCCAGGCAAGCTACAGAGGCCGTCAGGATAAGCAGTACCCAAAGGGCGAACTTGACCTGCAGCGACATGGTCCGCGACCTGATTAGGGCAAACGCCCCACTGAGCAACCGGAGCACAACACCGGCGCGAAATCAACCATCCACGTTCAGCTTCTTGACTTCCAGATTTGCCTCACGCAGCTTCTCCCACTCTTCCAGCGAAACATAGCTGATCGCGTTGGCGGTCGTCTGCATGAGCAGGATGAGCTCCTGCAGGCTGTGGACAGCCCTGGGCTCCTCGGCACCGCCACGGAAGCTCTCCCTGAGCCAATAGAGCTTATACTGTTCGGCGTCCAGCCCCAGAAATTTCCGTAGGAATTGATAGGCTACGGCCGACTCATAAGGCTGGCGGTTCACCACCACCACCTGGGTGCCGGAAAGGCTGTGCTTCCTTCCCTTGTAGAGATTGGAAAGGTCTTTAAAGCTGACGAAGGTCGCGTCGCCACCCTGCATGTTGGTGATCAGCACAACCTCGTCGGCGGACAGACCCATCCCCGCCCATAATCCGAAGACTATCAACACCCACAAATGAAGTTTCAAGACCACTGACGTTCTCACTCTAGCACCTCGAGGATCATGGGGCCAACACTGGTCCTCGCCAGCAAGCACGTGAGACGCGCGCCAGGGAAAAGGAAATCAGATCCATTCTGCGGCAGGCCCAATTTATAACCTTTCAAATACTTCGATCGGAAGCCCCCTACCACCTGGTTGGAGGTTTCCCGGACGAAGTCCACCGCGATTTCCGGATCGGGCTCCACCGTCCCCACCCAGCGGGCGATCATGATATTCGCCGCTGACCGCTCCACTGAAAACCTGAAGCGCATCTTGGACGAGGGAGAGTTGACTTCAATCCATGCCACAACGGGATCCGCAATTTTCACCGCGCCGTCTTCCTGGCAGGCCGCATCCCCGACGTTGATGGCATTGAAGAATTCTCTCACGCTCTGGAACAGGTTTTGCAAAAATTCCGCCGTCATGGGTCCCCAAGAGCTATCTCGATGCCTTCGCGAAGCCGGTCGCGTCCCTCCTGGGTGGAGAAGTCCACGGGCTTGCTGATGAAACTGTGGGCGCCCAGGTTCAAGGTCTTGACGATGGTGGGCTCATCACAGGAGGCGCTGATGACGACGATCCGGGTTCCCAGCCCCTTGGTGACGATGGCCTCGATGAGCTGCTGGCCGTTCATGACCGGCATAATGAGATCCGTGAGCAACAGATCCGGCTTCAGGTCCTCGACGAGCCGCAGTCCCTGCCCGCCATCTCCAGCCGATCCGACGACTTGCATCCCCATTTCATTGGCGACGTAGGCCTCGAAACTTTTGCGAACCAGGAGCGAGTCGTCAACAACAACGACTTTTTTCATGAGGCGACCTCGAATCCCCTGAGCAAGTTCCGCGGGCTGGCACCGCAATTCACGAAATCAATCGGCGCAGGATCCAAGGTCAAAACCTGCCGGAGAACTGCACCGCGACGCCTGATGAGCGGGGATGGTCGCCATTGGCGAAGGTGTAGGTACTGCGGGTGCCCTGCAGCTTCACGGCTATAACCGAAGTCATGTCCCAGCGTAGGCCGAGGTGCAGGTCGGTGCGATCGTCGGTGCTGCCAAAGTAGCTGTCGCCATCGTCCACCACCAAGCGGTCGGCACGGAAGTAGGGTGTCAAGTCGCGGTGTCGTGCCCGAGCGCAACGCCAGGCGATCAAGGCGTATCCGGTGCGCGAGGTGGTGGTGGTGCCGTTGAAGGGGTCGTGATGCCGGACCGTGAACACCTCCAGGTTGGATTGCAGCGGTCCATGCTGCAGCGCGCCATAGATGCCGGCGATATGCTCGTCGAGCTCGCCATGCGCGGGGAAGTCGCTATTGCCCGTGAACTTCGGAATGTCGTCGAACGCGAAACTGGCGCCGAATTCCAGGTCCGGAAAGGCCGTGGGCGAGAGGGAAAAGGCCAAGTTCACCGCCTTGCTGTCATTGGCATCGGCGGAGACTTGCGGCGGATCGGGCGCTGGACCACGTCCATTGCCGACTTCTGCAATCAGTTTCAGCTCGACAGCAGACCAGGAAAACCCCTTTTCGGCGGCCAAGCCGATGAAGTGTACCGGCAGGATACCGCCACCATCCTCGAACTCCAAGCCCGCGGGCCGACCGATGGTGGGCTGGAACCATTCGCCGTGGTGGTAGGTGGCGTTCCACCAGCCCATGTGCGTGTGGTAACGGCCTGCACTCAGTTCGAGCTCGCTGAAGGGCCGGTACGCCAGCAGGCAGCGTTCGAGGTCCACGACCGTATTGCCGTCCTGGTCGGCCTCGATCACGACCTCACTGAGGAACCTGGAGTTCTCGCGAATATTCCGCGACATGAACAGATCAAACTGTCCGAGCGCGAAATGGTTGTCATTTCCATCCCGCGGATCGCCATGGGTGGCCCGCCAGGTCAGTTCGGCAAAGGCCAATATAGCGAGTCGTTCCGCAATCTGTTGAGAGGCCTGGTTTTCCAGTGCCAAAACACGCTGATTGATTTCAGCCACCGCGGGCGCGGCCGGCGCTGGCTCATCGGCAGCGCAAAGGAGTGACGTCGCTACAAAGGGCAGGATGTACCTTGATAAACGCATGGGCTGTGCCACTCGCCTGGTGACGCGATAGTAAAGCGTAAAAAAAGTTGTCAAAATGTCGGGCAGGCCTCAGCCGAGCGGCCGGCCCGGCGGACCCGGCAGTTTGCCGCGCTCGGCGAGGTCGCGCAGGTTTCCGGGCAGGCTGCGCTGCATCATGCGTCCGGCGTAGATGAGCAGCGGCAGCGGCCAGGCGTCCTCGGGGGCGGAAATAACCGCCGTGCGCGTGTTGCCGGAACCTTCGAGCTCCTGGAGCCAGGCCTGCACCAGCTCTTCCAGATCGCGGGGGATGAGTTCGAGGGCGCCGGCGCGGTTCTCGTAGCGCAGCGCGGGCATGTGGAAGCGGCGGCCCACGGTGAGGGCGATGCTGCGGTCCTCCTCCTGGCTCTCACCGAAGCCTTCGAGCAGCATCTCCGGGTGCCCGAGCATGATGGCGGGCCGCTCGGTGAGGATCTCGCCGCGGCGCACCACGGTTTCGCCCTCGTGCAGCGCCGAGCGCGCCGCGAAAAAATAGGGCAGGCGCGTGGCGCCGAAGGTGAACAGGTCCGAGCCGCGCTCGCGGTGGAAGACGGAACGCTCCAGGGCGTAGCGCAGTTTTTCCTCGAAGTCCATGGGCGAATGGACGATATTCAGCGGTTCGCCCGCTGTTCACCGAGGCTGCGCAGCAAACGCACCTCGTTTTCGCTGCGCTGGATGGCCGTGGCGATTTCCTGATCGCTTTTGCCCTCGCGCGCCAGCACCGCCACCTGCTCGTACATGGGGTTCGCGGGGCTTTTGGCTCCGGGGCGGCGCAAATCCTGGATGCGGCGATCCGCGTCGGCGATCAAATGTTCGAGCAACTGGACCTTGTTCAGCACGCGTGCCTCGGTTTCGCGGGCCAGCTCGATGAGGCGCACGACGTCGTGCTCCAGGCGCGAGACTCCGTCGCGGACCTCCTGGCGCGGGGCGGATGGGCTTTCCGACTCATGGCGGTTCGCGCGCCGGCGCATGCGCAAGGCCATCACCATCACGAAAAACGTGGCGGCGACAACGAAAATCACTGGACCCGATTCGTGCATCACAGGCCGCAAACCCCTGGAAAAGGGGATTGTCTCGACCCGTCTTGGGCTGTCAATCCGCGGGTTTTTGCTGGATTGGGGCGAGGAAGCGCAGGGCGCTGATGCCGTGCGCCTTGAGCTTGACCAGCTCCAAGCCCTGGGGAGGCGGCATCGAGGAAGTCTGACTCGGTACGCGGTGCAGCAGCAGGCCGTCCGGGGCGAGCAGGCTCACGAGCCTTTGTTCGAGATCCGCGAAATCGCCGCGCAGGAAAGCGTCGAAGGGCGTGTCGGCGAAAATGAGGCCGAAGCCGACATCGCTAAACTCCCTGCGTGCCAGGGATTGCGGCACGCGGCCCTGTATCACCTGCGCGCTGTCAGAGAGGCCGAACTCTTGAAGTGCCTCTTTCAAGCCCTGAATACAACGCCGATCCTGTTCCAGGAAAACGCAGCTTGCCGCCCCGCGGCTCAGGGCCTCCAAGCCCCAGGAGCCGGAGCCGGCGAAGATGTCGAGCACGCGCGCCTCAATAACGCGCTCACCGAGAGAATTGAAAACCATCTGGCGCAGGATGGCCAGCGGCGGCCGCGCGCGACCCGCCGGCTCCGGCAACAGCCGGCCTCGGAGGATGCCGCCGGTGATTTTCAAAATTCAACCTTGTTAAATCTTCAGCTCTACTTCGCCCTGCACATATTTGTGAATCAAGGCGTTGATCAGAGTCTGGTAGGGCAGGCCCGCTTGACTGGCCCTGGCCTGCAAGGCCAGGAGATCCCGCGAGTTCATGCGCAGGCTCACGCTGCGATCCCGCCGGTTCGCCGCTTTCGCGTAGGAGGCGTAGCGCCTGATCTCCGCCTTCGCGTCGGGGACGTTCTTGAGCCTGCCCTCCCTGTGGGCCCTGATGATCTCCCGTGCCTCATCAGCCTCGTCAGAGTTTGCCTTCATTTTCGGTAAGCGTTCACCCATGGTACAGAAGTCCCCGCCGTTCGCCCTGAGCCTGTCGAAGGGCGGATGGCCCTGACCGCACGGCCCGTTCGTGCTTCGACAAGCTCAGCACGAACGAACATGGCTGCTGGCACCGCAATGCGAAGGCGCTAATCACATGCTGAACGCTTACCATTTTCAATACACCTTGCGCTTGCTGCTCGAAGGAATATTGAGCAGCTCGCGGTATTTGCTCACCGTGCGCGTGGCGATGCGGAAGCCCTTCTGCGCGAGCCGGCGCCCGAGCGCGGCGTCCGAGAGCGGTTTGTCCTTGTCTTCCTCCAGCACCGCCGCCTCAAGGGCCGCGAGCACGTCCGGGCGCTCCATCTCATCGCCTTCCGAGGAGGTGACCTTCTTCAGGCTGAAGAAGAAACTCAGGGGGAAGATGCCGAAATCGGTCTGCACCACCTTGTCCTTCACGGTGCGCGTCACGGTGGCGGGCGAAAGCCCCACGTCCCGGGCTATCTCCTGGCGCAACAGGGGCTTGAGGCCGCCGCGCCCCTCCTCGAAAAACTGCATTTGCCGCTGGCAGATGTCCTGCACGACGAGCAGCAAGGTCTCATTGCGGCGGCGGATGGCCTCGATGAGGGATCGGCCCGCCTGGGCCTTTTCGATGAGGTAGTGCTTCTCCTCACGCGAGAGCGGGGCATTCTTGTACACCGTGCCCGGAGTGACCACGAGCTCGGGAATGCCTTTCTTCGCCAGGCGGATGATGAAGCGGCCCTTCTCCCCCTCCTTTTCCGGCGGCTCGTAGATGACGATGGCATCGGGTCTGAGAGGCATGGACACCGTCTCCCCGTAGGCCTCCGCGGGGCGGAACTCCAGCGAACGGTAGAGGTCGAAAGCCTCCTTGACCTGGGCGATGCTGACCTTCTCCGCCGTGGCGATGACGTCGAGACGGTTGTTGAGGATGTCCTCGAAGTGACGATCCAGGATGCCCTGCTCCAACTCGAAGCCCGGCCCGAAGCGGCGTATTTGCAGCAGCAGGCATTCCTTGAGGTTGTGCGCGCCAAGCCCCGGCGGGTCCAGGCGCTCGCGCACGAAGAGGAGCGCCTTTTCCAGCATGGCCCGGTCCAGGGGCTCGCGGTCCTGCTCGCGCCGCGCCAGCTCGTCCAGGGTGAGCGACAGATAACCCTTGTCGTCGAGGTGTGAAATGATGTAGAAGATATACTCTTTGAGGTCCTCCGGGGGCTTTAAGAACTCCACCTGTTCGCGCAGGTCTTCTTCCAGGTTGCGGCTGCGCGCGGGCACGCTGCCCAGCATGTCCTCCTCGTCCTCCCCATGCCCGGTCCGGGCCGAGGGACCCTGGTAGTCGCTTTCGCTCCACACCGGCTCTAGCTCCTCGCGGATGTCGTCCACCTCGTCCTGGCGCTCGCTGACGGAATCCGCGGGCAGGTCGCTGCTGAGTTCCACCGTGCGCGCTTCATCCCCCGGCGCGGGATCGTCCGCCTCATCCTTGATTTCGAGCAGGGGATTGGCCTCGATTTCCTCCTGGATGCGCGCTTCCAGGTTCTGGACGTTGAGCTGGAGGATTTCGAGCGAAAGCCGCTGGCTCGGCGTGAGCTGCATGGAAAGGGTCTGGTGCAGACCCTGGCTCATGGAGAGGTTCAGCGCCATGGCTCGTGGGGGCGGCGGAAGGAGAAGGCGTCCTGGAGCGAACCGCGGCTGGCCCACTGGATGAGCGCACCCTGGGGAATGCCGGTGGCCAGGCGCGTGAGCGACACGCCCGCGCCCTGAAGCCGGCGGGCGACGAGCTCCGAAGTCGCCTCGCCTTCGGTGTTGGGGTTCAGTGCCAGGATGATTTCGCGCACGCTCCCCGAGCGCGCGCGCCGCGCCAGCGAATCGAGGTTCAGGTCCTCGGCGAACTGCCCTTCCAGCGGGGCGAAACAGCCGCCGAGCACGTGGTAGCGGCCGCTGTAGTCCACCGCGGCTTCGAGCCGTTGCAGGTCCTGCGGCATCTCCACCACGCACACCGTCTCCTCGCCGCGCGCGGGGTCGGCGCAGATGGCGCACAGCTCGTCCTCGGTGAGGTTGTGGCACACGGAGCAGAAGCGCGTGCGCTCGCGCAGCTTGGAGAGGGCGGCGGCCAAGCTCGCGGACTGGGCCGCGGGCCGGCTGAGCAGGTGGAAAGCCAGGCGCTCCGCGGTCTTCTCGCCGATGCCGGGAAGCCGCGCGAGCTCCGCGACGGCGCGGCTGAACGCTTCTGGGGCGCCGGGGATCAAATCAGGCCGGGGCGCCTTCCGCCCGCGGCTTTGGTGAGCTCAGCCTGGATGAGCTCCTTCATCTCGCCGAGCGCCTTGTTGACGGCGGCCACCACGAGGTCTTCGAGCAACCCGGGATCATCGGGATCCACGGCCTTGGGGTCGATCTCGATCTTGACGAGCTGCTGATCGCCGTTCACGTAGGCGGTGACGAGTCCCCCGCCCGCCGCGGCGTCAACGACGCGCTCGCGCAGCGCGCTCTGCACTTCGCCGAGCTTGGAGCTCATGCCCTGCGCCTGCTTCAGGATTTGCTGGAGGTCCATGGGGGTTCGCCTTCCCTGAAATTGGGACTTTTAGCCAGAGGATATTCGATCTCCATCGGGTCGGGTAGCACGGAGCGGATCTTAGCGCCGAGCAGGCGTTGCAAAAGCGCGACCTTCTCGTCCGCGGAGAAATCCTCCAGATCGCCGAGGGCGGACGCGGGCGTCTCTTCAGTGGTCCGCTCCCGATGACCCGTCTCCCGCAGCGCGCAGCGCAGCAGCAGGCGCTCGCCGAGCTCGCGCTCGAAAAGGGCCTCCACCGCCGCGCGCGCCTCGTCGTCTTCGAGGAAAGCGGCGTGTTCGGCGAATAGCGGCGGGAAGGTCACGGTGAGCTCGCGGCCCACGAGGGTGGCGGGCTGGCCCTGGCGCAGCCGTCCCGCGACCTGGGGGTGCGCGGCGGCCAGGGTTTTCAAGAGTTCCGCCCAGCGCGCCTTGAGGGTGGCCAGCTCCAGCGCGGACGCGGAGACCGGGGACTGGATTACGAGGCTGAACTTTTTTTTTTGCCGCCCACCATCATCCCCATCAGCTCGGAGAGCGTGGGCAGGGTTTTGAGGTGCGCCAGGTTGAGCAGGGCCAGCTCAAGGGTGGTGGCGGGATCGAGCCCGCGCTGGAGGCTGTTGCGCCCCTGCTGGACCAGTTCGAGGGCGGCGAGGAAGCCCTCGGAGGACTGCTCATCCGCGTAGCGCTGGCAGCGCTCCTTGAGCGCGGGGGGGATGTCCGTCCCGCCGGCGGCGGGCCCGAGGTGCTTCATGCGCAGCAGCACCAGCAGCAGGCGCTGCAACTGGTCGAGCACGTCGCCCGCGCGCAGGCGGCGGCCGCGCAGCCCGGCGGCAAAGGCCAGCACGCCGGCCAGATCCCCGCGCGCGGCCTGTTCGAGGGCGTTCACGAGCTCGTCCTCGCCGAGCAGTCCCAGCAACTCGGCGAGGTGTCGCGCTTCGATGCGGCTACCCGCCGCGTAAGTGATGAGCTGGTCGAGACAGGACTGGGCATCGCGCAGGCCGCCCCCGGCGTAGCGCGCGAGCAGCCGCACGGCCTCGCTGTCCATGGAGATGGCCTCCTCGCTCAGGATCTGATCCAGGCGCCGGGCGATATCCTCCTCGCCGATGGGCTTGAAGTCGAAGCGCTGGCAGCGCGAGAGGATGGTCTCGGGGAGCTTCTGGGGCTCGGTGGTGGCGAAGATGAACACCACGTGGGCCGGCGGTTCCTCCAGGATCTTGAGCAGCGCGTTGAAACCGGCGCGGCTCACCATGTGGACCTCGTCAATGATGAAGATCTTGTAGGGTGCCCGCAGCGGGGAGTACCCGGCGGACTCGCGCAACTCGCGCACGTCGTCCACGCTGTTGTTGGAGGCGGCGTCAATCTCGATGATGTCCACGGCCGTGCCCTTGGCGATGGCGCGGCAGGTCTCGCACGCCAGGCACGGGTCGGGGCGCGTCCCCGTCTCGCAGTTCAGCGCCTTGGCGAAGATGCGGGCGGCCGAGGTCTTGCCGACCCCGCGCGGCCCCGAGAACAGATAGGCGTGCCCGATGCGCTGCATGCGGATGGCATTGCGCAGAGTGTCGGCGACGCTTTTTTGGCCCACCAGGCTGTCAAAGCCCTCGGGGCGGTAGCGCCGGGCTAGGACGGTATAGGCCACGGCTGGGGGCCTGCGAGACTAGCCGGCGCAGCCGGCCTTCAAGGACAGAGGTTATTCTCACCGCTGGCCTTCGCCCCCCCTCCCGAAGCGAGAGGGGGAACCCCTTGGCCATGACGATAAAAATAC
>JAHFOS010000130.1 GCA_023261545.1 bacterium
CTATGAGATCCGGCTGACAGTGAAGGACAGCGAGGGTCACACGGACACGCGGGTGATGACGGTGTATGCGGAGGGCGCGGGGACACACCATCCCGTCGCTAAGGCCGGCGCCATCCAGAAGCTGGTAGCGGGCGCTAGCGATCTGTCGGTGCATCTGGAAGGCAGCCAGACGACGGACGCGGATGGAGATGCCCTGACGTATCTGTGGACGCAGATTGAAGGGCCGGCCGTGGAGCTGGACCATCCCTCTTCGGCGGCGCCGACTTTTGTGATTCCCGCCAGCCGCCCGCGTCGGGCCGGTGTGTACCGCTTCCGCCTGGAGGTGACGGACGCCTTCGGTTTCACCAACGCCACAACGACGGCGGTGCTGGTGAACACGGCGGGGGAGCATGTGCCTGAACTCAAAACCTTCAGCTTCCCGCCCCTGGTAGGCGGGGGCGCTAACAACCGCATCGTCCTCGGCAAGGAGGCGCGCATCGCGGTGCAGGTGGATGCCTCGGGCGACAGCGGGGAGAAGCTGCGGGTGTTCTGGACGCAGGTTTCCGGACCGGCGGCGCTGTTTCGCTTCGATTCGGCGAGCGCTGATGACAGCGTGGATAACGAGATTCTAGTCATCCAGGCGAAGCAAGTGGGGGCCTATACCTTCAAGGTTTACGTGGACGATGGAAAACCAAGAGGTTGGGAACAGGAATTGCGGTTCAATGCCGACGCCTTGGCTGTGCCTGCGGAAAACTCCACGCCGGAATCTGCCACCACGATAGCAGAGCCTATATCCACAACGGCAAGCAGCAATAATAATGAAACGCCAGCTATTCCGGGCGCGGCCGCGAAGGCGCAAGGTGCTGCAAGTGCTGGCGGCGGATGCTTTTTAAACTTCTGACGAAATAAAGGATCTGTTGTGCCTTTAGCCACAGTGGTGATGTCTGCTGCTACGCTCACAGATGAGCAGTTCAATCGTTTCGTTTCTTCTGCAGCCGATGCAGGTGCAACGCATGTTCATCTTAAAAATCATGCCATCAGACCGTTAGAATGTGGTCCGGTTTCGGCAAAGGCCAAACACGAGATTCCATGGTCAAACGATCCCTACCTCCAATGGTCTATTGTTCACTTCACGTTTTTTAGAACTGTGGTTCCGGAGGAACTCAAGGGCATTTTGGATGAGGAATATGCCCGTCGAAATCTAGATTACCTTGTAAAACAGTGCGTTGTTCTGCGAAGGTATGGACTTCGGGCTTTTATTCGAATAACAGAACCCATGTGTCTGCCAGAATCTGTTTTTCGCAGGTACCCCAGTTGGCGTGGCCCTCGGGTGGATCATCCGCGACGTTCACGGCACCCACAATACGCCCCGTGTACCGACAACGCCGAGGTGCTAGACGTTTACCGACGCACGGTGGCGCGCGTCATAGAACAGGTCCCAGAATTAGATATTCTGAATAACTACACGAATGATTCGGGAGCAGGTTTCTGCTGGACGCAGCACCTTTATCCGAATGCAAATGGGCCATCGAAATGCAAAATGCGATCCATGAGTGAGAGGGTTATTGGTTTTTATGGCGCAATTCAAGATGGAGCGCGAGATGCAGGTGTAAATATACAGATTCGTGAAACTAATTATTTTTCGCATTCTGAGAACCACGAGCTACTAGCTCACAAAAAAGAAAATATCCACTTCTGCCTGAAAAATATGAGTAGTTACGCAGTCGATCCAATGAGGAAAATTAAAGCGGAAACGGCAACTCCCCTGATCGGCGTGCAACAACCGGTTGATTTCTCGATGGCGACGATGCTGGCATTCAGAGAGAATGCGAAGCAACTGTATGTGGATTTTGGTCATTCAATTTTGGACGGAACTTTCCCCATCTATGAGAGTTACTACAAAAATGCGCTTCGACAATGTCCTGCCGGACTCGCTACGGCATTCAGCCTCTTGGAAAATGTTTCAATAGAGCATTACGGGCCGAAAGCAGGGCGAATGATGATGGAAGCGTGGATGAAAATCCGAGACGCCCATATGCTGACCCCATTTTTTGGTGTGGGAGGTTCTTTGTTGATGCTTTACCACCTGATGCAACGCGTCTTGGTGAGGCCATTTGTGGCATTTCCGCTTGATCTGCCATTGGATGACAGGCAATACTACCAGAAGCACCAATTCCAGGCGGGATCTGAAATCGAGGCCTCCAACCTACTGAATCATCAGGGAACTCAGAGTATTCAGGGTATTCAACAAGCGCGCATGGCAAAAAAAATACTCAAGGAAATTACGGAAATGCTTGATGCCGCTTTAAAAAAAATGGAACAAGCTGCCTCATCGGAAGGGATTACTCTTGGAAGCGATGAAAACCTTCGATTGGGTGCGATGCGTGTACAAGCGGCGATTCATCTGTATCGGAGCCTGGCCAACGCCTTCATATTTCAAACATACGTGGATCAACGAAGGCAACAACTTGGGGCTTTACCAGCGGAGTTGGAGCCCGTCTCGTTAAATTCGAAGATGGATCGGGATATCGTATGCGATCATTTACGCGACGAGATTGATAATATTAATGAACTGATCCTTCTGCTTCGATCAACATCGAAGCCTTTGTTGCATACGGCACTTACATCGGAAGATGAAGATCCGTTCACATTTGGTCCGGACCTTGTTGAGCAACTTGAGAGAAAAGTCAACATCATGTTGGATCACTGGATCGATTTCGATCGGTTGTGGGCGCCGCCCAACAAGTAGCCCTCGATGAAACGCGTCGAGAAAAAATGGAGCTGCCTCGCTTGGTATTTTCTATTGACATTTTGCGGACGGGGCCTTGAATCGGCTAGTCCTGAAAGTGGATACCAGTTCCCGTCGATATCCATAAAAGTTTCGACTGGAAAGATCAACACGGCTTCAACATTCAGTTCTATCAGCGTTTATTTTAATTCGCCGAATGGGAAGAATAGCGAAGAAGCTCTTATGCGTTATCGCGCAGAAAACTCGCCGCTGTGGTCGCAGGCGCAATCGCTGTGGTTTGACGATCGTCTCCCCATCAACTTCACGCCAAACAAAGCGGATCAAGCTCAGCAATACCGCGGTTCAATCGTGAAACTCGCGTCGCATACGACATACGAGATTCAAGTGCTGATGGTGCCATCTGGAGAAATGATCACGACGACAGCAAAAACTTGGAATGAGACGTATCCCGTTCTCAGGACAGTGGAACTTACTGGTATAGTGAAAGACACGATCTCACTCTCGGAATCTGGATCGCCAAACGGTTACATCGTGCTGACGGCGGAAACGGGTTCGGTATCGGATGTCGCCGGTTTAAAAGACTACAATATCTTGATCACCGGCTCCTACATTATCGTTCGCGGACTCACTTTGAAAAATGCGGCGTGGCATGGTATCTTCCTTGGCCCGAACAGCCATGACATTGTCATCGAAGATTGCGATATCAGTGGATGGGGTCGCGTTGCTCCGGACGAACTCAGCCAACTCAATAATTTTGGCATGAACCAGGATTCGGCAATTTCAAACGGTCGCGGGGGTACTGCACTCAATACTCGCCTGGTGATTCAACGAAACCGTTTGCATCATCCACGACCCACCGCCAACAACTGGGCGCAAAATCGTCAAGATTACGATCCAAAAGAAAAACTGGCATTCACTCCGGCCGGCGCCCCGGTGATGAACCCACACCCGATTGGCCCGCAAGCGATTAGCATCACGAATTCTTCCGGAAATAATGTGATCCGCTACAATAATATCTATTCGGATGATTTGCATCACTTCAATGACTCGATGGGTGGAGGCGGAACGAATTTTAGTTTTGACGGATTCCCGGGCCGCGATTCGGATATTTACGGAAACAATATATCCTATTGCTGGGATGATGGGATTGAGAGCGAAGGCGGAAACATGAACGTTCGAATCTTTGAAAACTACGTTGATCGCGCCTACAAGATGATTGCGATCTCTCCCGTGTCGATTGGGCCTGCGTATGTTTTTAGAAACGTGGTGTTCCGTGGAGCGCGCGTTCCCGATCCGATAGCTGGCTTAAAAGGAACTGCCTTTATCAAAGCTCAAGCACGCCCCGATAAAAATGAGCCCAATTATTTTTATGGAAAAGGCCGTGTTTATGTTTATAACAACACGCTACTGGCCGCGGTTGTGAATGGAGTCAACCAAGGCGTCGAGCTGGGAATAACACGTACTTCGGCTACTTTATATAATTACGTGGTTCGCAACAATATCCTGAACGCTCTCCACGTTGCCATCGATGACAGTACAAACATGACTGGCGATCCAAGCAATCTGAACCGCAACGACTATGATCGCGATCTCTACCAATACGGCATGAACATTAATCGCGTCATTCAAGAAAAGAACGCGATTCTTGCGGCTCCAGTGTACGATGCGGATTCGCCCTCGGGTCCGTTTACTCTTTGCGCGGGGTCGCCAGGTCAAGATCAGGGTTTTGTCATTCCGAACTTTACCGATGGATTTATCGGCGCGGCTCCCGATATCGGGGCTCAAGAACGCGGCGCGAGTCCTCTTAAATTCGGCGCGCGCTGAAAGGCCGGGATCTGGCGCGATAGTACGCTTTCTCATGAGTTTACTTCCGGACGGTGATATCTCGCGATGCGGGGATTCGCAGTCATTTATACAGGAAATTGGCGAAAATTACACTTGTGGAGTGTTGGGGGTCCAGTAAGATTATGTTTCGGTGTTTTGATGGTTTCAATTTGAAGGAGGAGCCCTGATCTATTCGCTACCCAAAACCCCTGCGACGGGATTCTGTGGGCCTGCTGTTGGCTGTGGCTGGACTGACTGAATTGTCCTGGGGAGAGGAAGCCGCGCTCGTCAACCACGGCTTCCTCCATATGCCACTGGAAGGTACTCTCGATAGCCCTTCTGGCAATCTCGGAAATGTGATGGGCGCAGAGGGCAATCTGCAATGGGAGGCGGTGGGCGCCATCCAGGCTCTCAAGTGCGATGGGAGGCAATATCTCGTTCTAGGGCTGACGAACTCCGTAGCTTTGGAGCACGGATTTTCATTGAGTGTGTGGGTACGACCGGCCGCGTTCAAGTCCGCGGGCACCCAGACCCTTGCGACTTGGCCGGGGGTTTTTCAGTGGACCCTGAAGGTTGCGGCCGGCGATGAGTTGGCCAGCGTCCAGGGTACGGTGATGACGCAGGAAGGTACGGCGAGCGTCGAGACGGTGCCCTGCGTTCCCCACTCCCAGTGGGCCCAGATATCCTTCACCTACGAGCCTGGCAATGAGATCAGGGGCGGTTTGGTGCTGGCCGTGCATGGCGCCCCTGACACACCCCTGCTCCGGAATATCGAGCACGGACGGGCGCTTGGAAAGCTGGCTGCGGCCAAGGAAGGACTTCAAATTGCCCATGGCGTGGGCCCGGGCTTTCTAGGCCATTTGCGCGACTTTCGACTTTACTTCGAGACCTTACCCGTTGCGTTTTTCACCCGGGATTGGCTGGCCTTAGCGGAGGGCGCCCGCCAGGCCAGGGAGGCCGGCGTCGTTCTTCCCCGGGAAAATGGGAAGAGTACGCTCGCCATCCTAGGTGGCGTTGCGGTGACCACCTTCAATAGCGCTGGGCTCTACATCGCGGGTGGCGTGGATCGGGACGGCCAAAGTCTTTGCAAGGTCCGTTATCGCAAGGAGTCTGATGAGCAGTGGCGGGAGGGTTTGGATCTGATTCCCTACCGGTCCGATGGCGAATTTCGCGGCAGCCTTTTGAACCTGGAGTCCGGCACCCGCTATTTGGCGGAGTGCCGGATGTATCCGAGCACCGAGGGGAACTCCGCGCCGGATTCAAGTTTGGTTTTGGGTTTCAAAACCTGGGACGAGGCGTGGCCCATCAACAAGGAAATCCATACGGTGGGAGATAAAGGCGTGCAACCTCTGGAGATTGAGAATCGCGGCACACGAGACGCCTGGATTCTCTATTCCCCACGACCGGGAGGGACAGCCATCATCGACGCGGGCAAGGAATCCGACCATGCCGCGCTGATCCGCAATACGGCCTATGTGATCCTGGAGAACCTAACTTTTCGGGGCGGGCGCAAAGACTGCGTGAGGATCGTAAACTCGCACCATGTGGTTATGCGCCGCTGCGACATCTCCGGGTGGGGGGATCCCGGCACGCGCAAGGAGGGGTTGAAGAAGGGTCTTTACGTGGATGAAAGCGGCCATATCATCAATTACCAGGCCGGTGTGCGGGTGGATGAAGGCAGCGCGTATGTGCTGTTGGAAGACAACTTTATCCACGAGGCGCGCGGTTCGGCCAGTTCATGGAAATATGAGCACCCTGCCGGTCCCTGCGCCGTGTTGCTCGCGATGACGAAGGGCCATCACGTGATACGCAACAACGATCTGGTGGGGTCCGAGACCCACTGGTGGAACGACGCTATCGAGAGCATGCCTAACAGTGACGTGTTCGGCGGCCCCTATCGTGACAGTGACATTCATGGCAACGTCCTCATGTTCGCCAACGACGACGGAGTGGAGCTGGACGGTGGGCAGATCAACGTGCGCTTCTGGAATAACTTCGTCACCCACACTTACTGCGGCCTGAGCTGCGCGCCCAACCGTCGCGGCCCTTCCTACGCCTTCCGCAACCTCTTCCTCATGGACGGGGAGGAGCGCGGCCACACCTTTTCGACCTTCAAGATGGGCGGCGACAGGTTTCTCTATCCGGGGCTCAGCCTCATCCTACATAACACCGTTTTCACTCGCAAGATGGGTCTCACCGCCGGCCACTATGGCAAGGGACCCACGCCGATTCGCACCCGCAACAATATTTTTTCCGGTCCCGGTCCGGATTTCTTCGGTGACATCAGGTTTCCCTTTGTGGAGGCTGGCGATTTTGACTACGACCTGCTGCATCCCGGAAAAATCTATGGGCCCGAGAAACTGCCGGAGCACTGGGAGCGCAACGGCATCTTTGGTGCCCCGGTGTTCTGCGATGCCGAAACCGGTGACTTCCAGTTAGCTGAAGGATCTATCGGAATCGACCGGGGAGCACGGCTCCCAGGGCTCAACGACAATTTTACCGGTGAGGGCCCCGATCTCGGGGCCTTGGAGACTGGCGGATCGGATCGGCTTTTCCCTTATCGCAAATCCATCGAGATCAAACCGTTGGTGACGAATCTCACGTGGATCCCGGGGGCTGCCGCTCCTGTCGTGGAGATCCGGGCCATCCTTCCTCCTGAGATGGGCAGGAAATGGCGCGTGCACGAGAACAGCGGGGGATGGCTGCGATGCACGCCGCTTTCGGGAAACTGCCTATCCGAGTTGCAGATCCTCAAGGTTGGGCATGACACCGCGGCCCTTGCCCCCGGGTTACACCGTGCAGCGTTGACTCTTCGGACCGACCTGGGATACCAACGAACGGTTCTCGTCAACCTCAAGGTCGCGGACAAGGAAAATACCGCTATGGAGACCAAGAGCGGTAACGCCCACGAGTGAGCCTCAAAACCGGACTCCGCCTAGTTCCGCGAAGTGGAACTCTCCAAAATCTTCTCAGTTGGCAAGGCTTTTTCAGCGCTCAGTTCATCATTTCATAGCGGTAATAAATCTCGAGGCAGAGACACATTAGCGATGTTACCATCACACGACCCCCGCGTTCCGCGGTGATGCCCGTTGTGGGATCCCAGGAGCCTCCCAACAGCTTGGGGTCGCCTTTGTGTTGGGTTTTGAGCAAGGAGTCCTTCATCTTGACGTTCCATCCTTTCCAGGCCAATCCCTGCTGCTGAAAGATGGCGAGCGTACCGTAATAGATTCCGTAGCAATCTCCGAGTTTATCCGCGCCGACCCAGGTGTTCGAGTCGATCCACTTCATCGAGTTGTCGGTCGCCTTGACAAGGAAGGGATCATTCTTCGGGAAGCCCAAGAACTGGCGCTGGAACATGCCCACCCAGGTCAGATGCGGCTGCTTGTCGCCGCCGCCTTTCGTGGCAGTGTACCTGCCAATCCCGGTCTCTTCTGGGGTCATCATGACCACCCAATTCTTGTACTGCTCGAAAACGGTCTTGGCCTTATCGGTGTGTAGAGCTTCGAGGTCCGCCGCCTTGGCACTTTTTAAGGCAAGGGCGATCCATCCTGAGACTGACAAGTCCTGATCATCGCCACCCGAGTACCGCCAAGCCGTGCCCGTGTACATATCTATGAACATCTGGGCGATGCGGTTGGCATTCACCTTGGTGGTGGAGCTGGAACCAAAAATACTCGCTTCCGAAAGGGCCATGAGCGCAATAGCTGAAGCGTAGTTGCTGGCGAAAAATGGCTTGTCTTTCTTCTCCTCGGTGGCTTGGTTGAGCCAAGCGATGCCCTTGCGCACCGTCTTCTTGAAGGGGCCGATATTTTCACTGTAGCCGGCCCCGAGGAATGCGAGCAGGGCGATCCCGGTGATGGGCTCCTTGCCCTGCCACTTGCCCTCGTATTTGACGGCGTCCCAAGACCCGTCGTACTCCTGGTGTTCGGCGAGCCAACGCAGGGCCAAATCCACGGCACTTTCCGTGCCCGCCCCGCCGTGTTTTCTCATCGCACCCATCTTGCCGGTTTTGGAGCGCGACTTATAGCCGTAAGGCAGGCCGCCATTGGCGCCGGGGTTTCCGGCTCCGACTCCAAGTATGGCGGGCGGAGAATTGGCATTGTCCGAAGTGCCGGCCAGCACGGCGTTATCCGGTACCGCATCCGCGACTTCGCTAATGGCCGTGGTTTCGACCGGATTCGTGACGTTGACTTCCCGTTCAACCACCTCCGTGTTGTCATCTACGACTTCGACCGGCTTCTCTTGAACTTTCACGTCTGTAACAATTTGCTTGATTTCTTGTTTTTCCTCAGGCGCCGTCTGCTCGATGATCATGGTGGTCTTGGTCTGCTCCACTTCTTTTTTAACAGGAATGAGGCTAATGAAAAAGAGAACCGCCGCATGCACGGCCATCGAAATCATAAATTCATTGGCATGCCCCTGGATGAGACCCACCAGGCCTTTACGCTCTTCCCGGGAGGTTTTTTTACCTTCGGGGCTCTCGAAGATATCATTCTCTTTTTTGATCATGGCATAGATCCTCGTATGTGATTGGCGAGACGACGCCCGCCACCCGTACGGTCAGCGGGTCGGGATCTTCATCGCCGTTGCTCAAGCGACTGCCTACGATCCTATGAAAATTAAACCCCTACACAAGTGTAATTTTCGCCAATTACTTGTAGGAATAGCCATAAATTCCCACTTCATGGGGCATTCCTGCCCGCGGACTAATCCGTGAGGGGGCGCGCCCTAGTGGATCCTGCACGCGGAAGGCGTGCGCCCCAAATGGCGGTGGAAGACCTTGGAAAAGTAAAGCGGGTCGTCGTACCCGGTTCGCGCCGCAACTTCGCGGATGGAGATGGCGGGATCGCGCAGCAACAGTTCGGCCCAAACCAGTTTCCGGCGGCGCCAAGCAGCCAGCAGCGTTTCCCCGAGCAAGCGCTTACCCGTGCGGCAGAGGTGAGACTTGGAGACCGAGAAATAGCGCGCCATGCGGTCGAGGTTCACGGGTTCTGCAAGCCGTTCCTCCATATAGCATTCCAGGGTGTAACGGCTAAGCCCCTGCTCCTTGATGTTTTCCGGTGCATCCAACAAGGCTAGGAGATGCGCAAGCATCCCGTCCACGGGTCTCAGGCGATCTTCCAAGCGGGAGGGATCCGCAGGGCGGCAGGCCACTAGCTGTCGGAAAACCTCGGCTAATTCACGCCAGCGTGGTTCGGGAAAAAACGGCCCACCGCCGCATTCTTCCAGGATACGTCGGGATGCCTCCATGGCCAGAATTCCAGAGAAACGGCAGTAGAAGTGGTCGTAGGGATCGTCCGGATCGGCCATGAGGAGTCCCGTATCGGGATTGGGCAGCACGATTCCCGCCCAGCCTTCCCTGACCTCAGTTATGGAGCCACCGCGCCGATAAAAGCCTTTTCCGGCCAGGATCAGCGTCAGCATGGCGTCGTCGTAATAGGTGCCCAAGGTGGAGTGCCAAGGAATGCGGGCATTGCGACCACAAATGCGCACGCGGTAGGGGAGAAGCGTGGGGGGGCTGGGCTCGCGCACATAGGAAAGTTCTAGGGGCTGGTGGAGGGCCATGTCAATAAATTACATGTTTAGCTCAATCGGCGCCATTTACCTAAAGGCTTCGGCAATTACCATTACTCGCAGGTTGGCATTTTACGAAAGGGGATGGCGATGAAAGGTCCTAAGGTTGTTTTGCTAGGCGCTGGAAGCCTCTTTTTTGGCCGTCAAGCCATCTGGCAGATGGTCCAATCCGAGTTCCTCCGTGAAGGGACCTTGGCGCTGGTGGACACGGATCCGGTGCATTTGGCGCGCATGACGTCCTTGGCCCAAAAGGTGGTGGCTCATGGGCATTCGCCCCTGCGCATCGAGACTGCCACGGATCGCCGCGAAGTTCTGAAGGGTGCCGACTTCGTGGTTTTGAGCTTCGCGGATCGCTCGGTGCATTTTCGCGGCGTTGACTGCGCCGTGGCTCTGAAATATGGCATCCGCATGTGCAGCGGCGACACGATTGGCCCCGGAGGCATCTTCCGCACCTTGCGAGAGTTCCCGCAGATCCTGGCGGCCTGCGGGGACATTGCGGATTTGGCTCCTGAAGCCTGGGTGATCAATTATATCAATCCCACCGCGGCCAACGGCATTGGGCTTCGTCTTTTTGCCCCAAAGCTCAAAAGCTTCGCCCTCTGTGATGGATTGCACATGCCACATATCAAGCGTCTCTACGCAGAACGCGCCGGATTGCTGAAAGAGGGGCAGCCCCTCAGTGCCGATGTGGACCGCCGCTTCGATATGTGCATCGCCGGAGTCAACCATTTCACCTGGCTGCTCAAGGCTGCCCATGACGGCCGGGACGTGTCACCCGCCATCGCCGAATTCCTCCGCCTCCAAGCGGGTAGAGAATCGGTGGGTGGGGACCGTGGCGCCAAGGCATTGCACAACGAGACCATTGGCTACGACCTCTACAAAGCCTTCGGCTGTATTCCCACTTGTGTGGCCCACACCAAGGAATACGTGCGCTTCTACCAAGGGTTGGGAATCAACCCCTCGGCCGTTCCGCCCCTTTCTATTTGGGAAACCGCTGATCGCTACGAACGCCATGCGGCGATGTGGCGCCAGGTGGACGGATTTGTCCTAGGCGCCACTCCCATGAAGGAGTACGTTTCCGCATTCGGTCCCGACCACGCCACCGACATCATTGAAACCATGTGGGCGGGGTTGACGAAGCCCTTCTATGTCAACACCGCCAACCAGGGCACCGTTACCAACATGCCCAGTGATGCCTTTCTGGAACTGCTATGCGATCTGGATATGCAGGGACCGCGTCCGCGACCCGTGGGGCCCGCTCCTGTGGGTCTCAGGGGCCTGTGGCAGCAGGTGTTGGACGCGCACGAGCTGTCGGTTCGTGCGGCGGTGACCTGCGACAGGGGGCTGCTCGAGCGCGCCTTCGCCTGCGATCCGTTAAGCGTCAATCTCGCGGACTGCAGGGAGATGATCTCTGAGCTGCTGCAAGTGGAACGCGACGCCTTACCCGCGGGCTGGTTTCCTCGGTAATCAATGCAACTCCTAGACTAAAAGAGGTGCCGTATGTCTCGCCTACGCCAAGCCATCACGCATAATTTCACGATTGTTGAGCTGCTGGTTGTTGTCGCCATCATGTTGATCTTGATGAGTCTTACCTTGCCCGCCCTCAAAAATGCCATGGAATGCGCTCGTTTGACGAAATGCGAAAGCAACCTCCATCAGATCGGGGCCGCGGTGCATTTGTATGGGGAAGATAACTATGATTGTATTGTGCCCGTATGGGGGACTAAACAGCGCCTCTCCGAAGCTGTAAAGGAACAGGCGATTGGTTGGACAGCTCGCCTTTTCAGAGAGAATTATTGCTCTAAAGCCTATGAATGTCCCTCAGATTTGAATCCCTATGAGCATAGCTTCGATGGCGAATCTTACAAAGCCAGCTATGGACTTTCCACCTCCGTGGGAGGCAATTGGACGCAAGCCAATCACTGGCACGCGGGGCCGGGCTATTGGAATGAAAAGTGGAGCAACGTCAATGTGGCCTTCGTGACTTTTCGGGATTTAGCCAGGACCCAATTTGGCATGTTGAAAACACCCATCATGTCAGACCGATTCAATCCGCCAACAACTGCAAATGGCGTCTGGCCCGGAATTCATATCCATTTAAACCATGCCAAAGATGAGGATGCCCTGGGCGACGATCCCCCTGCTTTTATTCACAGCCGTCACTATTTCAACAACGCGGCTTTCTTGTTCGCCGACGGGCACGCCAAAATATTGGAGGCACCTTTTGCTCCGCGGGGAGAGAATGTGTATTGGCTTTCGCCGATTTCGAACCATTTGGTCGAAGAAAAGTATATACGCTGGTGAA
>JAHFOS010000256.1 GCA_023261545.1 bacterium
CGTGTTTGAAGAGCCGGTGGTGGCGCGCCAGCGTCTTGCGGTCCATGCTGAGGCGCCGGAACCCGAGCCCCAGCAGCACCAGCGATCCCCACATTTCCCCCGCCATCTCGCCGCAGATGTTGACCTCGCGGTTGGCGCGGCGGCAGGCGCGCGAGATTTCGGAGAGCAGCATCAGCAGCGCGGGGTGATGCCAGCGGCACAGGTAGCTCACGCGGCTGTTGTTGCGGTCGGAGGCCATGTAATACTGGATGAGGTCGTTGGTGCCGACGCTGTAGAAGTCCACCAGGCGCGCGAGCTTGCCGATGAGGCCGACGGCGGAGGGCACCTCGACCATCACCCCGAGCTCCGGGGCCTTGAGGCGCAGGTCCTCCTTGCGGAAGTCTCGCAACACCTTGGCCAGGTGGTCGCGGATGCGGCTCACCTCCTCATAGATGGACACCATGGGGATGAGGATGCGCAGGTTGCCCTGGGTCTCGTGCTGGGCGCGCAACATGGCCTTGAGCTGGGGGAAGAACAAGTCCGAGCGCTTGAGCAGGAAGCGGATGGATCGGTTGCCGAGGATGGGGTTGTCCTCGTGCAGGAACTGCATGGCGGGCGGGCATTTATCCCCGCCCACGTCCAGGATGCGCAGGGTCACGGGCCGGTTTCCCGCGGCCTGGAAGATCTTCACGTACTGGGCGGCCTGCTCGCTCTCGGTGGGAATATGGTCCGAAAGGAAGTAGATGAACTCGGTGCGGAAGAGCCCCACCTCCTGCACCCAGGGGGGCAGGTTCTGCACTTCCCTGGGAAAAGCCGCGTTCATGCCCAGCAATATCGCGTGGCCGTCCGCCGTCCGGCAGGGACCGAGGTCCTCCTGGGGCAGGTTCTCCTCGGCGTGAGACTTGCGGTAGTTCTCGACCAGGATTTCCGAGGGGTCAATGTAGAGGGTTCCGAGTTCGCCGTCCACCAGCAGGTGGTCCGCGTCCTCCAGGGCCTTGAGCTGCTGGGAGGTGATGACCACGGTGGGCACGCCCATGCTCTTGGCGAGGATGATGACGTGGCCGTAGAGGCTCTCCTCCACCAGCACCAGGGCGCCGAAGCGCGCGGTGCCGCCCTCGATGAGCATGGTGGCGCTGGGGTGCCGCGCGAGGTACACCTGCGGTCCCTCGCTCCCCGGTCCCTGCTCGTCGGACTGGGTGAGCATGTGGTAGAGGCGCCGGCCCACATCGAGCACGTCCATGGAACGCTGGCGGATGTAGGGATCCGAGATGCCCTCGAAGGCCTTGGCGATTTCGCGCACCGCCAGGGCCACCGCCTGTTCCGCCGAGCAGTTCTTCTTGAGCAAATCGTCCTCCTTGCGGAGCAGCATGGGATCGTTCAGCATGGTGAGGTGCGCCGCGAGGATGGTGGACGCCTCATGGTTGGTGGTCTGTCCCCGCAGGCTGTCAAAATATTGCTGGGTGCGGCGGTGGGCCTCGTGGAGCCGGCGTTTTTCACGCTCATAGCCCTGCCCCGCGCCCTCTTCGTCAGCCGCCATGGTTTCCTCGATGAGCAGGCGGCGCACCACCTTGCCCGCGAAGATGCCCGGCACGACGCCGCGGCCGGTGACGCGCATCTTGACCCGCCGCGGGGCCGTCTTTTTCTTGAGGCGCGCATAGACCGTGTCGGAGATCTGCTGGGCGACGGTTTCGAGCAGGGCCACGTCCTCCAGGGTGCAGTCGTGCTCGCGGCGGAACTGCACGTCGAGCACGCCGATGGCCTTGCCGCGGCGCAGGATGGGCACCCCCGCGAAGCCATGGTATTTCTCCTCGCCGATACCCTTCACATAGTAGAAGGCGGGATGGGAGGTGGCCTCGCGCAGGCAGAGCGCGCGCGCCGTCGTGGCGATGTGGTGGATGAGGCCCAGGCCCTTCTCGATTTCGAGCTTGCCGACATGGACGGACTCGAAGCCGAAGTTGGCTACAAGCCGGTAGCTATCGCGCTCGCTCACGTAGAGCGAGGCCACCTCGGCCTTGAGCCCCTCGGCCACCTGCTTGCAGATGTCCATGAGGATGCCCGGTCGGCCATCCTTGCGGCTGAGCAGGGCCGCGACGCGATTGGCGATTTCGATGGGCTTCTTCAAGTAGTGCGCGGGAGCCTTAATGCACCGGCGGGGATTCGAACCCCGGACCTATTGATTAAGAGTCAACCGCTCTACCGACTGAGCTACCAGTGCGTCGGGGATTCTTGGCCCGCAACGCATCCCGCAAGCCATCCCGAATTAGAATCGCTGGCGCGGCGGCGCAGGCCGCGCGCTCCTGGGGAAGGGAGAAATAGCCCAGGAATTATAGTCAATATGTTATTTAATAATGCGTTACCTGGATCTGAAAACTGAAAAATTGAAGATGAAAACGGGCTGTATGGAGTTCGGCGCCGCTCAGACCCGGCGCAGGCCGACTTTCAATTGCCGGCCTTCGATCTCCAGGGGCTGCGCCGCGCTGGCCGCGCCTGGCGCCTCAGGTTCCAGGCGCGCGAGCAGTTCCTCGCAAACGTAGTCGCGGTGGGCTGCAATGGCTTCCAGCAGGCCGCGGTCCCCGGTGAGGGTGAGCACGATGCGATCCGTGATGTCGAGTCCTGCCTCCTTGCGCAGGTTCTGAGCGCGGTTCACGAATTCGCGGGCCAAGCCCTCCTGCCGCAGCTCATCGCTGATCTCGGTCTTGAGGGCCACCATCACCCCGTCGCCGCCCTCGGCCACCATGCCTTCCAGCGCCAAACCCGTAATTTCGAGACACTCGGAAGGAATGCGCAACGACTCGGCTCCGATCTGCAGATCGAAAGACCGGCCCGCCTCCGCCTCACGCAGCGCTTCGCCCGTGAGTTTCTTCAGGGCTTCGACGATTTCCGGCACGCGCTTGCCGAAGGCGGCGCCGAGTTCGCGGAAACGCGGCTTGATCTTCTTTTTGACCAAATCAGCGCCGGCATCCACCGCCGTGTATTTCTTGACGTTGAGCTCCGCCAGCACCAGCTTCTCCAGCACCGGCGCGCCGCTCTGGACCAGGATTTCTGGAAGCGGCTGCCGCACCTTGAGGTTGTGGCGCGAGCGCAGGTTGCGCCCGAGCTCCACCACCCGGCGCGTGGCGGCCATTTGGCGCTCGACCTCGGCGTCCGCAAGTTCGGGGTCGGGTTCGGGCATGTCGGCCAGGTGCACGCTGCCTTCGCCGGAAAGCTCGCGGTGCAGGAAGTCGGACAGGAAAGGCGCGGCGGGCGCCAGCATACGCGTGAGGGCCACCAGCACCTCCTGGAGCGTGCAGTAGGCCGCGAGCTTGTCCTGGCGTTCCACGTCCTTCCAGAAGCGCCGGCGGTTCAGGCGCACATACCAGTTGGAGACGTCCTCCACGAGGAAACCCTCCAGGGGGCCCATGGCGCGCGTGAGGTCGTAGTCCTCCATCCAGCGCGTGTATTCCTCGACGACGCTGTTGGTCCGTGAAATCAACCAGCGGTCGAAGAGCGGGCGTTCCGCCACGGGAGGGCGCGCGCTCGCGAAATCAAACCCGTCCACGTTGGCGTACATGGTGAAGAAACGGTAGGTCTGCAAAAGCGTCTCCAGGAACTTGCGGCGCGCGCCGGCCAGCCCTTCCTCGTCGAAGCGCGTCGGCAGCCACACGCTCGTGGAGGTGAGCAGGTACCAGCGCAGCGCGTCGGCGCCGTGCTTTTCCATCATTTCGAAGGGGTTCACGGCGTTGCCGCGCGTCTTG
>JAHFOS010000131.1 GCA_023261545.1 bacterium
CCGCCGACGCGCGGCGGCTTTCCTTCGCGCACCTCGACGGACGCCTGCTGCTGCGGGCCGGGGAACGGGAACTCGCCAGCGCGCGGCCGGGGCTAAATCCAGAGAGCGATGAGACTCTGACGGCGGTGCCTTTCCTGGAATACGAGGGGAACGGCATCGAATTCGCGGACCTGCGGCTGCTGCGGGATCTCTACTATGTTTCGGAGCGACAGCGCGACTCCGCCGAACCCGTGACTTACACGGTTCCACCGGACTGCTACTTCGCCCTGGGCGACAACGCCTACTACAGTTGGGACAGCCGCGGCTGGGGCACCGTGCGCTCCGACTTGCTCTTGGGCAAGGCCCTCTGCATCGTCCTGCCGCCCACGCGCATCAAGATGATTTATTGACCCCTCGGGAACGTTTTATGGTCCAGAGCTACTCCCCGATATAGTTTCTCACTCTCTTTGAGGCTTATCCCCATGAAGCGTATCGCCCCGATCCTAGCCATCGTCGCGCTGATCTCTTTTCCCTCTTTCGCTGCTGAAAAGCACGGGAAGACAGAGAAAGAAGCCGAAGGAACCAAAACTTCGCTGACCGGCGAGGTTATTGACTTGCAGTGTTACCTCGGAGATCCCTCGGGTTCCATGGGACCTGACCATGCCAAATGTGCCAAGTCCTGTATTCTCAAGGGATTGCCCGCAGGGCTGCTGGTGGATGGCAAGGTTTATCTGCTCCTCGGTCCCGAACACGAGTCCGCCAAGGGTTCTATCGCCAATTTTGCTGGCAAGACCGTGACGGTTGAGGGAATGCTCCTGGAACGCAGTGGCGTCAAGGCCTTACAAATTGCCAGCGTAAAAGGCGGTGAGGAAAAGCCGGAGAGCGGAAAGAAAGAAAAGAAAGAACACCACAACTGACCGCGGGAATCGAGGTCGCGGTTCCCGCCGCGGCGCGTGGAGCGAAACGCGCTCAGGGCTTCTTTTTCTCCTTCTCCTTGCCGGCCCCTTCCCCGGTGTTGACTTTCAGTTCGGGGTTGAAAGCCTTTGGCGCGTTCTTGATCTTGAAACCTGAAATCTGGCCCTTGAAGGACTCCACCATGTAGGGGGCGAACTCGGCGTCGGCGAAAAACACGGACTGCACGGGCCCCGGCGATGACTTCCATTCGGGTTGTGCCAACGAAAACGGCCGTTCGTAGAGGTCGCATTTTTCCATGCACCACAGCAGGGCCAAGGCGAACTTATTGGCTCCGAACAGCACGCAGTTCTTGAACTGAGCCATCTTTTTGGCCTCCGCCGGGCTGGCCGTCGTATCCCAAGTGACCTTGGTGAAAGCGCACTGTTCGCAGAGGACCTTGACCTTGTCGGGCTTGGCGATGGTGAACTCCGCACCCTTGAGGAGGGCCTTCTTCGCCGTGAACCCGCCGGCCTCAAGGGTCGTCTTGTAAAATTCGAAGGTGGTATGCACCACCCGAAAGGATGCCTTGGAATTTACCACGGCACACTTGACATATTTATTGGACTTGATGCTCGGCAGCGCGGAGAGGTCCTTGGGATCGTCGCCCGGGTTGCCGATGATCAGTTCGCCCTCGACCTTGAAAGAGCACTTCTTGCCCTTGATGCCATCAATATGGCCCGCTCCCTTGATGGTGAGGGACATTCCCGCGGGGATGACGTACTCCCCGTCCAAGGTCACCTTGTCGCCCTTGAGTTCGATCTCCAGCACTTTTTCTTTTTGGGTGCCCGAGAGGGAGGCCGGCGCCTCACCCGCGAGCGGCAGGCTCCAGAAAACCAGCGCGGTGGCAAGGAAGGTCGCGCCCCGCGCGAGGAAATTTCCAAGATCAAAACGATCTACTGCTGTTTTCACGGACTGCCTCCTGCCGTCGAATTGTATCACTGCTGAATTTTCCGCCTCAGGTGGATCTCTGGATGGCCTACGGTTCGCAAAACCTGAACAGGGACTTCACGAAGTTTCACGCTTTGTGTCCGGCCAGCTCCGGCCGCAAACGCCGCCCTGGCTTTAATCCCAAGGGCCGCCGACCATCGTACACGGTGCGCCCCTCCAGGATGACTTCGCGGGTTCCAGCCGCGGGCTGTGCTGGCTGCGCGTAACTGGCGCGTTCCTCCAGTTCCTCCAGGCGGAACAGGACCAGGTTCGCCGACGCGCCCAGGCGGATGCGGCCCAGATCCTTTAGCGAGAAGAAGTCCGCCGTTCGCGAGGTCATCTTGCGCAGCCCCTCCTCCAGGGGAATGCGGCCGGAACGCACGTAGCGCACCAGGAACCCCGTGAAGGCCGCGTAATTGCGCGGATGGCACAAGGGCTGCTCGCCGGAGGAAAAAAGATAGCCGTCGGAGCCGATGAGGCAGCGCGGGTGGCGCAACACCTGCTCCACGATTTCGGGAACGGACTGGTGATCGAAAATACACAAGCACTGGGGATCCTCGCTGTAGATCTCCTGCGCCGCCAGTCCGGGCTCCACGCCCTTCTCCGCGGCGATATCCGTGATGCTGCGGCCCAGGTAGGCTTCGTTCCGGTGCCGCAGCAACCGCACATCGGCGAGCGATCCGATGCAGACGGCCCGGCCCAGCTCCCAGACCTCGCGCGCGTCGAAGCGGTCCTCCGCGCTCGGCAAGCGCTTGAGGATATGCTGGAAGAACCAGGCCAGCGAGGTGAAGCCCGCCACGTAGGGGTAGAGGTCCATGGCAAACTGCGCGGACGACTCGATGCGCTTCAAGATGCCCCCAAGCTGGTCGTTGAAACGGTCGGAGATGGGCCGCAAATGCGAGACGATGACTTTGCAGCCGGTCTCCTCCCCCAATCCCAACACCTCGTCCACGGCCTCGCGAATGCCCGCGGCCTGATCGCGGATATGGCAGGCCAGGGGCCGCCCGTGGCGCGCCAGAACGCGGCACAGGGCCAGCAGCTCCTGGCGTGCCGTGCCGACCGCGCTGGGGTAGTTCAGCCCCACGGAAAGGCCCAGACCTCCGCCGGACAGGAATTCAGCGAGCAACCCCGCCATGCGGTCCACTTCCGCGCTTTGCGCCGCGCGCGGCGCGCCCAGGACGTGGGTGCGCAGCGTGCCGTGGCCCAGGAGATCCCCGACGTGCAAAGGCAGGCCGGCGCCGAGCCGGCGCGCGTGCTCCGCGAGTCCCACGCAGGAGTCGTCCTGCGCGGGGAGCAGAACCGGATCGGGACTGCCTTGGGGGGTGGCGGACATGCCGCAATTGCCCACGACAAGCGCCCCCACACCCTGGCTCAAGGCCGACAAAGCATCGTTGCCCTGGTGGAGGACGTGGAAGTCGGCGTGGTTGTGGCTGTCAATGAAAGCGGGCGCCAGCAGCGCCCCTTGGGCTTCCGTGACGGCAAGGGCCGGCGCGGGCTCCCGCGCCAAGTGGGCGATGCGGCCCTCTTGAAGGCCAACGGTGATGCCCTCCAGCAGGCGCTCGCCGTCAAAAACCCGGGCTCCGCGAATCAAGCGATCCAACACGGTGAGGAATTCTAGCCGCACTGGACTTCGGGGCAATCAGATTTCCCTCGGCGCGGTCGTGGCATGCGAGATTGATCCCCGCGAGTTCTCAAGCGTGGAGCAGGATTCAAGAGGCCGTCACTTATATTGACAACCGCGATATTCTTTAGTAAAAAATATTGGCGGATTCACGATCCCTGGGCCATCTCAGGGCTCAGAGGTCCTGGCACATGGTTTGCTGTTCTTGCGTCTATGCCAAAAACAGGATTCCACAGTGGCTGGAGCCGGCGTTCATTCCTGACGAGCCTCGCCGCGGCCGGAGCCGGAGCCGCGGCCCAGCAGGCCTTCGGAGCGCCACTCCGCTATTTCAAACCCACCCAGGTGGACAACCCCCTGGCCTTTTATCCCAACCGCGATTGGGAGAGCGTTTACCGCAATATTTTCAGCTACGATTCCAGCTACACTTTCCTCTGCGCGCCGAACGACACGCACAACTGCCTGCTGCGCGCTTACGTCAAGAACGGAGTGGTGGCACGCATCGGGCCGACTTACGGGTATGGCAAGGCCACGGACCTCTATGGCAACAAGGCCTCGCATCGCTGGGACCCGCGCATCTGCCAAAAGGGCCTCGCCATGGTGCGGCGCATCTACGGCGATCGCCGCGTCAAGGGCGCCATGGTGCGCCGCGGCTGGAAGCAATGGGTAGAAGATGGTTTTCCCCGCAATACGGATACGGGTCAGCCTGACGCCAAGTATTTCCAGCGCGGCAAGGACCGCTGGCTGCGCATCCCCTGGGAGGAGGCTTACGAGCTCGCCGCCCGCGCTCTCGACAATATCGCGCGCGCCTATTCCGGGGATAAGGGCGCAGCTCTGCTCAAGGCCCAGAAATACGATCCGGCGATGATCGAGGCGCTGCACGGAGCCGGCGTGCAGACGCTCAAATTCCGCGGCGGCATGGCCTTCCTCGGCGCCACGCGCATTTTCGGGCTCTACCGCTTCGCCAACATGCTGGCGCTGCTCGACGCCAAGATCCGCGCGGTCGCGCCCGAGAAGGCCATCGGCGCGCGCGGCTGGGACAGCTATAGCTGGCACACGGACCTGCCGCCCGGACACCCCATGGTCACCGGCGCCCAGACCAACGACTTCGATCTCTTCGCCACGGAGCAGGCCAGCCTCATCCTGGTGTGGGGCATGAACTGGATCACCACCAAGATGCCCGACTCCCATTGGCTGACGGAGGCGCGCCTCAAGGGCGCGCGCACCGTGGCCATCACCGTGGAGTACAGCTCCACGGCTTCCAAGGTGGACGAGGCGGTCGTTATTCGCCCGGGGACCGACCCCGCCTTCGCGCTAGGGCTGGCCCAGGTCATCATCTCCCGCAAGCTCTTCGATGCCGACTGGGTGGCGCGCAACACCGATCTGCCCTTCCTCATCCGCATGGACAACCTCCAGCCGTTATATCCGGAGGACGTGCTGAAGGAGTACCAGGCCGCGCCGCTGGTGGCCTCAGCGGTGCTGAAACCCGGGGAGAAGGCCCCGCCGCCCGCGTCCCAGAAGAGCCAGATCATCCCCGGCGCGCTCCAGGGCGAATTCCGGCCCCACGTTATCGCCGAGGCGAAAACCGGCCGCTTGCTGGCCGTCACGCGCGACGACTTCGGGCAGGGCTTCGCCAAGCTGGGTGTCGCTCCCGATCTCGGGGCCGCCCCCACGGTGAAGCTCCTCGATGGCAAAGAGGTGCGTGTGCGCACGGTGTTCAGCCTGGTGGCGGAGTATCTCGACCACAGCATGACCCCGGAGCTGGTCGCCAGCATCACCGGCGTTCCCGCCAGCGCGGTGGTTTCCCTGGCCGAGAAAATCGCGGCCAACCCGGAGAAAACGCTCTTCGTCACCGGCATGGGCCCCAACCAGTTCTTCAACGCCGACCTCAAGGATCGCGCCATCTTCCTGGTGGCCGCGCTCACGCGCAACGTGGGCTTTCCGGGCGGCAACGTGGGCTCCTACGCCGGTAACTACCGCGCCGCGCTCTTCGGCGGTCAGCCGGTCTACTCCCTGGAGGACCCCTTCAACCCTGAACTGGAGGCCAGCGGCAAGCCCAAGGTCAAGAAGCTCCTGCACTACGAATCGCTGCATTACTTCAACTACGGCGACCGGCCGCTGCGCCTCGGCAACAAGCTGTTCACCGGCGCCGGGCATATTCCGGTGCCAACCAAGGCCATGTGGCTCAACAACTCCAATTCCGTCATCGGCAATATCAAATGGCACTTCGACGTGGTGAACAACACCCTGCCCAAGCTTGAGGCCATCATCTACGCCGACTGGTGGTGGACGGGGTCCTGCGAGTATTCGGACCTGGTCTTCGGCGTGGACGGCTGGGCCGAGTTCAAGGAGCCGGACATGACGGCCTCCTGCACCAATCCCTTCCTCGCCATCTTCCCGCGCACGCCGCTGCCGCGCATCTTCGACACGCGCTCCGACATCGAGGTCATCGCGCGCGTGGCCCAGGCCCTGGGCAAACTGGCCGGCGAGCCGCGCCTGGAGGCCATGTTCAAGTTCGCCTTGGAGGGCCAGGTGCAGGTCTATCTGCAGCGCATCATTGACGCTTCTCCGGCCCTCAAGGGCTATCGCTTCGAGGAGCTGGAGGCCCTGGCGCAACAGGGTATTCCCGCGCTCATGAACAACCGCACCTACCCGCGCGTCTCCTCCTACGAACAGGCACGCTCCGAGCAGCCCTGGCACACCAAGTCCGGCCGCCTTGAGTTCTACCGGCCCGAACCCGAGTTCGTGGATTCCGGCGAGAACCTGCCGGTGCACCGCGAGCCGGTGGACTCCACGCCCTATGAGCCCAATATCATCGTCGCCGCGCCCCACGAGGCCCTGCGCCCGCGCATCCCGGAGGATTACGGCCTGGCCGCCGCGGACCTATCGGTGGAAAACCGCCAGGTGCGCAACGTGATGCGCGGGCCGGAAGAGCTGGTGCAGACCCGCCACCCGCTGCGTTTGCAGAGCTACACGCACATCTACCACACGCCCAAGTACCGCCACGGCGCGCACTCGACACCGGTGGACACGGACTACACCGCCGTGTGGTTCGGCCCCTTCGGCGATGTTTACCGCCATGACCGGCGCATGCCCTCCAATGTAGAGGGTTACGTGGACATCAATCCCGGGGACGCCAAGGACCTCGGCATCGAGGAGGGCGACTACGTCTGGGTGGACGCCGATCCCCAGGACCGCCCTTTCCGGGGCTGGGGCAAGGGCACCGAGGAATACAAGGTGGCGCGCTTGATGCTCCGCGCCCGCTACTATCCCGGCACACCGCGCGGCGTGGCGCGCACCTGGCACAACATGTACGGCGCCACCATCGGCAGCGTGCGCGCGCACGAGGGCCGTCCCGACGGCCTCGCCAAGAGCGCGGAAACCGGCTACCAGGCCATGTACCGTTACGGCAGCCACCAGAGCGCCACCCGGGCGTGGCTGCGGCCCACCCTCATGACGGAAACCCTGGTCCACAAGACCATGTTCGGCCAGGCTTTGGAGATGGGTTTCGCGCCGGACATCCACTGCCCCACGGGTGCGCCCCGAGAGGCTTTCGTGCGTTTCACGCGCGCGGAGCCGGGCGGGTTCGAGGGCGTCGGCCTGTGGCGTCCCGCGGCGCTGGGGTTCCGCCCCAGCTACGAGAACGCGGCGATGCAGGAATACCTGCGCGGCGGCTACATGAAGGTGAGGTGATCCATGCCCAAGGTGAAGAACTGGCAGATCGGCCGCGAGATGGAGTACCCCTACGAGGGCCAGCGTCCGAAGCGGCAGTGGGCCATCGTCTTCGACCTCAACAAGTGCATCGCCTGCCAGACCTGCACCCTGGCCTGCAAGACCACCTGGACCAGCGGCCAGGGGCAGGAGTACATGTTCTGGAACAACGTGGAGACCAAGCCTTATGGCGGATATCCCCTGGGCTGGGACGTGCGCATCCTCGAAAAGCTGGGCCGGCAGGACTGGGAGAAGAACGCCCCCCTCGAAGGCAAGACCGTTTTCGAGGCCGCGGCGCCCACCGAGCGGGCGCTGCATTTCTTTCCCAAAGACGAGGACTGGATGTATCCCAACAACGGCGAGGACGACTGCGCCGGGCGGGTGGAGGGCGGCTGCCACATCAAGGACCTGCCGCACGACCGCTGGTTCTTCTACCTGCCGCGCACCTGCGCGCACTGCACCTACCCGGCGTGCCTGGCCGCCTGCCCGCGCAAGGCCATCTACAAGCGCGCGGAGGACGGCATCGTGCTCATTGACCAGTCGCGCTGCAAGGGCTACGGCGAGTGCGTGCGCGCCTGCCCCTACAAGAAGTCCATGTACAACCCCGCCACGCGCGTGAGCGAAAAATGCGTGGGCTGTTATCCGGCCGTGGAGCAGGGCCTGCAACCCATGTGCGTGCAGAATTGCATCGGCAAGATCCGCATCATGGGCTTCATCAGCCCTCCCTGGACGGCGCGCGCCGACAACCCCGTGGACTACCTCGTGCACAAGAAAGGCATCGCGCTGCCCTACTACCCGCAACTCGGCCTGGAGCCCAATATCTATTACATCCCGCCGGTCCACGCTCCCCGCGAATACCTGGCGCAGATGTTCGGGCCCCAGGCGGACGATGCCGTCAAGCGCTACCTCGAACTGCGCCAGGACCCCATCGCGCAGGGATTGCTCGTGCTCATGGGCAGCACCGACTGCATCCTCCACTCCTTCAAGGTGGCGGACGGTCTGGCCAGCGGCTACGATGAGAAGGGCGGAGAGATCGTGCAGGTGCCCGTCGTGGAACCGCTGCACGCGCGCGCGGCCTACGATGAGAAGCTCGCGACCGTGCGCACCAACACGCCGTAAGGAGGCTGGGATGAGAACCGCGTTCTGGATGGCAGCTATACTTTCCAACCTCGGAGCCCATCTCGGCGCCGACATCATGGCCGGCAAGGTGGCGCTGGATCTCTCTGTCCAGCCACTTAAAGAGGATGTCTTCAAAGAGGCTAAGGAAGAGGTGGTGACGCTGATGGCCCAGCCCATGGTGGCGCCCCGGCCCGCCACCACGCTCACGCCTGAGATCCGCGTGCGCGCCGTGCACGACGGCCACTGGATCGCCTTCCTGCTCACCTGGGCCGACACCGAGCGCAGCGAAGCCGGCCGGCTCGGAGAGTTCTCCGATGCCGTGGCCCTGGAGTTTCCCGTCAAGGAGGAGCCGCTGCCGCCGATCTTCATGGGCACCAAGGACATGCCCGTGCACCTGCTGCACTGGCGCGCCCAGTATCAGCGCGACCGCGAGAAGGGTCCGCCCGAGATGAAGGACCTCTATCCCAACATGAACCCGGATATGTATCCCATGGACTTCAAGGACCAGGGCAAACTGCAAGGCATCAGCGAGGAGATGCGCGAGGTCTATTCCCACGGCAAGGCCGCCGGCAACCCCCAGTCCTACCGCAAGGAGAGCGCCGTGGACGAGATCTTCGCCGAGGGCTTCGGCAGCAGCTCCATCATCCACAACCCCCAGTCCCACGGCGAGGGCCGCTGGAGCGACGGTCGCTGGGCGGTGGTTCTGGCCCGGCCCCTGGCCCTGGTGAACGGATCCGTGCTGGTGCCGGGCCAGCCGGGCCACATCGGCCTGGCCGTCTGGCAGGGAGGACAGGACGAGGTGGGCGCGCGCAAATGCGTCACCATGAGCTGGATCACCTTGCTGATGGCCGGGGAATGAGCCCGGCCACGCTGGACGATACGGCGCGCGTGCCGGCCTTTTTGCTGGCCGCGCTGCTGCCGGCTTATCCGGACCCGAGGTTCGTGCTCAGGGTCGGGGAGCTGTTGGAGGGGGATGCCAGCGCACACGGGCTCGGCGCCATCACGGCGGGTTCATGGCCGGCCTTGCGCACGGAGCTCGAAATCCTGGCGCGTGATCCCGCGCGCCAGGAGGAGTTGCGCTCCGATCACCTCGCGCTCTTCGATTGCGGCGCCGCGGCCCATCCCCTTTACGAGACCGAATACGGCCGGGCGCGGGCCCTGGCCAAAGGGAACGAACTGGCGGATATCGCGGGCTTCTACCGCGCCTTCGGACTCGAGCTTGGCGCCGGCGGGACGGACCCAGAAATGCCGGACCACGCCGCGGTGGAGCTCGAGTTCTACGCCGTGCTATTGATGAAAAGCGCCAAGCTCGCGAGCCTGGCCGATGGCGCGGGACAGGAGATCGTGCTCGCGGCCAGGAAGAAATTCCTCGCGCATCATTTGGGCCGCTTCTTGCCCGCTCTCGCGGCGCGCCCGGCGGTGGCCAATCACCCCTTCTACGGGCTGGCGCTGGGGTTCTGCCGCGATCTCGTGGCCGAGGAGTGCGCCCGGATCGGGGTCACACCGGAAACCGTCGCCTGGGTGGAGGGCGAATCCGAACCCGCCGCGGTGGTTTGCGGTGAGGCGCAGAAAGGGCTGCGCTGAAACCGTTGCGGCAAAATCCGGCTTATACGAATAATGCGTACCTCTGGCAAGGCCTCCCCCATGTTTGTTCTCGGCTCTCCGCGTCCTCAACTCGGGAGTATCCACAGATTACACAGATTTGCACTGATTAAAAAGACGTCCCTGATTGATTCTTATTATCTGAAGAACAAACCCTGCGAATCTTGTTTTTCTGCGCGGATTTTCCGCGACTGAGAAGTCCGGAGAAATATTTGCACCACGAAGACACGAAGGCACGAAGAAATGCAAGATGCGTTTCTGTTTTTCGTAATTCTTCGTGCCTTCGTGGTAAAAGCAGTTTGGTTCCGGCTAAGCTGGTCTAGGTTAATCTGTGCAATCTGTGGAAAATCCCCCCGGCAGTTCGATTGGGTTCGTATCTTGCCTGACCATGAACCCGTGTGAAAATTCTGGAAAAGTACACACTATTCGGATGAGCCAGAGCCTTTAACGCCGCCGCTACGGAAATCCGCTCATAAAAATCACGCGCCTCCGACTCCCGCGAACCCCAGCGCCGGATTCCGGGCTGGAAGCTCTGGAACTCCGACCCGGAGCGGCGAGAATCGGTTTCGCCGCGGGGTCTTATCGCAAAACCTCCCGCACCCACGTGTGCACCGCCACCGTGGCCGGCATGCCCAGGGTGCCGGCGGCAAGCGCGATGACCTGGGCGATGTCGTCGGGGTTGATGCCGGCGGAAGCGGCTTTGCGCACGCTCGAATGCACGGAACCCTCGCGCAGGGCTCCGATGGCGACGGCGAGTTTGACGAGCCGCGCCTCGCGTTCACTCAGGGGACCCTTGCGTCCCGCCGCGGCGATGCTTTCCCAGGCAGCCGCCAGATCGGGGAATTTCTTTACGAAATCACTGTACGCCCGGGGCGGGGGGGGCGGACTGACGCGGCGTTGGGCCATGAGCGGATCCTCTTTTAAAAATGGGGATTTGAACTTGGGCGCAAGATCGTGACTGGAGCGAGTGATGGTCAAGCCATAGCCAAGCTGGAACGCGCCTTGCTTTGACTCCGGCTATGGAAAAGGGGGTGCTTCCCTTACCCTTGCGAACTCAGATGCCTACCTCGGCCACCATGAGCGCGGCCGCCCTGTCCGACCGGCTGGGCCGGCCGCTGCACGATCTCAGGGTCTCGGTCCTCGATGCCTGCAATTTCCGCTGTTCCTACTGCATGCCGGCGCATCGGGATTACACCTTCCTCAAGTCCGAAGAGTTGCTGGGGTTCGCTGAAATCGAACGGCTGGCGCGGCTCTTCGTGGCGCTGGGCACCCGCAAGTTGCGGCTCACCGGCGGGGAACCACTGCTGCGCCGGGGACTCTGCGAGCTTGTCGAGCGGCTCGCCCCTATCGAAGGGGCGGCGGATCTCTGCCTCACCACCAATGGCTTGCTGCTGGCGCCGCTGGCCCGGTCGCTCAAAGAGGCCGGATTGCAGCGCATCACCGTGAGCCTGGACAGCCTGGACGAAAGCCGCTTCCGCGAACTCTCGGGTGGGCGCGGCGAACTCGGGCGCGTGCTCGAAGGCATCGAGGCCGCCGCGGACGCGGGACTCGCGGTCAAGCTCAATGCCGTGATTCGCCGCGGGCGCAACGACCGCGACGTGCCGGCTCTCGCCGCTTACGCGCGCGCCAGCGGGCGGAGCGTGCGCTTCATCGAGTACATGGACGTGGGAACCCTCAACGACTGGCGACCGGAGGACGTCGTTGCGAGCGGCGAGATCCTGGCCATCCTGCGCGAGCGCTATCAACTGGTCCCCTTGGCGGCGGACTATTATGGCGAAGTGGCGCAGCGCTTCGCCTTCGCGGACGGCGCTGGCGAAATAGGCTTCATTTCTTCGGTGAGCCAGCCTTTCTGCGGCAGTTGCACGCGCGCGCGGCTTGCGGCCGACGGCCGCTTCTACACCTGCCTTTTCGCCGCGACAGGACTCGACCTCAAGGGGCCGCTGCGCGCGGGTTGCGGCGACGAGGAGTTGCTCGAACTGATACGCGCGCGCTGGACGCGCCGTGAAGACCGCTATTCGGAACTGCGCGAAGAGCGAGTCAAGGCGCCCCAGCGGGTGGAAATGTTCCGCATCGGCGGATGAGATGCATGATAACGCGACCCATGAAAACAGGAGCTCGTTTTGTGTCACCAGCGTTCAGGCCCGTTCGTGCTGAGTCCTGAGCTTGTCGAAGGGTCGAAGCATGAACGGGCCGCGACCCCACCGCCGTTCTCCCCCTTCGACGGTGCTCAGGACAGGCTTCGACAGGCTCATCCCCCAAAACGGGGGATAAAGGGCGAACGGCGGGGAGCTAATCGTTGTGGCTAAATTATTGCGGAGAATCTGCGCCGCGCTGTTGCTTTCCTCTCTGCTGTGCGGCTACGGTGATGATCGCGAGATCCGACATTTGCGCGTGCGGAAAACTGCGCAGGCCGCCGAATCAGTCCCAG
>JAHFOS010000132.1 GCA_023261545.1 bacterium
CATGGAAAGACTCGCTAGCGATGAAGTTCAGCGCCATCACCGCGGACGCGCGATACCCCATGGGGAGGATCTGGAAGTTCGTCCAGGCGCGACCATCCTCCGTGTTTGTAAATACTTGGACGAACTCACGGGATTCTTCATCCTGTCGCATTTCTCTTTCATCGAAGCCTCTCTTGCCATCCAGTAGCCGGATGGCGACATGCTTGGGCGGCTCGTCTTGCCCGCCAACGAGTCGCACGCGGATCCTGGGAGCAGGTTGAAGCACCACCTCGAAAGTGCGGGTCTGCCCGACGGCGAGATCGAAGGGAATATCGGAGGGCAAGAAGCCTTGCGCCGAGATCGTTGCCGAATACGGGCCAGCGGCCAGGCGCTTCACCGTGAGTAGTCCGTGAGCTTCGTCCCATTCTCTGGGCCTGGGTGCCCGGCTGCCCTCGTCCAATCCGCCACTCGGGTTCGCGAATATAATTCCCGCGTCGCGGACGGGACGATCTCCGAGGCCCGTCACATGGAAGTTCGCTATCGCCTCCTTTTTCAGCGCGACCTCCATCACTCCATCGCTTAAGGGATAGCGCGCAATCGCGAATCCCTCGCTAGAGACGTGAAGCTGAGTAGCACCGGGCGGCAGTCCGGACAAGAAGCACTCGCCTTTTTCGTCGCAGACAAATTCTCTGTTATCCTCGATTTCCTCGGCCACAACGACGCCTATAAAAAATTCCAATCGAGCCAAGGGCGCACCGCTCTCTGCATCCAGCAATCGCAAGCGCACGCGCCGACCAGGATCGAGATAGATGTCGAACTGCTTTTCCTCGCCTTTACCCAGAAGCATCGCCGGGCTCTTATAGAAAAGATGGTTGCCGGATACCACAGCTATTTCACACACGCCCGCGGGCATGAGCAGACTACAGTAGGATCCATCCCGTCTTGACACATTCGACGTTCCGACCGACGGAGGACCTTCACTATGCGTTTCTATCCGCGCTTCAGCCACCCCCTTCCTGCTCTCTTTATCCAGCACTCTACCCTTGAACCTTCCGCCGCGTTCCAGCCGGACTACGAATTCCTCTTGCTGGGGCTCAATGTCAAGTTTGTAGATGGGGTAGTCAGGGTGCTCTACCGTTATCGAAAATAATTTCGCATTAAAAATATGGGTTGCAGCGGAACCCCTGTCATCCGTCGCGAGATTTGCGGCCCAACCAATACCCGTTTGAATCTGGACATTCGCCCCAGACACCGGCTCGCCGTGGTCGCCGAAGACTCGAATTCGCCAAGGTTTTCCCCCCGGATAGCCCTCCGCGTTCCCGGAAACCGCGCCATTTCCCGAAGCCCCGGCGGTGATACCCAGGACGTTGCCGCCAAATGGTGCATGATTTCCTGAGAGTGCGCCAACTTCATTTCCCGAACTCGTTTTTCCATCATCCCCGCCCAAGGCATTGCCGCGCTCTTGGACCCGAGCCTGCGCTGTATCCGGAGCCTTGCGTCCGGCCTTGGTCTTATCCTGATTGGCGGATCTCCGGGCAGCTTCCCCATTTTTCGGCAGCGGCCCACTACCAGACCGGAACAGCATCCCGTAAGCCCCCAGCACCAACACGGCCACGGCGACGCCGATGCCGACCCAGACCTGGCCGCGTTTCAACCTGGATTTATATACCATCCACAGATGACACAGATGAACACTGATTGAACATAATACTCCTGATTATTCTCAGAGCCTGTTTATAAAGTATGAATTTACTCACCACAGAGACACAGAGGGCACTGAGAATATTCAGGGGTGAACTAGAGATTTCAAGCACTTCTCCATATTATCTCTGTGCTCTCTGTGTCTCTGTGGTAAAATGTTGTTTATAAAATATTAAAATGCGATATGAAAGACACTTTTTAAACAAGCTCTCAGTGTTAATCTGTGTCATCTGTGGATAATCTTTTCAAGGCTTGGGAATTTCCACGCGCACGATGGCTTCGTCCTCGACGGCGAACTCGCGGGACGTGGCGGCGAAGCCTTGAGCGCCTTGCTCCTCTTTCGGCAGGACCGCGCGGTAGATGCCGGGGGGGACGTTGCGGAACACAGCCTTGCCCTGCCTATCACTGTTGGCTGAGAGTTGCAGGACTTCGTCCACGGGGACGCCGGGCTCCGTCACGGCGCGCAGCAGGCGCAGGGGGCGGTGGACTTCCAGCGCGCCCTGAATTTGCACGCTGACTTCGCCGCCCCGGAGCAGCGTCATGTCGGCTGGCGAATTTTTGACTTCCAGCACGGCGGGGGCGTAGTCGTCGGCACTCACCAGGATGGACAGCGTACCCAAGGGCACGGGGTCCAGACTCAGGCGCCCCTGGGCATCGCTTTCGGCTTCGGATTCCACGGGCGGCAAAACGAATTCCATTCCCAACGGCGCGGCGCGGGCGCCGGCCACGGGTTCGCCACGGCGATTGTGGATCTGGAGGATGACTTCGCGCCCCTCTTTGAGCGACAGCGAACCGAGGGCGAGCGGCTGGCCCACGGTGATGTCAATGTCCCGCAGCCAATACAGCAGCCAGTGGCGTCCCGGAGCCTCGGGGTGGATCAGCAAATCGTAGCGCGCGTTGCCGGAGACCGCCAATTCCAAGAAGCCGTCGCGCACGGGGGCCGATGCCGCGGTCGGGCCCAGGGCCTTTTTCTGGCCGGCGGCGGGCGGCCCGGCACTGTGCTTCAGCAGGGCGAAGCCCTGGTGCAGGGGCGTGCGATCCGGCGTGAGCACGGTGGCCAGCACGCCGCCCCGGGGCCGGTCTATGGGAAGCTCCTGGTTCTCGCTGGCCGCCAGCACGACGCTCAAGGCGTAGGAGACGCCCTCCTCTTCTTTCACCAGGACACGGTAGGCCCCCGGCGCCAGCAAGTCGAACTGGCACGCGCCCTGCTGCAAGGGCGCTTCCCGGACCCGTTCCCCGTTGGGGGATTCCAGGATAATTTGCGCCGCCAAATTCCGGTGGGTGGCGGTGAGCTTCAGGCTGGCGGTGAGTTCGAGCTCCTGGCCCCCGAGGTCGAGGGATTTTTCTTCGCCGGCTTTAAGGCTAACTTCCACGGGCGGAGGAGCTTTTTCGCTGGCGTTTTGGGGAAAATATTGCAAGCGGCAAATCCCTGGGGGCAAATTTTCAAAGCGGTAGGCACCGTCGCGTTCCGTGGGAGCATCGCTATAGCAAAACCCTCCAGGATCCTGGCTGGCCGATTCGATACTTACCGCCACGACAATCCAGTTCTCCAGTGGGTTCATGTCGCGATCTCGGATGATGCCCTTCAAGGTGGCACCAGGATACAGTTCCAATTTAAGCACCCGCGCAGTTTCCGGTCCGATCCGAATTTCCTTCGTCCGGTTTGCATAGCCCTGACCGTAAACAGAAAGAAGATAACGCCCATCAGAGAGATTTTTTAAGGCGAGTCTGCCCAGTTCATCCGTTTGCGGGTGCACTTTAACAGGATTCACTTCCACCTCGGATGGACCGTCCCTGCGAAACCAATCAACCCGCGCACCGGGAATTGGCATCCCGTTGCCGGAGTCGCTAACCTCCAACTCGAAGGTGCGGGCGGCGCTCATCGTCAGTTTCAATTCCTCATTTCCTGCGCCCCGGGGATCGAAAAATGCCGTCGTGGCCGGCCCGAAGCCTTCCGCTTCGGCCTGTAGCGAAACGCGCCGACCCGGCCGCAACGCCAGGAGCAGGCTAAAACTCCGCGCTTCGCCAGCACGGAGCGGCTCGACCTGCACGTCCTGTGCCTTTGCGCGCGCTGGCTGGCCTTCTTCTAATACAAAAAGCGCGAAGGGCTCCACAGCCTCGCCTTTCGGTCCCTGGAGCCGGCCACGCACGGCGACCTTCTTCTTGAGCGGCAGAGAAATTTTTTCGCTCCCGCCGGGGTGGACCACCCGGCGCTCGTTCTCCATGTAGTATTTGGCGTGCCGGGCGAAAATAACGTAGCCCATGGAGACCAGGTTGGGAAATCGGAAAGCGCCGTCCGCGCCACTCACGGCGCTTTCGGGCTTGGCCAGCTTCTCGGAAACCCCGCCGGGCCGGAGTTCGACCTGCGCGCCTTCCAGCGGTGCTCCCTCTTCATCCACGACGAGGCCCTCCAGCGCCGGGGCCGGCGCGAGTTTGATTTCCCTGTCGGAAAGATGCCCGCCGTCCTCGACGCTGATGCGCTCGAAGGCGGCTCCTCTCGGACCCCCATCGGCCATCAGCGCGAAGTCCCCGCCGGGCAGCCCGGAGAAAAGGAAGCCGCCATCCTGACCGCTGAGCACTTCCACCCTTTCCCCGTCGCGCCACGCGGGCACGAAGCCGTCCTTGCCATCGGAACGCGCCAGGGACAGCTTGGCGAGCGGCACCGGCGCGCCTGCGGCGTCAACGACCTTGCCGCTCAGCACGGCCCCGCGCGCCAGGGCGATGCGCAACGGCTCGCTCCCCTCCTCCACCCGCGCCTGCCAGATATAGGGGGTAAAGCCCGCATGGCGCACCTCCAGGCGCGGGGTGCCTTTATGCAGGCCGTCGATGGAAAAGCGCCCGTCGCTGCCGGTCTTGGCGCTGTGCAATATCCCGAGAGCCTGTCCCTCGCCCGCGAGGATCACCTGCGCGCCGACTAAAGGTTGGCCTTCTTCGTCTTCGACACGGCCGGTGAGCGTCAGCGTGTTTTCGGGGGCGGAAGCCTGCCGTGAGGCAGCTTCACTGGGCGCGGGGTCGCCGCTGGCTTTCTGTGGCGCGGCGTTGCCAGCAAGAGTTGGCTCAGCGGCCTTCTCAACCGCGGGCAGCGCGGCCTTGAGCGCGTTTCCAGCCGGTTCCACTTTTTGCAGGGTGTTTCCGGAAGACTGAGCATTGCCAGCGGGTACCCCCTCGGGTCGCTCCAGGGCTGGAGCCACAGCCGCGCTATTTGCTTCCGGGCCATCCTCGCTCTCCATGGGCTTTTTTGCCCCGTGAGCCCCATCCCGATCCTCTTCAACATCGCTGGCCAGGCCTTTGGCGACTCCCTTGAATATCGCGTCCCGCCTGTCCCCGCGCCGCTGTGCTTTCATGACGCGCAAAGCGTCGTCTTGCGCCTCATCTTCGGAAAAATCGTAGGGACTTCCAATCTGAAAAAAGAAGGCGAAGGAACCGATCAGCATCCCCATGGCGAGGATCATCAGCAGGACGATGGGGTTGCGCATCATGGCATCGTGTTCGGACCGGACATTCTCCATCCAGCCCGCTCTTTGCACCAGGGAAGCGGCACCTTGCGGCACGCTTTACAAATTCCCGGCGGATCCTGGCGCCAGCGCGTGCTCCTCGCCAGCGCAAGTGCGTGAAAATGCCGTTCCGGCTCTAACCTGCCACTGAAGTCAACATGATCCTCGGAAAAAAAGTGGCGGTGGTGATGCCGGCGTACAACGCCGCGCGCACGCTGCGGCGCACCTACGAGGAGGTCGTCGCCACCGGCATCGCCGACGAAATCATCGTCGTGGACGACGCGAGCGGCGATGAGACGACGGCCGTCGCGCGCGCGCTGCCTGGGGTGCGGCTCGAAGTCCACCCGCGCAACCGCGGCTACGGGGCCAACCAGAAGACCTGTTACCACCTGGCCCACGGCACCGGGGCCGACATCGTGGTGATGATCCACCCCGACTACCAGTACACGCCGCTCCTGATGCCCGCCATGGTGAGCCTCATCGCCAGCGGCCTCTACCCGTGCGTGCTGGGCTCACGCATCCTGGGCGGGGGGGCGCTCGCGGGCGGGATGCCGCTCTGGCGCTACATCTCCAACCGCCTGCTCACGTTCTTCGGAAACCTGATGACGGGGGCCAAGCTCTCGGAGTACCACACTGGCTACCGCGCCTACGCGCGCGGGCTCCTGGAGAAATTGCCGCTGGAGGCCAGCAGCGATGACTTCTTCTTCGACAACCAGGTGCTGTTGCAGATCCTCTGGCTCAAGCAGCCCATCGCCGAGGTCACCTGCCCCACCCGCTACTTTCCCGAGGCCTCCTCCATCAATTTCCGGCGCAGCCTGAAGTACGGTACGCAGTGCGTGCTCGCCGCCTGCCGCTACCGCCTCGCCCGCTGGGGGCTGATCGCGCCGCCGAGTTGGTTTCCTGAAATTTGAGTAACTTCTCAGGCTTATAGGCCATCCAGTAATGTAATTAAAAATGCGAAGAAATTTTGAATCTGGAACTCAGGAACTCAGGAAAATACAGGGGAGGTCTAGTCGTGTTCTCGTTATGTCTGCGCTCGAACTTTTTTCAATTTTCCTCTCCTGAGTTCCAGAGTTCCAGATAGAATATTATTAAATATTATGGCTCATCCGAATAATGCGTACTTTTCAAGAGTTTTCACACGGGACCACGATCTGGCATGGCGGTAACCCCATCGCAATACCGGGGGGATTTTTCCACAGATGACACAGATTAACACGGAAAGTACTCAAAGGCTGGCCTCTTTATCAGTGCCCATCGGTGTAATCTGTGGATAAATTCGAGTTAAGAACACGGAGCATTTGGGAAAAACTGGGGAGAGGAAACTACCCGAGGTACGCATTCTTCGGATGAGCCAGAAATGCCGATACGCTGGCTGGCGCGTTTTTGAGATACACAGAACCGCACCCTGGGAGTTGAAGATTGCAGAATCAGGGATAATGTTCGGTTCCCCGTATGCCTCCCACCGCCGCCGCACCTTCTCTCGCCAAGTCCCATCTCGCGGCTTTCGAGCAGATCGTGCGCCAGAAAGGGCGCCAGCTCTTCCAGGCGGGGCGCTGCCACATCGCCAAGAACGAGCCGGGGATGGTGCGTGGCGCCTGTCAGGATGGCGAGGATAAGTTCGCCGTGGGCGCCAGGTTGCAGGGCGATGAGATCCACGTGCACTGCGAGTGCCCCTACTTTCAAGCGCGCACCGGTTGCTGCCGGCACCTCTGGGCCATGCTGCTGACGCTGGACCAGCGCGGGCTGGCCCCTTACCTCACCCTCGATGAAGATGCGGGTGATGGGGATGGGAGTCTGGTAGCCGACGAGATCTGGCTCGAACGCCCCGCTCTGTCTCGATCCGGGAGCGAAGAGAGCAAATCCTGGAAAAGCCTCATTTCCGTGGTGGAAAAGATCCGCCAGAGCCAGGAGAAGCTGCTGTTCAAACCCCTCATCTCCTACGTCCTCGACCTGGGCAAGGACGAAAATGGGCGCACCATGATGGGCCTCACGGTCAGGATAGCCGCCGCCGAAATGGCCCCCGAGGAGGGCAATCCCTTCTTCAATGTGCCGATGGAGCGGCTGCTGCCCATCCTGAAGCAGGTGGATGCCCAAATCTTCGCCCTGGTCCTGGGCAACTGCGCGTCCGACCCCATGGGCTCCGAGCGCCATTTCCAATTGCCCATCAGCATCGAGCCCAAACTCTCCGAGCTGCTGGTGCAGACCCATTGCACGGTCTCCCACAACGGCGTGCCCCAGGCCAGCCTTGAACTCGACCCCGGGGTGGAATGGGAGGTCATCCTGCGCATCGAAGATTACGGCTCCCACAGCTTGCTGCGGCCGCTGCTGGTGCGCGGACGCGAGGAACTATCCCTCGACAAGGTGGCGCATTTCATCGCCGCCTATCCGCGCGGTTTTTACACGCTTTCGCGCCGCGGCAGGCTCAAGGACAACGTGGACAACGTATGGCTGCAGGCCCTGGAGCACGGCGAACCGGCCTACACCATCCCGCTCAGCGGTATCCGCGACTTCCTCACGCATTTCTCCAAGGCCTGCTCGGGCCTGCACCCGCGCGTCGAGTGGCCCGAGAATTTCTGGACCGCGGTCACCCTCGAAAAGCCGCCCCTGCCCATCTTTCAGATGGAGTTCAACGAGCTCGGGGTCACCGCAGAGCTGCTGTTCGAGTACCAGCTCGACCCCTCGCAGCGCATCTCCGCCTACTCCGCCCAGGAGCAGGTGCTGCAATGGGGCACCCGCAAGAGCTGCCAGCGCAAATTGGAAGCCGAGCAGGAGGTCATCGCCGGGCTTGAAAAAGTCCCGCACCTCATCTACGTGGCCGAGGATCACCTCTACCACGTGGACCATGAGAACATCCAGAACGCCCTGGGCGCTTTGCAGGCCCTGGGCATCACGCTCTACGGCAAGGAGCGCAAGCTCAAGATATTCTCCAAGGTGCACCTCGAACTCTCCACCAAAATAGATTGGTTCGAGATCAAGGGCCGCCTGGAATTCGGCGACCAGTCCGTGGCGCTGGGCAGCATGCTCGATGCCATCCGCAACAACTCGCGCTACGTGCTGCTCGGCAGCGGCGATTACGGGCTGCTGCCGGAGCAGTGGATCGCCCGCAACCGCCACCTGCTGGAGGCGGCGGAAGGCAAGGAGGAAGGGCTCAGGATCAAGAAGAACCAGTTCCTGCTGTTGCAGCAGATGCTGGAGGCCGGCGAGACCGGCGTCGAGGTCAAGAAGGGCAAGGGCACCGCTGAGCTCGATCAGATGGTGCGCACCGCCGAGGAGTTCACCGGGCTCAGGGAAGCCAAGCAGCCCGCGGGTTTCAAGGGGGAGATGCGCCATTACCAACTCTCAGGGCTAGCTTGGCTGCAATTCCTCAAGAAGTTCCGCTTCGGCGGCATCCTCGCCGACGACATGGGTCTGGGCAAGACGATTCAAGCCATCGCCAGCCTGCTGGAGGAAAGTTCCGGAAAGAACGCCGCGGAGGGCCGCTGCAACCTCATCGTGCTGCCCACCTCGCTGGTCTTCAATTGGACGGACGAGGTGCACCGCTTCGCGCCCGACCTGCGCGTGCGCAGCTACACGGGCACGGAGCGCGGGTCGCTGGCCTCCTGCGCCCAGGAAACCGACGTGCTGCTCACCACCTACGGCATCCTGCGCCGCCAGGCCGAGGAGTTCGCTCGCATCCATTGGAACTACATCATCCTCGACGAGGCCCAGGCCATCAAGAACCACAAGAGCCAGATCGCCACCGCCGTGTGCAGCCTGCAGGGGACGCACCGCCTCTCGCTCACCGGCACGCCCATCGAGAACAATCTGCTCGAACTCTGGAGCCACATGGAGTTCTTGAACCCCGCGCTGCTCGGGAGCCGCGAGCAGTTCTCCGCCCAGCTCGCCGCGCGCCATGAGCCCACCCCCGGCAAAGAGGGCGGCGGCGGCAACCTGCAGAAACTGCAGCGCCTGGTGTTCCCCTTCATCCTGCGGCGCACCAAGGAGGACGTGCTCACCGATCTGCCCGAGAAGATCGAGCAGATCGTCCAGTGCACCATGGGCAGCCGCCAGCAGGAGTACTACAACGCCATCCGCGACGAGTTCCGCAAGTCCCTGCTCGACAACATCAGCACGCGCGGCGTGGAGAGCAGCAAGCTCAAGGTCATCGAGGGGCTGCTGCGGCTACGGCAGGTGGCCTGCCACCCGAGCCTGGTGGACCGCAACCTCTCCATCCCCAGCACCAAGCTGAAACACCTCATGAGCTCGCTGGAGGAGGCCGTCGCCGAGGGCCACAAAGTGCTGGTCTTCAGCCAGTTCACCTCCATGCTGGAGCTGGTGGTGCGCGAGCTCACGCGCGAGAACCTGCGCTTCACCTACCTCGACGGCCAGACGCGCGACCGCCAGGAGCGCGTGCGCAACTTCCAGAACGACGCCTCGTTGCAGATATTCCTCATCAGCCTCAAGGCCGGCGGCACCGGCCTCAACCTCACGGCGGCGGACTACGTATTCCTCTACGACCCGTGGTGGAACCCGGCCGCCGAGCAGCAGGCCATCGACCGCGCGCACCGCATCGGTCAGACCAAGAACGTCTTCACCTACAAGCTCATCACCAAGGACACGGTGGAGGAAAAAGTAGTCGAGCTGCAACAGACGAAGATGAACATGGTGAAGGACATCATCTCATCCGACGAGGGCGAGTTCGTGAAGAACCTCAGCAAGATGGACATCGAGTATCTGTTCACCTGAGCGCCGGGGGCATGGCGGCCGCCTCAGTGCCGGGAGCCGCGCCCCGCAGCCAGTTCAATCCTCGTGATGGCGGGTCCTGTCCTTAACGCCCATCAACAAGGCGGGAACGCTGATATCTTCGTCAATTTCCTCCCAGTGCAGCCCCGTCCCTCCCCCGCTCATTTGAACTCTTTGCCGTTGCCGCGGAGTCGCCTTGAGCAGACGTGGGAAAAAAGCCAGGGGAACGGCAAGACGGCGGCCGTCGAGAAGATCCAGCCACATGTGATCGCTATCGAAAGAAACTTTGGCCGCGGCAGCTTCAAGCGCTAAAGTGTTCATTCCATTTCTCCTTGATCAATACGGTATTTTTCTCGATCTGGTCCTGAAAATCCCTGAGTTCCTTGGGCGAATATCCATAATTGGAGGCCAAGGCGACCACGGGTTCAATCCAAAACTTCGCACGACGCTCTCCCTTCTGCACATGGATATGGCAGGGTTCCCGGGGTTCCCCTTCGTTGGAGAAAAAGTGAAATCTGCAGCCTTTCCATTCAAAAACCTTCGGCACGGGAGCATTCTAGTCCCGAATTGCCTTAAGCCAGGATGTCGGTCCTCATTGTGGATTGCAACGAAAGTCCATCTGCGACTCTATCTATTCCGCCCGCGCGCCGCGCCACCGATGCGGCTGTCTTTCCGTCGCGAGCCTGGCGGGAACACTGGCCGTTTTCACCCTTGGCGGCCTTGGAGTCAGAGAAGGCTTGCTCGCCAATTTCCTGCGCTTGCAGCCCGGCGCGAACTTCACCACGGGCCTGCTCTTCGCCTCGATCATCCGCCCGTTGCAATGGGCTGGTGAAATCGAAGCCCTCCTGCTTTTTACTCTTGGATGGGCCGTTTCCCGCTCGCGGGGTGGATGACGGCGGTCGTCGCACCTTCAAAGAGGCGAGCGCGTTCAACCTTGTTTTAGATCGCACCCTCCTAGAATCTTAATCCGCGCCGTGATTCCGCTTCGCCATCATCGCCCTTTGCGAAAGTTTCAAAAATGAAATCGTCCTCTCTGGCCGTCGCGATCTGTGTCCTTGCGTTTTTATTTTCCGCGCTCCCCGGCACGGCTGAAGATCAAGCCCCTCCTCCATCCGGCGCGGTCCCTGCGGTGGATTCCCAAGGCGGCGGCAAAACCAAATCCACGGGAATTGAAATCGTGAAACGTTTCCAGGAAGGTGGAAACGTCATGTGGTTCCTCCTGATGCTCTCGGTGGTCTTCCTCACCTACACTTTTGAACGCAGCATGAACCTCCGGCGCTCCAAAATCGCGCCCGACATCCTGGCGGAGCAGGCCGATGCGCTTTGGAAAAAGGAAATGTTCGGCGAGGTCGAGGCGCTTGGCGAGAAATCCCAAACCGTGCTGGGAAAAATCCTGATCCAGCTCGTCAAGCATCGCCACCAGAGCCTTGAGCGCCTGCATACCATCGCGGGTGATGTCGGCGCGCGCGAGATGCGCCTGCAATTGCAGAGGGCCTATCCCCTGGCCGTCGCCGCGACCATCGCCCCGCTTTTTGGATTGCTCGGGACCGTCTCCGGCATGGTGGACGCCTTTGATACCGTTGCGCTGGCGGGTTCGATGGGGAATCCCGCGCTGCTGGCCGACAGTATTTCCAAGGCCATGGTGGCGACGGGAGCGGGCCTCGTGGTGGCCATTCCATCCCTGGGAGCCTACCACTTCTTCAAGGGAAAAACGGTGGTGTTCGCCATTGAACTCGAAGAGACCGTCGGCGACTTGATGTCCGAATGGTTCGCGGGCAGCCCAACCGCCAAAGCCATCCCACCAAGACCGGCAAGTCAACCCAGGGCATAGTCGCATGCGCATCGAACTCGGGGACGACGATAACGTCGAGATCATGCTCGTGCCGCTCATTGACTGCCTGTGTTTCCTGGTCTTCTTTTTCCTTGCGGCTTCCACGCTCAAGAAGGTGGAGAAAGAGCTGCCCATCCTGCTGCCACAATCCGCCGCGGCGGTGGCGGTGAGCGGATCCACTTCGGCCCTCGTCATCGCCATTGATCGCGAAGGGCACGTCTATCTCGGCAGTCAACCCGTGACGGCCGACTTGCTGCATCAACGCCTTCGCGAAGTGGGCCAGGCGAGTCCCCAGCACAAGGTGCGCCTGGACGTGGACGCCAGCACGCGCGGACAGGATATCATCAGGATTCTGGACCTCTGCCAGTTTGAAGGGCTTAAGAATGTCAGCTTCCACATCGCCGACGCCAAGTCGTTTTCGAAAAAGTAGGAAAGGCGCTTCCCCCCTTTTGTGGATTTG
>JAHFOS010000010.1 GCA_023261545.1 bacterium
CTTGGGCTCGAAGTTGACGATCAAAAAATCCGTGGCGAGATAGCCGCCGCGCAAGAATGCGGGCTCGATAGTGTCGTCATTGACTACCCTTGGTTCTCGACCTTCATGGGCGAAGTTGACCGTGTCAGATTCCCCGAAGGAATAGAGGGTACCGCCGCGGCAGCCAAAAAGGCGAAGATCGAACTGGGGCTGTGGATGAACCCGCTGGGCCTGGATGCGCACGATGTGCGGGCTAAACTCTGGGATGGCGCGGAGCGCCACGACTGCATGACGGAAAAAAACCCGTGGAATTGGATGGCGCGCACCTCGGATTTCCAGCCTTGCGAAGCCTATGTTTCCGAAGGTGGCGTGCCGGGGTACTACGGAGTGGACCTGTGCAACCCGGAATACTTCAATTATCTGCGCGACCGCATCCTGGGGTATGCCAGAAAGCTAGGTATCCGCAGGTACAAATTCGACCTCTATCAGCTCTCGGCCTATGACGCGCTGACGGGCGACGCCCATCAGCATTATGAGGCGTACCGGAGGCTGCTCGACGCCTTGAAGGCCGGGGGGGTGGTCATCGAAATGGACGTCACCCGCAGCAATCGCCCCTGCTTCGATTGCGGCCTGGATTACGGCAGGTTGTTCCTGGAGAATCGCGGGCGAAAAATTCCCGACTATCGTTATTACATGCCGTGGATCAGCCTGGCGAACCTATGGGACGCCGCGCGGCTGGTTCCCGCGCAACTGGTGCAGTTGGAGACTTTCCCGCAATACGAGGAGTTCCCTCTCGATTACACGCTGGCCACGACCTTCGTGACCAATCCGCTCTTCTTCGGCAGCCTTGCGACCCTGAACCCGGCGCGCCGCACCTTGATGCGCGCTTTCATTGATGGGCACAGAGAATTGCGGGCGCGGGTCCTGGATGGACTCATCGTCCCCGTCGGCGACCGGCCTGCGGAGCACGGCTGGAGCGGCTTTGCCAGCGTGCGTCCCGAGGGAACCGGGGGATATCTCGTCGCCTACCGCAATGGATCCAAGGCCCCCGCCGAGTACACCTTTGACCTGCGCGGCCTCGGTCTGGGCGGTCGTGCCACCGAGGCGACGGGCCGAACCGGAGTTTCACCGGCCAAGGGTGGCGTGCGGATACGCATTGACGAAGCCCTAGGCTGGCGAATCGCGGAGGTCGGGGCGGTTTCCTGATGCACCGGATGAAAGTCAAGTGACGATGGGGTGCTCCATGACCAAGTGCTCCTGGTCGTCACGGTCATCATCCATCGGTTCGTCGTGGCGGTGCCACAGCCGGTAGAGAGCCGGCAACACCACCAGGGTGAGGATAGTCGAGGAAATGATGCCGCCGATGACCACGGTGGCGAGGGGTTTCTGCACCTCTGCGCCCTTGCCGGTAGCCAAGGCCATGGGCACATAGCCGAGCGCGCCAACCAGAGTGGTCATCAGCATGGGCCGCAGGCGGGTGAGCGAGCCTTCGAGGATGGCCACCTCCAAGGCTCCGCCCTGCTTGCGCAGGTGGTTGATGTGGCTGAGCACGACCAAGCCGTTGAGCACGGCTACACCCGACAGGGCGATGAAGCCCACCGCCGCCGAGATTGAAAAAGGCATGCCTGTGATCATCAGGGCGGCCACGCCGCCGGTCAGGGCCAGCGGCACGCCGCTGAAGACCAGCAAGGCGTACTTCATGGAGTTGAAGGTGCTGAACAACAGAAAGAAGATGAGCAGCAGCGCGCCGGGCACGATGATCGTCAGGCGGGCACGCGCATCCTTGAGGTTCTCGTAAGTACCGCCCCAGGCCAGCCAATTGCCGGCCTGCAGCTTCACCTCCTGGGCGACTCGCACCTGGGCTTCGGCCACAAAGCCGCCCAGGTCGCGGCCGCGCACGTTAGCCTGGACCACCACCCGTCGCTTGCCACCCTCGCGGCTGATCTGGTTGAGACCATCCTCAAAGCTCAGGTCCGCGATGGTGCCCAATGGCACGAAGCGCGGCTCGGGAATGCTGGGTTTGGCTAGGGCCAAGCCGCCGCCGGACCGCTGGTCCTCTTCGGGTGCGGCCTGCTCTGGCAATGGCACTGGCAATTGTTTCAGCCAGGAGGGATCGCTGCGCAGCTCTTCAGGCAGGCGCACCAGCAGAGGGAAGCGGCGGTCGCCCTCAAAAATGACGCCGACCTCGCGGCCACCGATGGCGGTGGTGATGATGTCCTGCACGTCCGAGACGTTGAGGCCCAGGCGGGCGATCACGTCGCGCTTGACGCTGATCGCCAGCGACGGCAGGCCCTCCACCTGTTCCGCCTTCACATCGGCGGCGCCCGGTACCTTGGACAGGACAGCGGCGACGGCGTTGGCGGTGGGGATGAGGTCCTCGTAACGGTCGCCAAACACTTTGACCGCCACATCGGAGCGCACGCCCGACACCAACTCGTTGAAGCGCATCTGGATGGGTTGCGTGAATTCCAGGTTGTTGCCGGGCACCTGGTCCGCGGCCTGCTGGATGCGGTTCTGGATGTCGAGCTTGCTGGCCCGGGGATCGGGCCACTGCGCCCGCGGTTTGAGCATGATGAAGGTGTCCGAGGCATTGGGTGGCATCGGGTCGTTGGCCATCTCCGCGGTGCCGGTCTTGCTGAACACGACCTGCACCTCTGGAACGGTGCGAACAGCTTTTTCGATCTGGAGCTGCATGGCCGCAGATTGGGTGATGCCGGTGGAGGGAATGCGAATGGCCTGCATGGCGATGTCGCCTTCGTCCAGATTGGGGACGAACTCGGTGCCGAGTCGGCTGAAGGCCCACACCGACAAGGCGAACACCGCCAGCGCCGCGCTGACCACGGCCCGGCGCCAGCGCAGCGCCCAGCGCAGGATTGGCTCGTAGGCACGCTTGGCGCTGCGGACGGTCCAATTGTCGCCTTCCTTCACCCGGCCGGTGCAGGCCAGAGCGACCAGGGCAGGCACGAAGGTCAACGATAGGAGGAGCGATCCCATCAAGGCGAAGATCACCGTCATGCCCATGGGCATGAACATCTTGCCCTCGACACCGGTCAGCAGCACCACCGGCACGAACACGGTGATGATGATGGTCTGGCCTGACAATACCGGTTGCACCATCTCTTGGGCAGCGGTGAAGACTTCGTGCAGGCGCTCCTTCAGGTTCAACAGCCGGCCGAGCTGGTGCTGACGCTCCGCCAGGAAGCGCAAACAGTTCTCGACGATGATAATGGCGGCATCAACGATGATGCCGAAGTCAATGGCACCGAGGCTCATCAGGTTGCCGCTGATGCCATAGCGCACCATGCCGATGACAGCCATGCACATAGACAGCGGGATGACCAGGGCGGCGATGAGGGCGCCGCGCAGGTTGCCCAGCATCAGGAACAGCACCACGGTGACCAAGGCTGCACCCTCGACCAGGTTCTTGCGCACCGTGGCAATGGTCTCGTCCACCAGCGACTGGCGGTTGAGCACCTCCTCGACCACTACGTCAGGCGGCAGCGAAGCGGCCACCTGGGCCAGGCGTTCGCTGGCCGCGGCGGCGACCGTGCGCGAGTTGGCCCCCATCAGCATCTGAACGGTGCTGACCACCGACTCCTCGCCATCGCGGCTGGCCGCACCGGTGCGCAGTTCCTTGCCGATGGAAACCGTGGCCACCTCGTGGATGTGGATGGGTGTACCGCCGTGGTTGGCGACCACGATATTGCCGATGTCCTCCACCGTGCGCACGCGACCATCGGCGCGCACGACATAGCTCTCGCCGAAGCGTTCGATAAAGCGGCCACCAGCGCTCTGGTTGTTGGCCTCCAGCACCCCCACCACATGGCGCAGATCGAGACCGTAAGAAGCGAGCTTGAAGGGATTTGGCGCGACCAGGTACTGCCGTTCATAGCCTCCAATGGTGTCAACACCGGCCACACCGCGCACACTGCGCAACTGGGGCGCGATGATCCAGTCATGCACCGTGCGCAGATAGGCCGCGAGCTCCACGGCGGTAGTCATCCTCTGGCCCTCCGGAGTAAGGTAGATGCCTTCGCTCTGCCAGCCGGGCTTGCCCGGTACAAGGGTGGCTCCATTCCCGCGCGGATGTTTAAAGGCGACGGTGGACATGAGCACCTCACCCAAACCGGTGGAGATGGGCCCCATCACCGGCTCGGCACCCGCGGGCAGGCTCTCGCGCGCCTGGTCGAGGCGTTCCGCCACTTGCTGACGGGCGAAGTAAATGTCGGTGCCATCCTCGAAGACAACCACCACCTGCGAGAACCCGTTGCGCGACAACGAGCGGGTGCCCTGGAGGCCGGGGATCCCGGCCATGGCGGTTTCGATAGGCCACGACACCTGGCGTTCGACATCGAGCGGCGCCAAGGCCGGCACCTCGGTATTGACCTGCACCTGGACGTTGGTGATATCCGGGACGGCGTCAATCGGCAACTTGAGCAGCGACGCAACGCCGATGCCGCCCACCATCAAGGTGAGCAGGACCACCAGCAGGCGATGCTGGATTGTGAGGCGTAGAATGAGGTCGAACATGGGTTTGCCTAGGGATTGGATTCTGGTCGGAAACGGATGGAATAGGATGCCTGGTTGGCCGGGTTCAGTCCTCGTGCGCCGCGCCTTCCTTGCCGAGATCGGCCTTGAGCAGGAAGGTGCCGTTGACCACCACGATATCACCGGCGATGAGGCCCGAGAGCACCGGCACATATCCGCCCTGCACCGGGCCGACGTTCACCGGCCGCGGCCGGTACACCGCGCTGTCGCCCTGGCGGGTTTCAAGGAATACCACGCTCTTGCCCTCGAAGACCGTCAACGCCGATTCCGGAACCGCCAGCACCGGCGCGGCGTTAGCAGCGTCGCCCGGGATGATCGCCGCCTGCACGTACATCCCGGGCCGCAGGGTGTGCGCGCCCTGCACGCGCACGCGGGCGCGGCTGGTGCGGGTGTGCGGGTCTATCTCCGGGGTCAAGTGGGTAATGACGCCGTGAGCCAGGCGCTCGCCGTTGAATCCGGTAAGCTCCACCGGGTTGCCGGTGTACACCCCTTTGAGGAGCGCCTCGGGGATCTGCACCACCACCCATAGGCGGAAGATGTCGGCCAGGGTGAAGAGCGGAACGCCCTCGGGTGTGACTTGTTGCCCCAACACCGCGCCACGGTCAACGATCGTGCCGGAGGCCGGGGCGCGTATCGTCAAGGTAACACTGGCCATACCGTCGGCGGCGAGCTTTTCCAGGTCGAGTCCTTTGCCGGCCAGCAGGCGCAGGGTATTGGCGGCAGCGACCACCTCAGCTTGGGCAGCTTTCATTGCGACCTGGGCTAGGCGCAGTTCGCTGGCGCGGCGGTCTTGCTCCGCCAAGCTCAGGCCATCACCGGTTTGTTGACCGCGATCCACGGAGCGTTGGGCCTGCTCCACGGCAAGTGCCGCGGTCATGGAGGCGGCACGTTTGAGAATGTAGGAGTTCTGGGCTTCGACAAAGACTGGGCTGGTGATCTCCGCCAGGATGTCACCAGCAGCGACCAGGGATCCCAGACCGACGGCCAGCCGGGTAACGCGACCAGCGGCCGGGGTCACCGCCAGGGCCTCGCCGTCCGGATCGTAGATGGCCCAACCCGGCGACAGGATGGGTTCGGCCACCACTTGGGCCTTGACCGCCTCGGTGGCGATGCCGAATCGGCCCAGGGCCGCTACCGGGAGGGTCACCGATTCGTCATGGGCTGCGGCTGCCGGTTTGGCGTCATGGTCGCCCCCAAGTTGATCCGCATTGTTCTCGGCGAGAAGCGGGCTGGCACTGGCTATAGCGAAGAAAATTGCGGCGGAAAGGGAGTGGTTTGTCATGGTTGTGAGTCCTTGGCGGGAACGTCGTTGGTGGAGGTAGGTTTGTTGAAGGTGCCCATGGCTTTGGCTAAGGTGATGCGCGCCTCAGCGGCGCTGCGTCGGGCCTCCAGCAGCGCCTCCTCAGCCGCCAAGGCGGCACGGCGGGCATCGAGCACCTCCAGAAGCGAGGATTCGCCAGCACGGAAGGCTTTCATGCGCAAGGTCAGGGCCTCATTGGCCGCGGGCACTACGGTGACACCAAGCCCCTCTGCGCGCAGGCGTTCGCGTTCGCAAGCTGACCAAGCGAAGCCCACCTCGCGCTGGAGGGCGGCGAGCTCCCGTTTCCGCTCGGCGCTGATCCGGGATAGATCGGCCCGCGCGGCGGCGATACCGCCCTGGTTGCGATTCCAGAGCGGCAGTTCCACCCCAAGGGAAAGCCCATGGTTGTTCGTATCGCTCTCGCGGTCCGCGAAAGCTCCGACCGTCACATCGGGGTACCAAGTCTTCTCTTCGCGCAAGATATCCGCGCGCCGGGCTTTGGCCTGGGCGACCAGCACCGCCAAGCGGGGATGGACTGCGAGAGCCGCCGCGCGCGCGGCTTCGGCGGTCATGGATACCGGTTCCACCGTCAAAGCGTCGGCGACGGTGAAGCGGGCGGGCAGCCCTTCCCCACACCAGGCGCGCAGCGTCGCGCGCGCGGCTTCGGCTGCACGTCGGGCGGCCTCCAGAGCCAACGTGGCGACGGCGGATTCGGAGCGCACCCGGGCCACGTCGCCCTGGTCGGTCTCCCCTGCAGTTAGGCGTTTCTCCACGACGACTTGGATTTCGTTGGCCAGCGCGGCGGCGGCCTCGGCGCGCATCACCGCCGCGTCGGCTGCGGCGACTAAGAGTGCGGCGGAACGAACCTCCGCTTCCAAATCGAGCGCATCCACCGCCGCTTCCCGTTCCGCGACGCCCCGCTCCGACTCGGCGGCCTTAATGCGCGCTGATCGCTTGCCTGGCAACTCAAGACGCTGGCGCACATCGAGGCCGTGGATCGTTTCACGCGCGCCGCCATCTCGGGCACGCGACCGGCCGCCGCTCATTTCCAATTCGGGATTGCTCCAGGCGCGGGCCCGTGTGACCTCGGCAGCCGCGACGGCCCGGTTGGCCTCCCACACCTCACGGTTGGGGTTGTGGGCCAAAGCCAGCCCGACCAAATGCTCAACGGGGACAGTGGCTCCCTCGGCACCGATATGCGGATCACTCACGGATGCGGAAGACCCGGACGGAAATGCGGATTGAGAAGCGTCGGCCCACAGGGCCCGCGCAAGGATCAACGCTCCGATGCAAACGCGCAACAGATCTGAAAGCAATGGCAGCCGGATCATGGCAAGAATTCCCAAGAGATGCCGCCCAAGTCCAGCACGCGGATGGCGGCAAACGTCCGCGGCGGGGAATGATAAACTCCAGCGCGGCCTACGGGCCGCGCCGCGAACGCGCCTTCAGATCAGAAAGACGACGGATCGCAGATGGGAAGGATAGGACCCGCCCCAGGGTCTCGCGATACAGGGGCTTCGTCTCTCCGGCTTGCAGACAGGAAGCGCGGCAAAGACCGGCGCTGGCGCCAGCACGCAGGACATGAAAGCGGCGGAACCCCGCTTCGCCACCCTGGCTGGAGGCAAGGAGAAATCCGCGCAGGATGGCTCCGTCGTGGAAATCGCCTGAAGGACGGACGACCCGCCATCCTTTCCCGCCCCATGGATTTCGCAACGACCTTGTGACGCCGGTTCCAGTGAAATTCCCGCCGCGCCTTCGAAACAGAGCACCCTGCCGCCATAGATCGGCAGGAACAAGAGCGGCAGGGCCAATGCGACGGCCAAGTTCCGCAGGCGATGGATCGGAGCAACCAACATGGCTTCGGGAGTATCCTTAGGCTTAAACGCGGTCAAGCGCCGTCCTGCTCGCCGCTTTGCTGACGCGCGTCCGTCTGCGCCTCTATCGTTGGTCAACCGGCGGCGTGGACGCCCGCCTGATCGCGGTCATGTTGTATTTCAATGGTGACGTGCACAAGCTCCTCGTGCTCGCGAAAAAATTCGCGGTAGGTGTCCAAAGGCTTGGGTTCTTTCGCCACGATGGAGATAGCGGCCGAGAATTTTCCGATGCCCACTTGCCAGACATGGAGGTCGGCGACAAACGCATCGCCATCGCTCTCTACGGCGCGGCGAATTTCATGCGGAAGGTCGGACGATTCCGGTGTGCGGTCCAACAGGATAGCGCTGGTATCCCGAAGCAGGCCATAAGACCAAACGACAATGACGGCACTGCCCACGAGACCCATCACCGGGTCGAGCCAGGACCAGCCCAAAAACTTGCCTCCGAGCAAGGCTACGATGGCCGTCACGGAAGTTAGCGCGTCGGCGAGGACGTGCAGATAGGCCGACCGCAGGTTGAGATCGTGGTGGTGATGATGGTGATGGTCGTCATGTTCAGCGCCATGCGCGTGATGGCCGTCGTTGAATAGCAGCGCGCAAATCAGGTTGACCAGCAGGCCGGCCACGGCCACCGCAATGGCCTCGTTGAAGTGGATCAGTGCCGGCCTGAAAATACCGCGCACCGACTCCCCCGCGACCAGCAGCGCGACCATAAACAAAATAATCGCGCTTGCGAACCCTCCCAAAACACCCATTTTTCCGAGACCGAAACTGTATCGGGGATCCTCGGCATGGCGCCGGCTGAAATAGTAGGCGAGCGCCGTAATGAAGAAGGCCGCGGCGTGCGTGCTCATATGCCAGCCATCCGCGAGCAGCGCCATCGAGTTGTAGGTGACGCCGGCCGCAATCTCTACGGCCATCATCACGGTTGTAATGCAGATAACTATACGGGTGCGGCGCTCACTGACGGAGGAGTCGGCGATATAGTTATGGGAGTGACGCCAGCGTGCGAAATCGGCGGGAGGCATAGGGTTTACCTGGGTGAGAGAATTTGGAGTTTACTGAACGTCCTGTGAAAAACATCCTCTTGCAAAGCAAGGGACTGCCCCGCCTCGGGAGGAGACAGTCCCTTGCTGAGCGACGGTTTAAGGCAGAGGCCGGAGCGGGGCTCCCAGATCAGAAGCTCATTCGTGCTTGCGATTAGCGTCGCCATGCTCCTTGTGATCATCCTCGGCTCCGAGAGTCCCCTTGGGATAGAGGCTGGCGATATAATGGAGCAGCTTGTCTAAACGCCCCTCCTGCTCCTCGGTGGCCTTTTGTTGGCCTGCGTCCCCGGACTCATCGAGCCCAGCTGCGATTCCAGCGGAGCGCTCGACAGCGCCGTCCAATTTTTTGCGATCCTCCGCGGAAAGGGCCGAAGAAAGAGCGGGCATCTTTTTAAGCAAATCCCGGATGGCGAAGGCGAACTCATGCACCTTGGCCAGTTCTTTGTTCTCGATAGCGTGGTCGAGAGCAGCATGTTGCTCCTGGACCATGGCCCAGGTCTTCTGGAGATCGGTGGTTGGAGCCTCCGCTGCTGCCTTGTGCTCTTCTTGATGCACAGCGGTGAGAGCCATGCCGCAGGTTGGGCACTTTCCAGGCTGTTTCGCGTGCACCGAGCTGTGCATCGAACAGGTGTAGTCGGTGTCGGCGCTCTCGTCCTTTTTTGCGGCCTTCGCCTTGGACTCACCATGTTCTTCATCGCCATGGGCGAAGATGGCCCCGGTAGAAAGAAGCGCCATGAGCATGGGCAGCAGGGCGTGACGGAGGGAAATTATTTTGAAAGTCATAAAAACTCCTTGGAAAAGGTGGAAAAAGAAACGCTCATGATCCGGTCGCGCCGTATGCGGCGAAGACGCGCGGCAGCTCTTCAGGGCATAGCTCGCGAAAAATGTGCTCCACCGCACGCCGGCCGAACAGCCAGAACATGGCCGGACGCAGCGCGATGTCCATCAGGGTGGAGCCGATGATGCCGGAAAAAACCACCACGGCCACGGGATGCAGGATCTCCTTGCCCGTCTCTCCGGCGGCGAGGATCAAGGGAATCAGGGAGAGCGACGCCGTGAGCGCGGTCATCAGCACCGGCACGATTCGCTCCAGGGCACCACGCACGATCATGCGCTGGTTCCAGGACTCGCCCTCGTGGCGCAGGAGGTGCAGGTAGTGCGAGATCATCATGATGCCGTTGCGCGAATCAATGCCGCACAGGGTGATGAAGGCCACCATGGAGGCGACGCTGACCACGCCGCCCGTGAGGTAGATGCCGGCAATGGCGCCGACGAAGGAGAAGGGGATGCTCGCCAGGATCTGCACGACTAGGTTCGCGGATCGAAAGTGGCTGTACAGCGCGATGATGATGCCGGCCAAGCTGAACAGGCTCAGGAAAGCCAGGGTGCGCCGCGCCTGCTGCTGGCTCTCGTATTGGCCGCCGAAGGTGATAAAGGAACCCTCGGGCAACACGACGTGCTGACCCAGACGCTGGCGGATGTCTTCAACAACACCGCCCAGATCCCGTCCGCTGGTGTTGCATTGGATGACGATGCGCCTTTTCGTGTCCTCGCGCAGGACCTGGTTCGGGCCTTGGCCGTCAATGACCTCGGCCACCGCGCGCAGGGGAATCAACCCATGGCCCGGCGTGTCAATGAGCGTCTCTCCGAGCGCGCCGGCATCACGTCGCGCCTCATCCGGCAAGCGCAGGACGATATCATAGCGGCGCTGCCCGTCCAAGATTTCTCCGACCCGGAGACCCTGCAGGGCTGTCTCCACGACCTCGGCCACCTCCCCGACGCGCAGGCCGTAGAGCTGGGCCTTACGGCGATCGATACGCACCAGAGTTTCCGGCACGAGGACCTGCTTCTCGACATACAGGTCCACGATGCCCGGAACCTCACCCATGACGCGACGGATCTCATCCGCCTTAGCGCGCAAAACCTCTAGGTCATCCGCGAAGAGCTTGACGGCAATTTGCGCGCGCACTCCAGAGAGTAGGTGGTCGATGCGATGGCTGATGGGTTGACCGATGTTGACGACCAAGCCGGGGAGCATCCCCAGGCGCCCGCGAATGTCGGCGAGCACGGCTTCCCTGCTGCGCGCGGGAGCGCCTTGGCGGCTGGATCTGAAGAACCCTGTCAACCTGGAAAAGATTCCCTTCGCCTCCGGGACATCGAGCTCGACTTCAATCTCCGTCGAATGCACTCCCTCGGCGTGATCGTCCTGCTCGGCACGCCCGACACGCCGGCCGGTCTGCCGTACCTCGGGAACCTCGCGGATCAAGTCCTCGGCCAACCGACCGACGCGATCACTTTCCGCCAGGGCGGTGCCGGGCGGCAGCAGCAGATTGATGGTGACGCTGCCCTCGTTGAAGGGCGGCAGGAACTCGCTGCCGAAACGGGAGGCCGACCACAGGCTCAGCACGACCAGCGCCGGTCCCACGGCCAGGCTTGCTCCAGGATACCGCAGCGTCGTCCGCAACACCCAATGCTCATCGAGGTGCTTGATACAGCGCACCAGCCAGCCGTCACGCTCGTCGTCCATGAATTTTGCCCGGGGCAGCAAATAGGACGCCAGCGCCGGTGTCAGCGTGAGCGCCACCACCAGCGAGGCCAGGATGGAAACCACATAAGCGACGCCGAGGGGCACGAAAATGCGCCCCTCGATGCCGCCCATGCTGAAGAGCGGGACAAAGACGAGGACGACGATGACGGTGGCAAAAACGATGGACCCGCGCACCTCGGAGGACGCTCTGAAAATCACCAGGGCGGCGCCCTGAAGGCCGTGGCTGGAAGGCGCGTCCGCCGCTCCCGATTCCGCTCTTTTCTTCCACTCCTTCAGTCGGCGGAAGACGTTCTCGATATCCACGATGGCGTCATCCACCAGCTCGCCGATGGCGATGGCGAGTCCTCCCAGGGTCATGGTATTGATGGACATGCCGAAGAGGTGGAAAACAAAGGCCGTGATCACCAGCGAGAGGGGAATGGCCGTCAAGGTGATGAGCGTGGTGCGGAAGTTGAGCAGGAACAGCAAGAGCACCAGCGCCACGAAGATGGCTCCGTCGCGCAAGGCCTCCAAGACGTTGTGGATGGCCGTGCGGATGAACTCGGACTGGCGGAAGATCTCCCGGTGAACGCGATAACCGGGTTTCAAGCCCTTCTCGATCCCGTCGAGCGCCAGGTTGATCTGCGCACTGAGCGCCACGGTGTCAGCGTCCGGCTGTTTCTGGATGCTCAGGATAACAGCGCGCCGTCCATTGGCGCCAGCCTCGCCGCGCTTGATGGGCGAACCCTCGCGAACCTCAGCGACGTGGGAGAGCAATACGGGAACCCCGCCGCGATCAACGATGACGGTTTGCTCCAGATCCTCGATGGATTCCACCCGCGCGATATTGCGCACCATGGATTCCGCCGCCCCCTCGAAAACAAAGGCTCCACCTGTGTTGACGTTGGATTCTTTCAAGGCCGCCTCGACATCATGCAGGGTGAGGCCGAGCGCCTTCAGGCGCTCCTGCCGCACCAGCACCTGGAACTGGCGCACGTCCCCACCGATGACGGTGACCTGAGCTATTCCAGCCACCGACAACAGCCGCGGCCGCACCGTCCAATCGGCCAGCGTGCGCAGATCCATGGACGTGAGGTTTTGATTCGCGTCCGCCGTGATGGCGATGAGCATGATTTCGCCCATGATGGACGAGATGGGACCCATGACGGGATTCACGCCAACTGGCAACTGTTCGCGCGCGCTGTTGAGTTTTTCCGAGACGATTTGCCGGGCCCTGTAGATGTCCATGTCCCAATCGAACTCGATGAAAACCAGCGCCAAGCCGACGGAAGAAACCGAGCGCACCCGGCGCACGCCGGTGGCTCCGTTCATCATAGTCTCGACGGGAAAGGCCACTTGGGTCTCCACCTCTTCCGGCGCCAGTCCTTCGGCCTCCAAGAAGATGGTCACCGTGGGCCGGTTCAGGTTCGGCAAAACATCCACCGGCAGTCTCGTGATGAGCACGGAGCCCCAGGCCAGGATCAGCGCCGCCGCCGCGACTACGATAAGGCGGTTGCGCAGCGAGAAGGCGATGATGGCGTCCAGCATCTAGTTTTCCTTCTGCTGGGTGGGTGGCGCCACCGGGCTGCTCGAAGCATGGCGCAGCCGTTCAGCCCCCCGCGAGACGACCGGATCGCCAGGAAAGACCCCGTCGCTGATGATGACGTGGCGGGCGTCACGAGCCCCCAGAGAAACGTGTTGACGCCGGAAGGCATTCCCGAATTTAACGTACACGAAGGGACCGCGGTTCTCGTCGAGCACGGCGGACAGCGGAACGGCGAGGCCTTCCTCCCGTGGGCCGGTCACGATATGGACCTCCACCAGCATGTGCGGCCGCAACAGGAGTTCATCCTGATGCAATGCGATCCATACGGGCAGGGTCCGCGTCGCTTCCTCCAGTTGAGCGCCAAAACTCAGCACGTGCCCCTGGAACTCCCGGCCCGGCCAAGCCTCGGAGCTGATCCGGGCCACTTGGCCCAGCTCAAGGGCACGCGACTCGCTCTCGTAAATACGGCAGCGCACCCGGACGAACCTCAGGTCGGCTAGGGTGAACAGGTCGGTTTTTTCCCTGAACATGCGGCCGATGCGCGCCGCGCTATCCAGGACGGTGCCCTCCAGCGGAGCCAGAATGGCCACGGGCGCGGGTGAGGCGCCGATGAGCACGGGCTCAACGCGCGCGAGCATGGCGCCAGCGGCTACGGTTTCTCCGCCGAAAACAGCGAGCTCCCGCACGACCCCAGCCCCATTCGTGCCAACACGCGCCACATGCTCGGGATCGGTTTCGATCTCGCCGTAGCCGCGCACCAGCCGCTCGAGGCTCAGCAGTTCGGCCTCCGTGGTTTTAAGGCCCAAATGGGATTGGGCCGCCTCATCCAAGCGCACGTCCGCGCCGGTGGGATCGCCGGCCTGCGGCGCCGGGCTACCTTTTTGACTCGCTGCGCCTGGCGCGCGCATTTCGGATGGCGCTGGATGCACCTTGGCCGCGGCATACTGCAACTCCCAGGCTCCCTGAGTGACGACGCGCTCCCCCGCGGTGAGGCCGCCCTTTATTTCCACCTCTCCCTCATCGCTCACGCCGATGGCAACGGGCCGGCCCCTGAAGCGCCGGCCTTCCTGGACAAAGACGAAATAATTGCCCGCCCTGCCCAATAGCGCTTGGCGTGGAACCGCCAAATTCGCGTCGGTCGCCGTGATAATGCCGGCGCGCACGTGCATCCCTGGACGCAACCCCTCGACCATGCCCTCGGGGCCCTCGGGTTGGATGATGACGGCGAGCCGGTGATCGGTGTCAAGCTGACCAGCCATTCGCAGGATCGAGCCGTTGCTACTGTGGTCGGGAAAAGCATCGGCCTCTAACAGCGCCTTCATGCCCACGCGCAAGCGCCCGATATCTATTTCCTGCACCTGGCACTCCACCAACATGGCTTGCGGCTTCTGGATGAGAAAAAGCTCCTGCCCGGCCTCGACCCCTTGTCCGGGTTCGATCCAGCGCTCGCGGACGATGCCGTCCATCGTCGAGACAACGACCAACGAAGGCGGCGGATCACCGGGCAGATCGCTCCGTAGAACGGCCAGCTCCTCGTCCCGTTTCACTAGGGCACCTTCCCGAACCCGCACCTCCGTGATCCGGCCCGCCACCCTGGCACTGACGGTGATCTCGCCGGCGGGATCGCCAATTACTTGGCCGTAACTGATGAGCCTGGTCGCGAATTTCCGTTTTTCCGCCGCGCGGCTGGTGATGGCGAGCTTGGCGATAGTGCGCTCATCCAGCTCCACGGGTTCCAAGCCCACAGTACCCACGGCCGCCGCCCCATGATCGTGTCCCCCGTGACCCTCCACCACCTCAGGGAGGATCAGCAGAACAGCCAGCGTGGCGAACGCTCGCCAGGCTCTTTTCGGTGCGGCGGACCTATCCTGGCAACCCTTCATGGCGCGGGTTCCATGGCATGGGCGGCCGCGGCATCGGCGGCGGCGAGGCGCAATTCCAACAGCAACTCGATCCACGCGGATTTGAGATCCAGATGCTGCTGCCGCGCCTGGAGGATCTCTGTCATGCCGTTCAGTCCCTTCAGATAACCAGCGCGGGCGATCTCAATATTCTCCCGGGAACGTTCGAGGATCCCCGAGCGATAGCGGTCGAGTTGGGCGGCCGCGGCGCGCAGCCTTTGCAAGGCATCACGGCATTCGCCGCGCACGCGGACTTCCAGGGCCCGCAATTCCAGACCCGCCCGATCTTCGCGCAGGGCGGCCTCGCGGATGCGCCCGCGCGCCCGGTTGACGAGGGGCAAGGGCGCCGCGATCTTAAAGCCGTAAGTATCCTCCGTGCCGCCGAGGTCGGAACTTTTTTCGTAAGCGATCCCCACACCGACGTCCGCCCAACGCTCCTTCTCGGCCAAACTCCGTTCGAGCCGCGCCTGACGCACCCGCTCACGGGCGACCCGCACATCGGGACGGTGCTCCAGAGCGAAGGCCGTGGAATAGGCATCGTCGCCGGGAACGGCCATTTCCAAGTTTCCCATGGGCCGTCGCTCGACGTCTTCCGCTCCGATCAGGCGGTTGAACTCGATGCCCAAGGAGGCCCCTTGCGTCTCGATTTTGGCCTTCTTGCTTCGCGCGCGCTGCAATTCTATCGCGGCACTGTTGCGGTGGGCTTCCGAGACTTGCGCCTGACCCAGGGCCTTCTCCATCACCACGAGCAGTTCCTCCGCGGACGCGATCAGCTCGTCCTGCAAGGCCGCATCTTCCTGAAGCGCCAGCAGGCGCGCGAAAGCCGCGGCGATGCGCCGGGCCAATTCCCTCTCCGTGTCGCCAATCTCCCAGCGAGTCGCAGCGAGCTCCGCGCCAGCGACCTCACGCGCGGCCCGCAAGCGTCCCGAGAACGCGAAAGGTTGGATCAGATCCAGTTCCAGATTTTTGCGGCTTCCGGAGCCACCCAAGCTCTTCACTTCAAGCTCGGGGTTGCCGGGAATTCCCGCCTGAATCTCTCGCGCCTCGGCTTCGCCGATGCGCAACCGCACGGCTTTGAGGTCGGGGTTCTGGCGTAAAGCCGTGGCGACCGCCTCTGGCAGGGAGATGGGGATGGATCGCGCGGCCGGGCTGGGGACGCGGGTGTCAGCCACGGATTCGCCTGGATCAGCCACAACTCCGGCGAGGCCCATGATCACGCCCATGAGGACGGCGACGGCGCGGCGGTGCAAGGGCTTATTCATTCCGGTAAGCCCGCCCCTTCCAGAGCAGGAATATCGCCGGATAGACCAGCAGCTCCAGCAGGAATGAGGTGGCGAGCCCGCCCACCATGGGTGCGGCCAGGCGCTTCATGAGGTCGGCGCCGGTGCCGGTGCTCCAGAGCAGGGGCACCAGCCCCACGAAGGTGGTGAGCACCGTCATGAGCTTGGGGCGGATGCGCCGCGCCGCGCCCTCGACGATGGCTGCGCGGAGATCCGCGGGGGTTTTGATGCGGCCTTCGGAACGCCAGCGCTCATAGGCGAGCTTGAGGTAGAGCAGCATCACCACGCCGGTTTCGGCGTCGAGTCCGGCCAGGGCGATCATGCCCACCCACACCGCGACGCTGATGTTGTAGTTCAGGCCGTAAAGCAGCCACACCGCCCCGATGAGCGAGAACGGCACGGCCAGGAGCACAATGCAGGTTTCAGCCAGCGAGCGCGTATTGAGGTACAGCAGCAGGATGACGATGGCCAGCGTCACGGGCACCAGCAACAGCAGCCGTTCCCGGGCGCGCTCGTAGTGCTTGAACTGCCCGACCCAGGCGATGCGCACGCCCGGGGGAAGCTCCAGCGCGCTCGCCACCTTCTCGCGCGCCGCGTTCACGTACTCGACCAGCGGAACGTCGCCGGGATCGATGAACACGAAGCCCACCAGTTTGCCGTCTTCGCTGCGCAGCATGTCGGGGCCGCGCGTGTGGCGGATGGCGGCCACTTCGCCGAGCGGAAGCGCGTAGCCGCGCGGGGAGTCCACCAGCAGCGCGGCGAGGTCCTCGGGGTTTTCGCGGAAGTCGCGCGCATAGCGCACCTGCACGGGATAGCGCTCGCGGCCTTCCACGGTTTCGCTGATGTTCATGCCGCCCAGAGCTGTTTCCAGGGTCATGTTCACGTCCGCGATGTTGATGCCGTGGCGCGCGGCCTTGTCGCGGTCGGGCACGACGTCAATGTAGAAGCCGCCGGTGGAGCGCTCCGCGAAGGCGCTGCGCGTGCCGGGGATAGCGGCGACGATGCGCTCGATGGCGATGGCCGCTTTTTCGATGGATTCCAGGTTGTCGCCGAAGACCTGGACTCCCAGCGGGCTGCGCACGCCGGTGGCCAGCATTTCGGTGCGCGTCTGCACGGGCATCCACCAGATGTTGGGCATGCCCGGCACGTCCAGGACGGCGTTCATCTCCTTGATGAGCCCGTCCCAGGTGAGGCCCGCGCGCCACTGTTCCTTCGGCTTCAGCACCACGGTGGTCTCCACCATGTTGAGCGGCGCCGGATCGGTGGGGCTTCCCGAGCGGCCTATTTTGCCAAAGACAGAGACGACCTCCGGGAACTCCTTGAGCTTGCGGTCCATGAGTTGCAGCGTCGCGCCGGCCTCGGTCATGGACATGCCCGGCGGCGCGGTGGGCATGTAGAGCAGGGAGCCCTCGTTCAGGGGCGGCATGAATTCGCTCTTCAGGGCGAAGAAGGCCGGAACCGTGGTGGCCATCAGCAGCACCGCCAGCGCGATGATGAGCCGCGGGTAGCGCAACACACCGCGCACCACCACGGAGTAGCCGCCGATGAGCCAGCGGTTCAGGGGATGGCGCTCCTCCTCGCGGACGCGCCCGCGCAGGACGAGGGCGGCCAATGCCGGCGCCAGCGTGACCGCGAGGAAAGCCGCGGCGCCCATGGAGTAGGTCTTGGTGAAGGCCAGGGGCTTGAACAAGCGGCCCTCGGTGCCTTCAAGGGCGAAAACAGGCAGGAAGCCCACGGTGATCACCAGCAGCGAATAGAAGATGGCGGGCCCCACCTCCTGCATGGCCGCCACCAGCACCGCCGCGCGTTCGCCTGGACGGCCGTGCCGCTCCCAATCCTCGAGTTTGTTGTGGATGTTCTCGATGATGATGATGGAGGCATCCACCATGGCGCCGATGGCCACCGCGATGCCGCCCAGCGACATGATGTTGGCGGTGAGGTGCTGCTGCAGCATGGGGATGAAGGAAATAACTACCGCGGCCGGCAGCAGCAGGATGGGGATCAGCGCGCTCTTGAAGCTCATCAGGAAGAGGAAAATAACCACGCTCACCACCACCATCTCTTCGATGAGGGTGTGCTTCAGGGTGGCGATGGCGGCGCGGATGAGTTCGGAGCGGTCGTAGGTGACGCGGAGCTCCACGCCCGGTGGCAGACCCAACTTCACTTCCGTCAGGCGCTGCTTCACGGCGTCAATGATGTGCAGCGCGTTCTCGCCGTAGCGCATCACCACGATGCCGCCCACGGTCTCGCCTTCGCCGTCGAGTTCCGCCACACCGCGCCGCGACTCGGGACCCAGGCTCACCGCGGCCACGTCTTGAACGCGCACGGCGATACCGCCCGCGGCGCTTTTGACGGGAATGCTTTCGAGGTCCCGGGGCGACTGGATATAGCCGCGCCCGCGGATCATGTGCTCGTGGCCGGCGATTTCCAAGGTGTGGCCGCCGCTGTCGGCATTGGCCGCGCGCACGGCGTTCAGCACGTCTCCGAGCAGGACGCCATGCGCCCTGAGCTTCAGGGGATCCACCTGCACCTGGTATTGTTTCACGAAGCCGCCCACCGCCGCGACCTCGGCCACGCCGGGCACGCTCTGGAGAGCGTAGCGCAGGTTCCAGTCCTGGAGGGCGCGCAACTGCCGCAGGTCCTGCCGGCCGCTCTTGTCCACCAGCGCGTACTGGAACACCCAGCCCACGCCGGTGGCGTCGGGACCGAGGACGGGGTTCACGCCCGCCGGCAGCCTGCCGCTGGCCGCGCTCAGGTACTCCAGCACGCGGCTGCGTGCCCAGTAGATGTCCGTCCCGTCCTCGAAAATAACGTACACCAGCGAGAGCCCGAAGAAGGACTGGCCGCGCACGTACTTGACCTTCGGAGCCGCGAGCAGGGAGGATGACAGGGGATAGGTGATCTGATCCTCGACGAGATCAGGGCTGCGTCCCGGCCAGTCCGCGGAGATGATGACCTGCACGTCGGAGAGGTCGGGAACGGCGTCCAGGGGCGATTGCATCATGGAGTGCCAGCCCCAAGCCACCGCGCCAACGGCGACGGCGATGACCAGCCAGGGATTGGCCGCGCTGGCGGCGATGAGCCGCGCGACGAGGCCCGTTTTTTCTTCGGGTGGCGTCATTCCTCACCGCCCCAAACGGCGGCCGCGGAGCGCAGGCGGCTCTCGGCGGCCACCAGGAAGGTTCCTGACGCCACCACCTCCGCGCCTTCCTCCAGGCCTTCCAGCACCTCGTAGGATTCCCCGGCGCGCGCGCCCGTGCGGATGCGGCGGATCTGCAGGTGGCCCGCGTCCGCCTCCACGAAGACCAGCCGGCTCGTTCCCGAGAAGATCACCGCGGCGGCGGGCACCAGCAGCTTGTCGCCGAGTTCCACCTTCCAGACGACCTCGGTGGTTTGGCCGGGGCGCAGGCGCGTTCCGGGGTTGTCGAGCACGATGCGCAGCGTGGCCGTGCGCGTCTCTTCGCGCACGGCGGGCAACACGGCAGCCACCTTGCCCGCCGCGGTCATTTCACCTTCCGGACCCTTCCAGCGCACCTCCACCGGCAGATCCGCGCGGGCGTAGGGCAACTCGGATTCATAGATCGCCGCCTCCACGAAAACGCGATCCAGGGGCGCCAGGCGCAGGACGCGCTCGCCCATCATCAGGAAGCCGCCTTCCACGGCGTTCTTTTCAAGGATAAAGCCGTCCAGCGGGCTCAGGACCTTGGCGCGCCCGACGGCGTTGCCGCTCAGCGCCAGCTCCGTGATCTGCTCCTGGTCCATGCCCCAGAGTTCGAGGTTGCGCGTGGCGGCCGCCGCGAGCATTCCAGCGCGCGCACCCGATAAGCTGGCGCTCTTGGCTTGCCCCAAGGCCAAGAGGTACTCGTGCTGCACGCTGTAGAGATCGGGACTGTAGATCTCGAAAAGCGGCTCGCCGCGCTTCACGGCCGCGCCCGTCGCGGAGGCGTAGAGTTTCTCCACCCAGGCCCCCGAGCGCAGGCTGATGTCCCGCAGGCCGTTCTCATCGTAGGCCACCACTCCCGGCGAACGGAAATTGAGCCGCAACGGGCCGCGGGTCACTTCTTGCAGGCGTATTCCCACGAGTTTACGGCGCTCCGCGCTCATGGGAATGACACCCGTGTCAAGTTCCTTCTGATACACCGGGGTGAGGTCCATGCTGCAGATGGGGCATTTCCCCGGCTGCGTCGCGCGCACCGAGTTGTGCATGGAACAGGTGTAGTAGGCGATGGCGTTGGCGCCCTTATCCGCCGCCGCACGAGTTTTTTCTCCGGGTTCATGGCTATGGCCGGCGTGTTCATGACCTTCCTGCGCGCCAGCCCGCGCGGGCACCAGGGCCACCGTGGCCGCAAGGAAAAGAATGAGGGATCGGTTATTCATGGTCGGACTCCGGTGAAGGGGTGCTATCCAGTGGCACGGGAACGGTGGTGGCGCGGCCCGGCATGCGGCCGCGAGCCGCGTCGAGCCGGGCACGCGCTAGAACCTGCCCGGCCAGGGCCTCATGGCGGCCGAATTCGGCTTCATGAAGGTGTCGCGCCGCCTCGATGACTTCGCGCAGCTCCGCGCGCCCGGCCTCGTAGTCGAGCCGCGCGGAATCCAGCCAATCGCGCGCGGTAGGCAGGATGTTGGTGGCATAGTTCGCCGCCACGTCGCAAGCACTGTGCAGGTCCGCGAGCGCGCGACGCACTTCGCCGGTAATGGCGGCCTCCGCCGCCGCCAGTTCGTAGTGCAGCAGTTGCGCCTCGTCGTTGGACTCGCGCACCATGGCGCTGCGCCTGGCGAAGCGCAGCGGCAGCGCCACGGAAACGCCGAGCGCGAAGCGCAGGTCCGCTTCCTCCATGAAGGTGCTCTGCTCCGCCATGAACATCAGGTCGGGAAAGCGTTCGCGCCGCGCGAGGTCCACGCGGGTGAGCGCGGCGCCCCGGCGCGCGCGCAGGGCGGCGATTTCAGGCCGGGAGCGCAGCGCCTCCTTGACGGCCTCATCCTCATTTTCCGCGCCGGAAAGCAGCGGCAGTTCCGCCACGGGCGGGGGCAACTGCGGCAGGTTGGCGCCACCGCGCCGGTCGAGCAGGGCGTCCATGCGTGCCAACACCTCCGCTTGACGCCCCGCGATTTTCAACATCCCATGGTGGGTGTGATGCAACTCGACCTCGGCCATGAGCGCCGGGCCGCGGCTGGCCTTGCCGGCCTGATGGCGGGCGAGCGCGCTGGCCTGCAGCGCCCGCAACAGCTCACCCTGTTTTTCCAACAGCTCTGCTTCGCGTGCCAGGCCGTAGTAGTCGGCATAAAGCTCGTAGGCCTCGGCGGCGATGGCGAGTTCTAGGGCACGGCGATCACCTCCGGCCGCCGCCGCCTCGAGCTCTGCCGCCCGTCCGCGCAGGCTCGTCCGTCCGGGAAAGGGGATGGACTGCTCCAAGCGCAAGGACCAGCCCGTGCGCATTTCCGAAGACAGGCTTTGCGGGGCGAGGGCATAGGAAAGCACGGGATCCATCCAGGATCGTTCCTGCACCGCCCGTTCCCCGCGCGCCTGCTGGAAAGCCGCGGCGGCCTTGAGCCGCGGGCTGCGCGCGAGGGCCAGGGCCGCGAGATCGTCCGCATCGAGGACCGGGCCGCGCAAAGCGCGGTCGGTGTCCGAAGCGGGCGGCCGTGGATGGAGGATCGCGACCTCGATGGCGCGCGCTGGTCCTTCGGCCCATAAGCCGGACGCCAGACACGCGGCCAGACCGCTGGCCCATAGTTTTCGCAAAAAAGGCATACTGCTCCTGTAGTGAGGGTCGAAAAAAATAAAAACTCATCCTCCGGATCGCGGGAGATCCGGGGCGTGGGCCGCGTCAGTTTCGCAGGCGGTGGAGCAGGATGTAGATGGGCGCGGTCGCGGGATAGGCGAATTCGTCAACCTGGGAAACTCCGGCCGCTAGCGCGCGGGTCCCGTCGCTCATGGCAACGGTGACGGGACGAACCGGCGCGGCCAGCGATTTGGCAATTTCAAAGCCGCTGCCCTGTGAAGCCGGCAGGATGGGATCCGGACTTGGCGCGCGCGTGGGCGCCTGGCAATGGCAACACGGATCCTCGGGCGGCGCACAGTCCGTTGCACAGCAGCAAGCCGGCGCCTTGGCACCCGTCTCCGGCCTGTCCACAGGAACACCGGCCAGCAGCGGATGAGCCAACAACAGGAGAACGGCGAGGATTGAAGAAGGGCGCATGCGTGGATTCTGATAGTGGAGTTTAAGAAAAAAGCCGCCTTTGTCAAGGATTACTTGCATTTTTCTCCGGAACTTGCGACCAACTCTTGAGGTCCAAGATAACGCAAGAAAGGCCCAGCATGAATCCCGCCGCCTCCTTCCTCACGGTTTTTTTCTCCATCCTGATGGCCGAACTCGGCGACAAGACCCAGTTTGCCACCCTGGCCTTCTCGGCGGAGGGTAAAATTTCACGCCCCCTGGTCTTCCTCGCTTCCGCCTTGGCCTTGATTTGCGCCAGCGGCATTGGCGTCATGGCCGGCGCGCTCGTGTCGCGTTATCTCGATCCCCGCTGGATCGCGCGCGTCGCCGGCGCCGTCTTCATCGTCATCGGGGCCATCACCTTGCTGCGCGCCTGAACGGCCGCGTTGCTTGCGGTTTCTCCAAAAGACCGCCGCGCCGCTGAGGCGCTCTCAGGTCCAGAGCACGGGAATGCCAACGTGCGCCTCCCGCGCTGCCGGAACGCCCTCCGGGGCCGCCAACTCGCGGCGTAGGTCCGCGAGGAAATCCTGCTTGCCGTGACACCAGGGGTCAGAGAGCAAGACGCCCTCGGGAGCATCGGCCACCACGCGCTGCAGGAACTGGTCGGGGCGCAGGCGGCGGATGAAGCGCGCGGCGGCGCTGAGGTATTCCCGGCGCGAGGGGGGGCGCAATAAGCCGCGTCGAAACGGCTCCGCCATGGCGGTGCCCTTCATGATGTGCAGATTGTGCAGCTTCACCGACTGCACGGGCAGCGCGGCCATGAGATCGCCCATGCGCTCAGGGGCATCAGGGCCCTCACCGGGAAGTCCCAGGATAAGGTGTACGCACATCTCGAAGCCGCGACCGGCGGCGCGATCAACGGCGTCGAGGAACTGGGCGCGCGAGTGGCCGCGGCGCAGCGCATGCAGCACCTCGTCGCGGTCGCTCTGCAATCCTATCTCCACGGTGAGGAAGGTGCGCCGGGCGAGGCGCTCCAGTTCGTCGAGGACCCCGTCCTGCAGGCAGTCCGGCCGGGTGCCCAGGCTCGCGCCCAAGCACTCGGGATAGGCTAGGGGAACGGGATCGTAGATCTCCCGCAGGCGCTCCGGAGGCGCATAGGTATTGGAGTAGGCCTGGAAGTAGGCGATGAACCCGTCGGTCTTCCCGTAGCGCTGGCGCAGGCGCGCGCGGCCCGCGTCCCACTGCCGGCGCAGATCCGCGCGCGACGAGGCCGCCGCGGGCACGAACCCGCGGTTGTTGCAATAACTGCAACCACCGCGAGAGAGGGTGCCGTCGAGGTTGGGACAAGTAAAGCCGGCATGCAGGCTGAGCTTGCGAATGGCGAGTCCTGGAAAACGACCGGCCAGGCGCTCGCGGAAGCTGGGGTAGCCCCAGGACCCCGCCGGCAGGCTCATGCCCCGGCGGGGGAAGGTTGCGGGTTCATCCAGGGAACTTGCCGGCCCGCTTCTTCGAGAAGGTTCAGCAGCCGCTGCAATTCCGCGCGCATTCTTTCCAGGAAATCCGCGGTTTCCAGGCTCCAGTCTTTCATGGTTGCCTCGTAGCCGCGCGCGCCTTTGAGCAGGTTCTCGTAGAACTGGCGCAAGCGGCCTTTTTCGCGCTCTCCAGCCGCGGCGGCCTCTTGCGCCAGGTTCTTCCAGAAGTCAATGTAGATGCCGAACTCTTGCAGGAACATATGGGGCCGGTGCACGGCGCCCAGCAGGTCGCCGCGCCCGTAGATGTGATCCACCATCTCCTTGAGCGAGGCCAGCTTGTGGAAAAAGGCGATGTTGGGGCCGGGACACACGGCGGAATGGGCCTCGCCGCGCCGCGCGATGCCGTGCTTGATCAGCGCTCCGCCGCCGAGGTCGCGACAGATGCAGGATTTTTCCAGCACGCGCTCTTCGGCCCGGGATCGAACTTCGGGATCGAGACCCGCGGCGGCGAGCTCCGCAAGTTTGAGGCGCTGGTAGGCGCGTGAGGCCAGGCACAGGGGTTTCTTGGAAAACTCCGTGTTGGAGGCGAGGTGTCCGCGCGGGCATTCGCTGCCCGGATTTCCTTCGCTGATGCGGCGGCGACGTTCCTCCTCGCTCAAAGAGTTCCTCAGGTTATAGAAAGGCACGCCGAGCGGCGAGGCGCGGCTGAGATAGACGTCTTCTTCCCGGGCCGCGATGAGACGAACCAGGGTCTCATCGTCCACACTGGTAGCTTCGGGCACGAGCAGGAATGGCGTACCCCATCCCACCGCGTCCACGTTGTAGCGCTCGAGCAGGAAGCGGTGCTCCCCGGCGGTGGCCACGCCGCCTTGCACCGTGAGCCGCAGGGGAAGCGCCGGCGGTTCCGGCAAACCCCGGGCCCTCAGAGCCGTCAGCAGCAAAGAGCGCAATTCACCTCCGAGTTCCTCGCGCCGGTGCTGGAATTCATCGAGCACCGGGCCGAGCAACAACCCCTCGGTCGCGAAGGCGTGCCCGCCGCAATTCAGGCCTGATTCGATGCGGTACTCGGAGACCCACAGGCCCTTGCGCGCCAGCATGCGCCCCTGGACGTAGGCGGATCGGTAATCGCTCACCTTGAGGGTGATGCGTTTTCCAAGCGTCCCGTCCGCGGCGGGGAAAAAATCCGAACAGCTCTCCATGGAATCGAAAAGCCGGCCATTCAGGCCCGCCGAGAACACTATCGAGGAGCGCAGTTTGCTGAGCGCGAAACCGCGCAGCGCCGCCACGGCATCCGATTGTCCGGGGGGCAGCTCCTGGTCCCCGCGCCAGCGCTGGCGGTCCAGCTTGGTCATGATATTGACATCAATATTTCCCGGGCGCAGGCGGCGGCGCAGCTCAGGTTCGCGGCGGGTGCGCTCCTCGGGATCGCGAATAGCGATCATTTCTTTGTAGGCGGCGCGCAACGGACTCGCCTCGGGCAGCAACTCGAAATAACGGGCCAGATCGCCGCCGGGAACGAAAGGCGCGGCGGCGAGTTCTCGCATCTGATCCGCCACCTGGTCGTGCAATAAGTTGAGGTAAAGGGTGATGCGCCGCGCCCGAGAATCCTCCGACCCCACGGGCACGGCCAGGTAATCAAGGCCGTAGAGGTGGCAGTAATAGCGGCGCATACGCTCGATAATCTCGTCGTCCACCAGCGAGACCACCGACGAAATGCCGAAACGCGCCACCTTGAGCGGTGTGTCCAGGGTGAACCCGGTCCCCATCACCGGGATATGGAAGGTGTGAGGCCAGGCCTCCAGCGCGGCGGCAGGGCTCATGGTCGCAAGTGCGTCATTAACATTGGGAAGGCTTCACCCCCGGTTAAGCAATGACCGTGCCGTAAAGCGCAGGCTTTTTCAGGTTCGCACGGAAGTTGCTCAATCACGCCCTGACCCTTGGCCATAAGATCTGTTGGCGCGGGGGAGTCTTGCTTGCATTTCCAGGCCTTATTCTAAAACAATAAATACCGAGGAGATTCTCGTGAAAAAATTTGCCTGCTTCGTGTTGATCCTGGTTTCCGCCACGTTTTCATGGGCGGAAGACGCCGAAAAGGGCAAGGCCCTCTACACCGTCTGCGCCACCTGCCACGGAGAAGACGGCGGGGGCAAGAAAGAGCTATCCGCGCCGCGTCTGGCCGGACAGGAGGATTGGTATCTGAAAGCTCAACTGCACAAATTCAAGGACGGGTTGCGCGGCTACGATCCCAAGGATACGGCGGGATTGCAGATGCGGCCCATGGCCATGACGCTGGCGAACGACGAGGCCGTGGACAACGTGGTGGCCTACATCGCGGGACTGCAAGCGAAATCCCCTGCGGACAAGTTCGAAGGCGGGGATTCCGAGAAAGGCAAAGCGCTGTATCAGGTCTGCGCCGCCTGCCATGGCGACAAAGCCCAGGGAAAGAAGGAGCTCAATGCTCCGCGGCTTGAAATTCAAAATGGCTGGTACCTGTCCCATCAGCTCCAGGCCTTCAAGGACGGTCTGCGCGGCAAGGATCCCAAGGACGCGACGGGATCGCAGATGCGCCCCATGGCCATGACCCTGAGCGAGGACGGCGTGAAGGACGTCGTCGCCTACATCCTTACGCTTAAATAGCGAAAACGCCGCGCGCCGGCTGGGCCGATGCGCCGGTTGTTCCGGCGCATCGCGGATGTTGCTGAAATCCGTTGGCACGGATGTCAAGGTCCTTGTCGTCGTCGTCAAGGCTTTTGACACCCGAGAAATTTTTTTCGTAACCGTGCAGTCCTAGATCCCCTCTCCCTTTGGGAGAGGGCAGGGTGAGGGGGATGCACCGCCAGCAAAATGCGCGTCACGCGTTATTTTCGCATCTTGATTTTCACGATGCGAACACCCCTCACCCCAACCCTCTCCCAATGGGAGAGGGGGGAGCGAAGATGTCTGAGCGGTTGTTTTTTTTAATCCTGACACTTGCCGCACATTGGCACGGCGATTTCTTGGCTTGAAGGAATCATGGACGAAATCCCACAACACGGGAGAGGGCTGGCGGAAATCGTGGCGTTGAAGGCTTTCGCCATCACCCTGCTGGGCTGCGCGCTTTTCTCCTTCGCCGTATTGATCGGCGTGCTCCTTTGATCCCAGCACCGCGACGGGGGACGTTGGCTTGATCGATCTGCTGCTCAAAAACGCGTCGCGCTCCGGCGTCGAGATCGATAAGCTCTTCGACCTCATCACGTTCCTGGTGGGATTCTGGTTCCTGCTGGCCGAAGCCGTGCTCTTCGGGCTGGTGTTCCGTTTCCATCGCAGCCGCAGTCCCCGCGCGCTCTACGTCAGCGGCGAAGAAAAACATCAGAAGCGCTGGATCGCGGTTCCCCACGTCCTGGTGCTGCTCTGCGACGTGGTGATCATCGCCGGCACCATGCTGGTGTGGTCCCATGTCAAACAGCAACTGCCGCCCGCGGACGCCGTGGTGCGCATCGGTTCACAGCAGTGGGCCTGGGTGTTCACGCTTCCCGGTCCGGACGGAGTTTTCGACACTCCGGACGACATCGCGCGGGTCAACGAATTGCACGTGCGGTCCGGCGCGGTCTATCACTTCGAGCTGACCGCGCAGGACGTGATCCATTGTTTCTCCGTGCCCGCCTTCCGCCTCAAACAGGATGCCGTCCCTGGCCGGCTCATCAAGGGCTGGTTCGCGGCGCTGGAGCCCGGCCGTTACGACATCCAATGCGCGGAGATGTGCGGCATCGGCCACGGTCTCATGGCCGCGAGCCTGTACGTGGAGGAAAAGGAACAGCACGCGCGCTGGCTCCAGGAGAACGCCGCTCCGCCCCGCGAACTGGTAGCCTTCCGCTTCCCGAACCCATGAACGCGGTGACCCTCACTCCGCCCCCCGTGACCGCCCCCGCGCCCGTCCGGGGAAGCTTCTGGAGCCGCTACGTCTTTTCCACCGATCACAAGGTCATCGCGCTGCAATACCTGTTCACCGGTATGGCCATGGGCGTGCTGGGCGGGCTCATGGCCTATGTCTTTCGCATGCAGCTCGCCTATCCAGGGGAAAGCGTGCCGGGTTTCGGAGTCGTGAGCCCGGGGAAATACAACTCCCTGGTGACCCTCCACGGAACCATCATGATCTTTTGGATGGCCATGCCCATCCTCATCGCGGCGCTCGGCAATTACCTCATTCCCCTCATGATCGGCTGTGATGACATGGTGTTCCCGCGCCTGAATCGCCTCTCCTATCAGATCTTCCTGTTGAGCGCCGTAGTACTGCTCGCCTCCCTCGCCGTGCCCGGCGGCGGCTTCGGCGGGGCGTGGACGGCCTACCCCCCGCTTTCCTCCAGAGGCATCTGGAACCACACGCCGCTCGGAGCGCCGCTGTGGCTGCTGGCCGTGGCCCTCGAAATCGTCGCCTTCCTCATGGGTGGCATCAATTTCATCACCACGCTCATGAACTCGCGCGCGCCGGGGATGAGGATGCACGACATCCCCATCGTGGTGTGGATGATCGTGGTGGCCAGCGTCCTGTTCATGGGCTCGGTGGGTCCGCTCGTCGCCGGCGCGGTGATGATGCTGATGGACCAGGTCGCCGGCACCGCCTTTTTCGACCCCGCGCGCGGGGGCGACCCGCTGCTGTGGCAGCACCTGTTCTGGTTCTTCGGCCACCCCGAGGTTTACGTGGTGCTGCTGCCCGCGCTCGGCGTGGTGGCGGAAATCATCACGGTCTTTGCGCGCAAAAAGCTGTTTGGATACCGCACCATCCTCTACACCACCTTCACCACGGCGGTGCTGAGCTTTTTCGTGTGGGCGCACCATCAGTTCGTGGCGGGCATTGATCCGCGCATGGCCCACATCTTCACCATCACCACGCTGCTGATCTCCGTGCCCATCGCCGAGATGATCTTCTCGTTCATCGCCACCCTCTACGGGGGATCCATCACGCTGGAGCTGCCCATGCTTTGGGCGCTCGGGTTCCTGGCCGATTTCCTGCTCGGTGGCGTCACCGGCATCTACCTCGGCTCCAGCGGCACGGACATCTACCTGCACGACACCTATTTCGTGCTGGCGCACTTCCACTACACCTTCGTGCCCATCGCCGTGATCGCGGGTTTCGCAGCTGTCTATCACTGGTACCCAAAGATGTTCGGCCGGCACATGAACAAGACCCTGGGACACCTGCACTTCTGGGGCACGGTGCTGCCGTTCAACGGCATCTTCATCCCGCTCTTCCTCACGGGGCTGGCTGGCGATCACCGTCGCATCTACAGCTATGCGCTGTTCAAAGAACTGGCGCGGCCGGAGCTGCAACAACTGCGCGTCTTCGCCACGATTTGCACGGTGATCATGCTGCTGTTCCAAACCCCTTTCTTCATCAACTTTTTTTACAGCATGTTCCGGGGCGCGAAGGCGGCGGATAACCCCTGGCGCGCCACCACTTTGGAATGGGCGACGGCGACCCCGCCGCCGCACGGCAACTTTCCCCACGAAATCGCCGTGTACCGCGGACCCTATGAGTACAGCGTCCCCGGCCGTCCCGTGGATTTCTGGCCCCAACACGAGCCCGCATGAGCGTTCACGCCGCCACCCTGGACCACGAGTCGCTGGCCTGCCGCCGTTGCGCCAGCGGCATTCCCGCGGGGCGCCTGGCCCTGTGGTGGGTCGTCACGTCTGAAATCGTCATTTTTGGCGGCTTGCTCGCGAGCTACCTGCTCTTCCGCCTGCGCCACGTCTCATGGGGCGAAGAAGCCGCCCACACGAATACGTTGGCCGGCGCCACCAACACCCTGGTGCTGCTGACCTCCAGCCTGTTCGCGGTGCTGGCCCATCGCTGCGCCACCCAGGGAGATGGCCGCGGCGCCAGCCGCTTTCTGCGGTTCACCATCGCCTTGGGCGGGGTCTTCCTCATCGTGAAGGCCCTGGAATACACGGGCGAAATCCACCACGGCTACACCCTGCTGCGCGGTACTTTCTGGTCCTTTTACTATGTCGCCACCGGCCTGCACGCGCTGCACGTCGTCGCCGGGATGATCGCCATGGCCGTCGTTTCCGTTGGGGCAGGGCGCGGGCGCCAGCTCCAGCGCGTGGAGTTGGTGGGCATCTACTGGCATTTCGTGGACGTCGTGTGGATCTTCCTCTTTCCGCTGTTTTACATCGCCAAATAAGGAGCCGCTGATCATGACGACCTTAACCCATCCGAAGTACGGAGCCATCTGGTTCACCTTGGTTGTCCTGCTGGGTATCAGTCTGCTGGGCCCGCTCACGGGAAGCACCGCCTTCGTGCTGCTGCTGGCCTTCGGCATCGCGGTCGTCAAGGCGGGCATGGTGGCGGCCTGGTTTATGCATCTCGCCGTCGAGCGCCGGCTGATCTGGTTCCTGATGATCACGGCCTTGGCCCTGATGGCCGTGCTGTTTTTCGGGGTGGCCCCGGATGTGATGCGCGACCAGGGTCAAAACTGGGGCGCGCTCGCCGCCGGAAAAAACTAAGGGCGGAAATATGGACGCTCCGGCCCTGTCGTTTCCAGCCACGGGTCGCTCACCCATCGCCAGCGCGCCCTTCGCCGCGCTGCTCGTCATCCTGGTGGAGGCCATGTTTTTCGCCGCGCTGCTGAGCGCGCTCGCCATATCCCGGGCCGGGGCGGGACTGACCGCGAAGCTCCCGGGCCCGATCCCGGCCCTGGTCGGCGCGCTGCTGCTCGCCTGCGGCAGCGTGCTGGTGGCCGGCGTGGGGACGGGAGATCCGCGCGCACGCGCGCTGAAATTCCGCTCCGCGGGCTGGATCGCCATCTTTTTTCTGGGCCTCCAGGCCTGGGATGGCCAACGCTGGTGGGCTCTGGGTTCCACGCCGTCCAATGAGACGGGTTTTTTCCTGCTCCTGGCCGGCGCGCACGCTCTGCATGTGGCGGTGGCTGGCGGACTGTCGCTCATGGCGGCCCGCCGCCTCGGCCACGGATCGTTCGGCGGCGAAGAAGCGGTCGCCCTCAGGATATTCTGGCATGGCGGCGCGGGCTTCTGGCCTTTCATCGCCATTTTTCTCCACCTCTAAGCTTGCGAGCCTTGAAACCCTTCCTGCTCATGCTGTTGGCCTTGAGTTCAGCCCTGCCGCGGGTTTCGGCCTGCGCCGTATGCTTTTCCGCCAAAAGCGGAACCCTGGGAACCTACTATGTCAGCACGCTGGTGATGTCGGCCCTGCCGCTGCTCATGAGTGGCGGATTTATTTTATGGCTGTGCCACCAGCCAAGGGGGGATTTAAAGCCGAACAGCGGAACGACGGGATCGGGCGGTTTTTCCGACCACCGTGATCCATGAGCGCCATGGCTACCTGTGACAGCTGCCTCACCGCGCGCGAGCGCGCGGCCTACGCCCGCTACGCGCGCTTGGCCCTGCCGCGCCACACCTCGTACCCCGCGGTGCCGTTCTGGTCCGACGCTTACAACTCCGAGGACTACGGCGCGGATCTTGAGGCCGGACGGCGGGCGCGGAAACCCCTGGGCCTTTACGTCCATGTGCCCTTCTGCGAGAAGCTCTGCTTCTACTGCGCCTGCACGCGCGAGATCGTTCCCAAGTCCGAATTTTCCTCCACGGGGATCGCGGATTCATTTCTGGATGCCCTGGAAAGTGAAGCCCGGAGGCTGGCCGGCGACGCGGGCGGCGGAGATCGCTGGGTGCATCAGATCCATCTCGGCGGCGGCACACCCAGCTATCTCACCTGCCATCAGCTTGAACGCCTGGTGGGCATCCTCCAGCAAAATTTTCGCATCGCCCCGGACGGCGAGTTTTCCGTGGAGATCGATGCGCGCTCCGTCAGCCTGGAACAGCTTGCGACCCTGCGCGGACTCGGCTGCAACCGCGTGAGCCTGGGCATTCAAGACTTCGACCCCCGCGTGCAGCGCGCGGTGAATCGCCTCCAGTCATTTGAGGTTGTAAAGCGGGTGGTTGACGGGTGCCGCGCGCTGGGCATCGCTTCCCTGAACTTCGACCTTATCTACGGTCTGCCATTCCAGACCCTGAACTCCATGGAGGACACCCTAGAAAAGACCCTGGCGCTCGGCCCGGACCGTGTCGCCTTCTATCGCCTGGCCGTCATCCCCGAGATGTTTCGCTGGCAGAAGGTGTTCAAGCCGGCGGACCTCCCGAGCGGGGAGATCCCGCTCGAATTGATGCTGCTGGCCCTGCGGTGCTTCACTTCAGAGGGCTACGAGTTCATCGGCCTCGACCATTTCGCCCGGCCCAACGAGGCCCTGGCGCAAGCCCGCCAAGCGCGTGCCCTGAGGCGCAGCTTTCAGGGTATGACCACCGGCCGGGGCCTGGAGGTGCTGGGGATCGGCCCCTCGGCCATCAGCTTGCTGGGCAATTCCTACGCGCAGAACGCCAAGGACAGCGCCGAATGGCGGACGCGGGTGCGGCAAGGGTATGCCACCGTGCGCGGTTGGCGGCTCAGCGCTGAAGACCAGTTGCGCGGCGAGCTGCTGCAACGGTTGTACAGCTACGGCGAGGTGGACACGGAGGGTCTGGAGCGCGAATTCGGCGTGAGTTTCGCAACCCACTTCGCGGGCGAGCTCACCCGTTTGCGCCTGCTGGAGGAGGACGGCCTCATCGAGCACCGCGCGGGAAGCCTGGGTCTCAAGGGCCTGCTCGGGCGCCTGTTGGCGCGGGTTCCGGCGGCGGTTTTCGACGCCTATCTTCCTCCCGAGGCTTTCCATCAGGGCCTGTCCAGCCCTGAAGCCTCGCGCGTCGGATGAAATTTTCGACCCATTTACTCTTCCTGAACCCTTCATGAACGCGCCAACCGTTTCAGGCATTACCCAGCGCATTGACGCCATCACCGGGATCCCCGCCGCCTACCGCTGCGAGGCTCCGCCCTGCCCGCGCTCCGTCAAGATAGAACTCACGGCACGCTGTGACTTTGCCTGCTGGTTCTGCGCCAATCGCTACCGCCTGCGCGAGAAGGCGGATATGGAGTGGGAGCTCCTGGAGCGGCTGCTGCGCGAGATGCGGACCGCGGGCGTGGAGGAAATCGGGCTCTTCTATCTCGGCGAGAGTTTCCTCTATCCGCGCTTGCCCGACGCTGTGCGCCTCGCTAAACAGGAATGCGGGTATCCCTACGTCTTCCTCACCAGCAATGGCCGCCTGGCCACGGAGAAACGGCTGGAGGCCTGCTTCCGCGCCGGCCTTGATTCGCTAAAATTCTCCTTCAACTGGGCGGATGAGGAGCAGTGTCGCGCCATGACCAGCGTGGATGGCTTCAACAAGGTGGTGACCAACATCTTGGCCGCGCGGCGCGCGCGCGATCGTGTGGAGCGGGAAACCGGTCACCGCTGCGGTCTCTACGCCTCTTCGATCCTCTACGACGCGCAGCAACCCAAGAGGATGGAAGCCGCGCTCGACGCCATCCTGCCGCATGTGGACCAGCATTACTGGCTGCCGCTCTACGGTCAGGCGGGACTCACGGCCGGGGAGCGCGGCACCCGGCCCATGGCGGGCAATCCGGGGCGTCTCGGCGCGTTGCGCGAACCCCTGCCCTGCTGGGCGGTCTTCACCGAAGGGCATATCACCTACGACGGCATGCTCTCGGCCTGCTGTTTCGACCACGACGGGCGCTTCCACATGGCCGACCTTAAAAAGCAGCGCTTCCTGGAAGCCTGGCGGCACCAGAAATTCCGCGACCTGCGCCGGGCGCATCTGGCTAAGGACGTGTCAGGAACCGCCTGCAGCACCTGCATCGCGGGGAATTAAACAGCCTCGGTTATGGAAAAACTTCCCTTGCCAGACTTCCCCAGGGACATCACCCTGGGAATCTCCGAAGGGCACGGCCACCTCAAGCGCCCGAAGTGTCCGGCGCATGGCTCGCGGGCGCCGATGGACACACAGCGATAGGAGGGATTTCAAATGGATCCAGTGAAAAATGCGAATCAGGTCTTTGCTGATTACATTGGCACTATAAAGGAGAAGTTTCATCCTGCCAGAAAAATGGTACTGATTCAGTGTCCCACTTTTGGTTTTGAGTCCTTTAAATTGAAAACGGCTCAAGCTCGTGGATATTTTGCTTATCCTCCTAAAGGTTTGCAATCCCTGCTATTGGTTGCAGAGAAGTGTGGTGTTGATGCCACCATTTTGGACGCCAATTTTCAACTCTTGAGACGGCTTTCCACTATCAAAGAAGGAGAACCATTCGATCTTTGCCAACTTCTTCGGGATATTATTGATGAACACCTGGATGCCCATCCGGAAGCGTCGATTGTTGGCGTTGGACCGGGCGTCAATATCCCTAATATTTTTAAGACGAAAAACCATCCCTATTTAGAAACAATAAAATATCTGGCGGAAAAGAAAAAATATTTGGTTCTAACTGGCGGGGCGATTGCGACGGTGGAGCGTCGCAATCTTCTTAATCTTGAATTGGTCCAGTTCGTGTTTCGTGGCGAGGCGGAATGTAAGTTCAAATATTTTCTTGAGTCATTGTTCAATGGTGGATCTGTTCAAGAAACTCCTGGGATTTTTTTTCAACACAAGGGTTCTGTGTACGAAACAACGGGAATTCCTGATATAGTGAACCCCGACATTGATTTTATTCCAAGTTATAAACAGATTCCTATTGAACAGTATTGCGAGGTGGGATGCGTCAGTCCTTTTTCAAGGATGTTGGGCAATCATAAAAAATATGCAACGGTTCAGTTGGTAAGAGGGTGTCGTGGGAGATGTACGTTTTGTGAGTTGAGAGATTTTCGAGGAGATAAAATCAATACGGCTGACGCTCAAACAAATCTTGCTGAAGTTGATTATCTAGTTCGACAAAGAGGAATTCGTCACATCGAATGGCTTGACGATGACTTTCTGGCCAGACGATCCGTTGCAGCGCGTGTTTTGAACGGAATCGTTGATGCGGGTTACCCGGATTTTACTTGGGCGGAAAACGTCGGAATTATTACCGGATCTCTTGATCGGGAGATATTGAAACTGATGGTAAAGTCTGGATGTGTTGGCTTCCGCATTGGCATCGAAACGGGCAATCGTGAAGTCTTGAAAAAGTCAAAAAAACCAGCCTCTATGAGGAAATTTTTAGAGGTTGCTGATCTGCTGAAGGAGTTCCCGTCTCTTTTTGTGGTCGGTCTTTATATGATGGGTTTCGAAAATGAAACCTATCGGCAAATCTATCATACAATTGGTCTTGCTAAACGAATGAATGTTTCGTGGTCAAGTATTTCTGTCCTTCAGGTTACAACGGAAACCAATTTGGAGAAAACACCGGGAATTATGGGCGAATGGAAAGATGATCATCAGTATGATCTCGAAAAAACAACGGCCGAGAAATTGTCAAATCCGCTCGATTATTCTCCCTCATTTAGCAGAGCTCTTCATGAGGAAGAGGCGGTTAAAGCGGGAGTAATGTTCGGCGGGAGAGATCTTATGAACCTCCCCTTGGATCAAGTTCACTCACGCGATCTTTTACCTGAAATTTGGTTTGCTTTTAACATGATCATGAATTTCGTGGACAACAAGAACCTAAAAAATGGCGGAAATCCAAGTCACTTCATCCAGTGGGTCAAGGGTCTTCAAGAGAGCTACCCCGATCATGCCTCCATGAGTCTCTTTCTTTTTCTGGGCCATACTATTATGGGCAAAGAAGCCATGGCGCGAGTACAGTTTGATCGAACCCTTGGTCTGTTAGAGAAGTCAAGTTATTGGAGAAAGCGATTTGAACAATATGATCTCCGCCGAATTGTAGAAAACCCACCTCGGTCTGAATCTGAAGTTCAGAAGGTTTTGGCGTCTATTAAGGAGGGATATCATATGAATAACTGTGTTGTAGACAATGCGGAAATGGTGTCATAGTTCAGCCGTTTCAAGGGATCGCAAATCCGAAATACTATTCTCCGCAAACCACCGTGGTGTGATTCAGTGGAACTTCGCGAGCCACTGGCCAGCGCGCTTGCGCTTCGTCGCGCTTCTCCAGAATTCGCAACGTCCGCTTTTAATTCCGGCGCCAATGCCTTGACCCTGCATTTTTGACGGCTGAAAAACCAAAACCTTCACGGGTCTTATGTTGACCCCGCGCCTGCTCATCGCCTCCGGCAATCGCCACAAGGTGCGGGAGATCCGCGCGCTGCTGGAGGGGCTGCCGGCGGAGGTTCTGGGGTTGGAGGATCTGCCGTTTGTACCCGAGGAGCCCGAGGAGACGGGTGCGACCTTTACGGACAACGCGCTGCTCAAGGCGCGGTATTATTCCGGGTTTTTTGAGGGCTGCGTGCTGGCGGACGATTCCGGGCTCATCGTCCCCGCTTTGGGCGGCGCGCCTGGAGTGCTGAGCGCCCGCTACGCCGGGTCCGGGGCCGATGATGAGGCCAATCGCCGCAAGCTTCTGGAGAGTCTGCGAGCGAGCGGGTTCACGGAGCCCGCGGCGGACTTCGTCTGCGTGCTGTGCTTTGCTGCTCCAGGCCAGCCGCCGGCTTTTTTCCTGGGCCGTTGGCCGGGGCGCATCGCGTCCGCGGCTCGCGGAACGCGCGGCTTCGGCTATGATCCGCTCTTCATCCCAGAAGGTCATTCATGCACGGTGGCGGAACTCAGCCCGGAGGAAAAAAACCGCCTCAGCCATCGCGGTCAGGCCTTGGCAAAGTTCCGAGGACATTTTGCAAAGTTTTTAGGCCGAGATCCTTGAAAGGGATGCTGTTCGCGGCCTTGGCCGGCCTGCTGCTCGCGGGCTGCGCGCCGGAACGCAATACGGACGACGGGCCGTACGAGTTTTCCACACGGTCTCGCGCCGTGTTGTCTGAGCCAATCCCCTCAGCCCGGCCCGCGCCAGTTCCGCCGCCGCCTCCTGCGCCAGAAAATCCGCCGCCGGCCCCGCCCCGGCAAAACCCCTGGCTCACGCGCAACGCCCGGGTGGAGGAGTACATTGGCGTCTATCGCGCCAGCGGGTTGCCGCTGGTGCTCTGGGGTCGCGCGCAGGCCTACCTGCCCTACATCCGCGAAGTTTTTGACGCCCACGGGCTGCCGCGCGAACTCTGCCTGCTGCCGCTGGTGGAGTCCGGCTTCCGGCCAGACGCGCGCACCGCCCGGGCGTTGGGGATGTGGCAGTTGGTGGAGGTCACCGCCCGCGACATGGGGCTCGCCGTCGGCAGGGCGCGCGACGACCGCGCGGATTGGAAACGCAGCACCGTGGCGGCGGCGCGCTACCTCCAGTTGCTGGGCCGAAAATTCGACGGCGACTGGGCGCTGGTCATCGCCGCCTACAACGCCGGGCCCGGCGAGATCCAGCGTGCCACGGAAGCGCAGGCCACCCGCGACTTCTGGCGGCTGTCGCTCAGGGCTGAGCCCATGAACTACGTGCCCCGCTTCCTGGCCATGCTGTGGGTGCTGCGCGAGGAATTGCCCCGCGGGCAGTCGTGAGTTTCGCGCACCTCAACGTCCACAGCGACTACTCGGTCCTCCAAGGGTTCTGCCAGATCGGCAATCCCGTGGCGCGCATGTCCGACCAGGGCAAGGACGCCCCGGGCAAGCTGCCGGCGCGCGCGCGGGAGCTCGGCTTGCCCGCCGTGGCGCTCACGGACAACGGCAACCTTTTTGGCGTGCTGGAGTTCTACAAGGAGTGCCGCAAGCTCAAAATCCAGCCCATCCTGGGGATGACCGCCTATATGGTCAGCGACAGGAAGCGCCATGAGCCCCAGGACGGCGTGAAATCGGGGAGGCGCCTGGTGCTCCTGGCCCGCGACCTGGAGGGCTACCGCAATCTGTGTTTCCTTTCGAGCGCCGGTTATCTGGAAGGATTCTATTCTCGCCCGCGCATTGACCGCGAAGTCCTGGCGCGCCATGGCCGGGGGCTCGTTATTCTGAGCGGTGGCCATGGCTCGGAGATCCACGATTATCTGCGCGTCGGTGATGAGACGCGCGCGCGGGAGGCCGTGGAGTTCTACCAGTCGCTGGTGGGCCGCGAGCACTATTTCATCGAGTTGCAGCGCACCGGGATTCCCGGGCTCAAGGAGACGGAGCCGGAAGCCGTGAAGCTGGCGCGTGCGACCGGCGCCCGGCTGGTGGCCACCAACGACGCCTATTATTTGCGGCAAAAGGACGAGCAGATCCATGAGATCCTCAGGTGCGTGGGGTTTGGAAACAAGCTCAACGATGCCTCGCACAAGCGCTTCAGCACCAACGAGTTCTATCTGAAAAGTCCGGAAGAGATGGCGGCGCTTTTCGCCGATCTTCCCGAGTGCATCGAGAACACGCTGGTCATCGCCGCCGCCTGCCGCCTCGAGTTTCCCAAGGTGAGCTACCACCTGCCCGCCTTCAAGCCGCCCGCGGGCCGCACCATGGAGGAGGTTTTCGAGGAGCAGTGCCTGACGGGGCTCAAAGGCCGCTACGGGGAGCCGCTGCCCGCCGCGGTGCGGGAACGCTACGAGATGGAGAAGGGGGTGGTGCTGCGCACCGGTTTCACCAACTACTTCCTCATCGTGAGCGATTTCATCGCCTACGCGCGCAGTCGCGGCATCCCCGTGGGCCCGGGGCGCGGATCAGCGGCGGGCTCCATCGTCGCCTATGCCTTGGGCATCACCGACATTGATCCGCTGCGCTTCGGGCTGCTGTTCGAGCGCTTCTTGAACGAGGCGCGCATCAGCATGCCCGACATTGATATTGACTTCTGCCAGGAACGCCGCGGCGAGGTCATTGATTATGTCGTGAGCCTCTATGGCAAGGAGAACGTGGCCATGATCGCCACCTTCGGCACCATGAAGGCCAAGGCCGCGGTGCGCGACGTCGGGCGCGTGCTCGGCGTGGAGCTGGCCCAGGTGAACCGCATCTGCAAGATGATCCCCGAGGGTCCCAAGGTGACGCTGGAGGGGGCCTTGCGGGACAATCCCGACCTCGCCCGGCTCAAAGAGGAAGATCCCGAAGCGCGCCGGCTGCTCGAATCCGCCAGCGAAATAGAGGGCGCGATTCGCAATATCAGCACGCACGCCGCCGGGGTGGTGATCAGCGACCGCGATCTGCGCGAATATCTGCCGCTTTACCAGGCCGACGACGGCACGGTTTCCACCCAATTCACCATGACTTCGGTGGAAGAGGATTGCGGGCTGCTCAAGATGGATTTTTTGGGATTGCAGAACCTCACGGTCATCGCCAGGGCGGTGAAGCTCATCAAGGCGACGCGCGGGATAGAGATCGAAATCCGCAAAGTTCCCCTGGACGAGCGAGCCGCCTATGAACTGCTCTCGCGCGGCGACACCATCGGGGTGTTCCAATTTGAGTCCGAGGGCATGCAGGCCTTGCTGCGCAGGGCCCATCCCGACAAGTTCGAGGATATCATCGCGCTGCTGGCCCTTTACCGGCCGGGGCCGCTGAACAGCGGCATGGACAAGGTTTTCGTCGAGTGCAAGCACGGCCGCCAGCCCATCGAGGTCCCCCATCCCAGTCTCGCGGAGGAACTCGCCGAGACCTACGGCGTCATCATCTACCAGGAACAGGTGATGCGCATCGCCAACAAGCTGGCGGGTTTTTCGCTGAAAGAAGCTGACAGCCTGCGCAAAGCCATGGGCAAGAAGAAGCCCGAGGTCATGGCTAAATTCAAGACGCAGTTCCTCACGGGGGCCGCCGAGCGCGCCATTCCCGAGGAGGCGGCGCGGCGCATCTGGGACCTCATGGAGAAGTTCGCCGAATACGGCTTCAACAAATCGCACTCGGCGGCCTACGCCTGCGTGAGCTACGCGACGGCCTACCTCAAGGCGCGCTATCCCGAGGAATTCATGGCCGCGCTCATGACTTGCGATGTAGGCGACAATGACAAAGTGGCCTTCCTGCGGGCGGAATGCAAGCGCATGGGACTCGCCGTCCTGCCGCCGCATGTCAACGAGAGCGACTACGATTTTGGCGTCGTCAAGGGGCGCATCCGCTATGGGCTCGGCGGGGCCAAGCGCCTCGGCCGCCCGGCCGTGGAGGCGATCGCCGCGGCGCGCGCTGCTGGCGGCCCCTTCAAGAGTTTTCACGACTTTTTGCGGCGCGTGGACCTCACCCACTGCGGCAAGGGCGCCATGGAGGCACTGGTGATGTGCGGTGCCTTCGACGACCTCGGCTTCAGCCGCCGCGCCATCTTCGAGGGCTTGACGGGTGCCATGCAGGACGCGCTCAGCCAGCGGCGCAACGAGGCCCAGGGCCAGCTCATGCTATTCGCCATGAACGACGCGGCCGGGAACCTGCCGGAGCTTCCCGAGTGGCCGGAACGCGAACGCCTCGCCAAGGAGAAGGAGGTCCTCGGCTTCTATGTGAGCTCGCACCCGCTCGTCGCCGCCGAGGCGACGCTTGGGCATTTCGCCACGCACGCGGTCTCCGAACTCGGACAGCTCGAAGACAACACGGAAGTCTGCCTGGGCGGGCTCGTGGCCCACTGCCAGGTGAAGTTCTCGAAGAACAACCGCCGCTACATCCGTTTCCAGCTCGAGGATCTCTCGGGGGCCGTGGACGGGGTGTACTTCTGCCCCGAAGGCGAGGACCGCAGCGCGGCGCTCATCAAGGACGACGCGATCCTCTTCCTCGCCGGACGCGCGGGACGCGGGATGGATGACAAGCCCAGCCTGCGCGCGTTCCTGGCCGTGCCGTTCGCTGAGGCGGAGGTGGAGCTAGTCGGAGCCCTGGGCTTGCACCTCGAGCGCCGCGAGGCCGAGGAACCCTTCCTCAAGTCGCTCGGCCAGATTTTGCAGAAATACCGCGGTCCAATCCCCGTGTCCGTCTCGCTGCCGCACGAATCGGGCCGGCGCGTGCAGATGCAGCTCGGCGGGGAATTCTCCGTCGCGCCGTGCCGCGCGCTTTACGCCGAATTGGCCGCATTGCTGGGCCCGGAACGAGTGGAGATCCGCCGCGCCGCGCGCGTCCCGCAGCCGCCGCGTCGCCGGCAAGGACAGGAGACCTACGCCGAGAACTCGTGAAGGCCGGGGCGCGTCGCCTCGATGCGGCGCGAGGCTTTTTTGAGGATGCGGAAGCCGCGCATGGCGATCTCCGTCGCGGCGGTTTCGCCGGGAGCGAGCGGCGCGATTTCGCTGCCCGCGTTGCGTATCGCGAGGTTGTGCAGGACCGCGCGAGCGCCTGAAATAGCGCGCACTTCGAGGTCGCCGTCGAGGTCGAGGTTCTCGATCAGGATGTCCTCGCCCTCCACCACCAGGCTGGAACGCGTGCTCACGTTCCCCCCCAGCACCTTGCGCCGCAGTTCGCCGAGGGAGGGCGCGAAGGAGGGCGCGAGCACGGCGCGCGTGCCGGAGGGGATCGCGGCTTCAGCGGCGGGGATCGGGACGGCGGGCGCGAAACGCATTCCCGCCTGTTCGAGCCGCCAGCGGTTCGCGGCGTAGAAATCGAACTCGGCGCTGGCCGCGCCTTCCGGGGGCAGCCCTTTGCGGGCGCGTCCGGCCGCTTCGTCGAAATTGTTTTTGACCGCGGAGAAGCATAAGGAGCGCTCAAAGAGCGTGAAGCCGGTGCGCGCCTCGGGCCCGAGCAGCAGGGGGTAATCCTGCATCATGCATTCCAGGCGCGCGGGACTCTTGAAGACTTCGCGGCGATCGTCGGCGTATTTGGGGTTCACGAATTCGGGGGTGGCTCCTCCGGAATGATCCAGGGTGCGCGCGTAGGGCTCCAGGGCGAAAAGCAGCGCGTTGATGTTGCCGGGGTAAGGGGAACGCCCGTCGCCGCCAGGTTCGTCGCCGCGCCCGGTGGCGGAGCGCAACAGGCCGTCGAGCTGGTTGTATTCCACGTTGATGAGCAGGCTGCGGCCATCGGGATGCTCCAGGCGCACCAGGGCTCCGGCGGCCTCGCCAGGACTGCGCGGGACGGCGATGGAGTTCACCTCGAGTTTTTCGCGCGCGCTCACTCCCAGCGCGGCGGGCAGCGCATTGAAGACCAGGGCGTTGGTGTCCTGAAAAAAGAACAGCCAGCGCCGGCCCTCGGCAACCCAGCGGCGCGCCAGCCCGTGTTTGTGCAGCAGGGCATGCACGTCCCCGTGGCCGTGGGGTTTGGTGGCGATGTGGAAGGGATCCTTGGGGGAGGTGGCAAAGCGCGCCTGGTTGTCGAGGAGGCTGGGCACCTGCTCCTGTTTGAGGAGCGTGATCTGCCCTTCGGCCATGCCAAAATGGTTGTTTTCCTCAAGGAAATGGGCGGTGAGCGCGTGCGTGTCCTCCGAGGTCATGATGGCCAGCGGCAGCCGGCCCGCGCGCGCGCGCCGCTCCAGGGCGAGGATGAACTCGATGTAGTAGCACAGGTACGGCTTGCCCGTGGTGGTCTCCACTGGCAGGGCCACCTTGATCCCGCGGTAGCCGAGGCGTTCGCCAAGGCCACCGGCCACGAGCACGAAGGCGAGGCGGCCAGCTTCGGCCATCCCGAGTTCCTCGGCGGCAAGGATTTCCGCGCCCCCGCTCCTCAGATCCACACCTGCGGGCACGCGCGTGAGGAAACCCTCGTAGGGATTGGAGCCCAGCCTGGAAGCCGCGAGCAGGCGGCGGGCGTTCCCGACGTAAGCGGCGAGCCCTTCGGGATAGCCTTCGTCGAGGGCGATGGCCTGTCGCAGCAGGCGGCGCTTGTCCGCGTCCGACTCGCCCGGAGCGGGCCAGGAACGGAAGAGGTGATCCTGGCCGATTTCGCAGAGCCGGCACGCCAGACGCCATTCTTTCTCTGAAAGAATAGCCTGATTGCGCGCGAGCTCGGACGGGAGCGGCATGGGAAGGGCGATTCTAGGCGGACTTGGCCTGGCGCCAAGGGGGAGGGGAGCCAGGCCTAAGGACTGGGGTTGGGAGGAGCCTATACCGGCAGGCAGGCTTTCCTGATAAGAAATAAATTTTTAGGCATAAGCGGGTCCGCATTTCTCCACTACACAAAACTAACTCGAGTTTTTGAAACCGACAGGGCTACCTATCGTCGTTGCCACCCTGGCCATACGAAGATAATGGGGGCCGGAAGTGGACCGTCTGGGTTGGCGACCCAACAGGCTTCCGCTAAATGTCTCTGGGCCGCAACGCTTACAGGAACCTGCGTATCCGTGAACTGGAGTGAGGCCGCACCTGCGCCGGCTGTCGGCGTTTCCGCTCTAAGCCGGGGTCCGCGTTGCCATTTCTTCGGCTATTACGGGATGAACCCCTGGGATCGGGAAGGGCGGCGGCACCTGGCCCTGGAGACGGGGTTCGACGGCCGAGTCCCCGCGGCGTCGGACGCGGCGCTGGTCGGTTACATCGCGAGCGGCGGCGCCTTCACGTCCGTCGCCGCCACTTCAGCCTTTAATTTCCAGCAGGGCAGCATGCTGCACTGGATTGAGGCCGGCCACGGCGAGGAGATCCTCTTCAACACCTGGTCGGAGGGCCGCGCCGTTTCCTGCGCCGTGGATCCCGCCACGGGCCGGCGGCGCATGCTCCAGCGGGCCGTCGCCGGGATTTGTCCGGGCCGACCTCTGGCCGTGGGATTGGATTATGCCCGGATGTACCATTGCCGGCCGGTGGTCGGTTACGCCAATACCGCGTCGGGCCCGTTGGAAGAGCGTCCGCGCAAGGATGGCTTGTACCTCACCGACCTGCGCAGCGGCGAGAGCCGCTTGCGGATCTCCATCGCCGCGGTTTTGCGTTCCAACCCCCGGGGGCCTGATCAGGGATTGGCCTGGCTGAACCACCCTGTTTTCAGCCCCGACGGCCGGCGCCTGCTTTTCATCTGCCGGGTCAAAACCGCCAGCGAACGGCTCGACTCGCTGTGGTGCATCGGGACGGACGCTGGGGAGCTCCGCTGCCTCATCGGCTACGGCCAGCGCGTCTCGCATTTCAATTGGTTGGACGATCAAAAGTTCATCGTGTCGTCGGAAGCCAAGGGCGCAATGGGATTCAAGCTCGGGGACGCCAAGACCGGAGAACTCGTGCCTTTTTGCAGCGGACTTTTCCCCAGCGACGGGCATTGCGCCGTCTCGCCGGACGGGCGTTTTATCGCCGGGGACACCTACCACAGCCAGCGCAAAGACCGGCGGGCCTTCCTTTTTCTCTACGACCTGGTGCGGGGGAAATTGCGCATCCTGGGCAGTTTTCATGCCAATACCGCTTACGCCGGTGACGTCCGCTGCGATCTGCACCCGCGCTGGTCGCCCGACGGCCAGACCCTCACCTTCGATTCCGTCCATGAGGGCAGTCGCCAGATCTACCGCTTCATGGACAAGCTCTAATTGGCGACGTAGGGATAGGCCTGGAGGCGATGGGAAAGCCGCAATCCGGGTTCGATATCCCAGACGGCTTCGAGCTCATCCCCGCGAGTCTGGAGGCTTGGGCCTTGGGATGCGTCCGTCTGCGACCCGCCGAGGAACTCCAGGCCCGCGGCGAGGATCAAGGGAGGACTGGCGGTCAATTGGAACGGGCGCCGGGCCCCCTGATAGCAGATGGCATCCACGTAAGCGCACCCCTCCCCACTCCCCAGCTCCCAAGCCACGGGAGCATCGGCAAAACGACCGGGTAGCGTGTGGATGAACGTGGAGCGGTAGCCGTCGCTGAGGCGGAACACGCCGGGCCTCAAGCGGGAGCCCTGCGCGCCCGGGGCGGTGATTTCAAAGCGCACGCGCAGGTCCGCGATTTCAAAGGTATTGTTGGCGGGCCGATCCAGCAGCCAATGCCAATCGCCCAAATCGGCGTAGAAACCGAACGCGGCCAGCAGGCGCGGGCCCTTCTGGACGCTGCTGATGCGCCCGGAAGTGATGTCGCGCCCGTTTTTGAGCATGCGCACGCGCAGCACGCCGACGACATGGCCGGAACCGCGCCAGTACCCCAGCACGGCGCGAGCTTGCGGGCGCAGCGAATCCTCGCTGGCCGAACCCAGGCACGCCTCCTCGATCATCCAGGTCGTCCCGTAAACGGAGGCCGCGCCAGCGGTCCTGCGGATCAGGAGCTGCCGACGCTCTTGCGCGCGCGCTTCTTGAAACGCGCAACGCATTTCCGCGGGACAGGGGATGGGCACCGCCGTCATGTTGAGGGGCCCGGTCCAGACCCCGGGAGCGCAGCCCGGCGGCACGGGGATGGGTAGATCCAGGCGCAGGGAAAGTTCCCCGGCCGTGATATCGTCAATCCGATCGGCGTAGGCGCGCGCATGGGGCCCGGCCCACTGGTGGGTTCCCACGTGCCAGTGGTCGGCGATGACCTGCCAGGCCACCCGGCGCAGCCGCTCAGCACCCACGCGAATCTCAGGGTCGCTCACGAGATGCAGCATGCGCTCGCATTCCTGGAGCGCTACCATGGTGTACGGCGGGCTGTTGTACTCGACGAAGGTGCCGTGGTAGTCAACATGGCGCAGGATGTTGGCGAGCCGCAGGCGCCCGTAGTCCAGCAGCTTTGCGTCTCCGAGGGCTTCACCCGCGGCCGCCGTGACGCCGGCGCCCATGATGGCGATATTGGTGTAGCCGGGCTGGATGTTGCGACGGAAGATGCCCCAGGCCGCGTGACCGATGGCCGCGGCGACTTCCCGAGCCAGGGAGGCATCGAGGCGGTCCCGATTTTCAAGCAGGAACTCCAGCAGGCGACCGGCACAAAAGTCAGCCCAGTTCACGTCCGGATTCTCCATCGCCGGGATGGGTTCCTCCAAAGCATAGGGCCATACGCCGTACCAGGGACCCGTCGGGTCCGTGGCCTGCAGGGGCAAAACGGATCTCACGATTCCTTCGGCACGGCGCAGCGAGGCGGGATCGGCTCTGCGCATCAAGAGGACGGCATATTCCAGCGAGGGCACCGTCGGGTGAACCCATGCGTCGGTTTCCAGACGGGTGTGGTACCCAGGGCTGGTAAAGCGAATCCCCAGGAGGCGGGTCTGCGCGTCGTAACGGCCATCGCAATCCGCCAGGTGCTTGAGGCGCAGCGGATCGAGTTGGGGCAGGGGGAGAGTCAAGGAGATGTGAGGATAATGTCGCTCAAAGGCCGGCCTTGCATGAAACCGCGCTGCGCAGCCCAGGATACGCGCGCCAACGCTGAACACAAGAGAGGCTGATTCATGTCAAGGCTCGCGATCTGCCGCGCACGAGCAGCCGCGAAGATAATGCGCGTGACAAGCTTCCAAGGGGAATGGCGGGTCAATCCGACACACCCTGCGGCCTGGTTGCTCGGAAGGCCCTGAGTTTTCTGAGCTTACGCGATGGCACGATGATTGCTTTTTAGCTTTCATCAGCAACCTTTTTTTATGGGAGGTCCGACATGACCAGTCATCTGACATTGTTCAGCCCGTTGCGGGACGTGGTCCTGCGCGATTTTTTCGGCGAGGTTGCCTCCAGTGGGGAGTGGGCGCCGAAGATTGATTTCAGTGAGAACGATGCCCACTACCTCATCGAGGCGGATTTGCCCGGCCTCAAGAAGGAGGAAATCAAAGTCAGTTTCGAGGATGACGTGCTCACGCTCTCGGGCGAGAAGGCGCGGGAATCCGAGGAGAAGAACGTCAGCTTCCATCGCGTGGAGCGCACCTACGGGCGCTTTTCACGCAGCATCCAACTCGACAAGGATGTGGTGGCGGACGGCATTCAGGCGTCCTTCAAGGATGGCGTCCTCAAAATTGAGGTTCCCAAGGCCGTAAAAACTCAAGCACGGGAAATCGCCATCGGCGCGGGAAAGGAGGCGTCGTAAGGCCATCCCATGCGTGACGGGGTGGCGTTTCGGTTTTCCAAATCAGGAGATCCGGGAGTCCGGTCAGCGGCCTCCCGGACCTTCCCTCTGGCGCAGGCTTGCCCCGGATCTTGTTTCGCTAAACTTGCGGCCGTTTCCTGTTGCCAATTTTCCCCCGGACAGAGGAGCGCGCCCCATGAGCCGATTTCTTTTTAAAAACGGCGAGACGGTCCTTTTTATCGGGGACAGCATCACGGACTGCGGAAGACGGGCGCAGTTTGCCCCGTTGGGTGACGGTTACGTCAAACTGGCCACCGATCTCATCACGGCGCGCTATCCCGAACGTGGCATCCGCTTCATCAACAAGGGCATCAGCGGCAACACCGTGCGCGATCTGTTCAACCGCTGGGAGGATGACGTCGTCCGGCAGCGCCCCGACTGGCTTTCCATCAAAATCGGCATCAACGACCTGCATCGCAACCTGTCCAAGACCCCGGATGCGGTGACGCCGCGGCAGTACGCGGAGCTGTACCGGGGCATCCTGGAGGCAGCGCGCAAGAAGACCCGCGCCAAGTTGATCCTCATCGATCCCTTCTATATCAGCCAGGACCGTGCGCCGGGAAGCTGGCGCCATTCGGTGCTGGAACTCCTGCCCAAGTACCTGGCCGTGGCGCACAAGCTGGCGCGTGAATTCCGGACGCTCCACGTGCGCACCCACGAGGCCTACCAAAGGCACCTGCGCCACCGCGACGCCGACCAGTTTTGCCCGGAACCCGTGCACCCCAACGTGAGCGGCCACATCATCATCGCCCACGAATTCCTGCGCGTCGTGGGATGGTGATCCGTCCGGCGCGCCGTTTTTTTGGATTAAAAAACTCAGGGAGCCTGGATGAGTCCGCGGCGTGACGATCTCGTGGGCGCGCATTGGATCGGGCGCGGGAAAGACACGCTGTTGGCGTGGAACTCAAAGTTTTCGCCGTCCCCGCTGCTGCGCTTGGAATTCAAGATCGCGGGCCGCGTGGCGCGCGCGCGCCTGCACGTCTGCGGCCTCGGTTATCACGAAGCCCGCATCAACGGCCAAAAAGTGGGGTCGGGGGTCCTCGATCCCGTCGTCACGCATTACGACCGGCGCGTGCGCTATCTCACTCACGACGTCGGAGCCCTGCTGCGCCCCGGAGAAAACGCCCTGGGCGTCATTCTCGGCAACGGCTGGTACAACTGCGCCACCGAAGACGTGTGGCACTTCGACAAGGCGTCATGGCGCGATCTGCCCAAACTTGCGGCCAAGCTCGACATCGCCCTTGAAGACGGAATGGGGCTGACCTTCATCAGCGACAGCGCCTGGCGCACGAGCGAGGGGCCGCTGGTGCGCGATCAACTGCGCAACGGCGAGGAATACGACGCGCGGCGCGAGCAGACGGGATGGGATGGCCCCGGTTTCAACGCCGCGGGCTGGGAGCCGGCGCGGATTGTGCCGGGCCCCGGCGGAGTCCTGGAACCGCAACTCGGCCCCTCCTGCCGGGTCGCCGAGACCTTGGCGGCGGTCACAACCACCCACCTGGGCGCGGCGGGGACGATCTTCGATTTCGGCCGCAATATCGCCGGCTGGGCGCGGCTGCGGGTCCAGGCCAAGGCTGGGACGGTTATCACCCTGCGCTACGCGGAGAAACGATTGCCCGCAGGCGGCATTGACCAAGGCAACATCTCAGGCTTCATCAAATCCGGCGAGTGCCAGTGTGATCGCTACACCTGCAAGGGTGGCGGCGAAGAAATTTGGGAGCCGCGCTTCACCTACCATGGGTTTCAATACGTGCAGTTGAGCGGGCTGGAGGGACCGGCGCCTAGGGAAACGCTGGAAGCCCGCGTCGTGCGCAGCGATTTTGAGGGCGTCGGGTCCTTCCGCTGTTCGGACATGGCCTTGAATCGCCTCTACGAGCTCACGCGAGAAAGCTATCTCAGCAATTTCGTCGGCATCCCCACGGACTGCCCGCACCGCGAAAAGAACGGCTGGACGGGCGATGCGCAACTGGCCGCCGAGTTCGGGCTCCTGAACTTCGACGCCTACGATGCCTACAGCCCATGGCTCGACAGCATGGCCGACGCGCAGCGCCCCAGCGGGCAATTCCCCGGCATCGTGCCGAGCACGGGCTGGGGCTACAACTGGGGCAGCGGGCCGGCCTGGGACGCGGCTTTCCTGGTTATTCCCTGGCTCGGCTATCTCTATGCGGGACGCCGGGACATGATCGAACGTCACTTCGATAATATGCGCCGCTATATGGATTTCTGCGCGAGCATGGCGCGGGAGCAATTGCTGGAGTTCGGACTCGGCGACTGGTGCCATCCCGACTCCGCCAGGATGGCGCCCGCCCGCCTCACCTCGACGGGCTACTACCACCGGTTCGCGACGCTGATGGCGCGCTTCGCCGCGCTGCTCGGCCGTCGCGAGGACGCGACGGCTTATCAACGGCTCGCCGCCGCCATCAAGGCGGCTTTCAATCGCTCTTTCTACAAAGGCGAGGGAAACTACGCCGGCGGGGAGCTGACTTCTCTGGGCTGCGCCCTGTATTTCGGGCTCTGCGAGGAAGACCAGGTCAGCGCCGTGGCGCAAAGGTTGGCCGAGTCCGTCGCGTCAGGAGCCTACAAGGCCGACTTCGGCATCCTCGGCGCTCAGTTCGTGCCGCGCGCCCTCGCCCTGCACGGCCACGCGGACACGGCCTACCGCCTGTTGACGCAGCGGGAATGCCCCGGCTGGCTGCACTGGCTCGACATGGGCGCCACCAGCCTGTGGGAGGACTGGAAGGGCGAGAACTCGCGCAACCACATCATGTTCGGGGACATCTCGGCCTGGATGGTGAACTTCCTGGCGGGAATCCAGCCCGACCCCGAAGCGCCGGGTTTCGCACGCGTTCGCTTTGTCCCGAACTTCGTGGCGGGCCTGGACGCGGCTCAAGCCGAACACCGCTCGGCCCAGGGTTGGATCCGCTCCGCCTGGCGGCGCGAAGCCGGAGGCGTGGAATTACGGCTTGAGATCCCCCAGGGCTGCACCGGTGCCTTGGAGCTTCCCGCCGGCTGGCAAGCCCAGGGAACCCCAGCGCGCCTGGCCCCGGGACGACACGAGTTGCTTCTTCGTCACGGGTCAAAGTTCGCGATGTGACACAGGGCTACGCCCCTCATCCCCACGGAGACGCCTCGAGGCCGCCCGCTCCCTGGGCGGCAACTCTAGGATTCAAAGGTTGGAGAGCCGGGCCTCCTCAAAGCGGTGCCGCCGCCGGTTGCGAGGATCTGCCGGCCCTGAGAATGCCGCCGTGGGTGGAGTGGCCCGTGTGGGTGCTGAAGTTGGCCCAGCGGCAGCACGAAAGGAGCAGACATGGCTATTTTTGGACCCATCGAAGAGATCGCCCGGCTGGATTTCGGCTTTCCCAACGCCGCCAAGGGATTCCAGTATTTGCGGAGCGGACTGGATAACTTGATGGCCAGCAAGGAAAAGGAATATTTCGAAAAGGTGGAGATCGACGGCAACGACGTGTACGCCGTTGACCAAATCTACCCAACCAAGCCGCTCAAGCAGGCGAAGGTCGAGGCGCACCAGACCTACATTGATTTGCAGTATGTGGCCGAGGGCGAGGAGGTCGTGCTGCTGTTGCCGCTCGCCGGGCTGACGGTGGTGGAGCCCTACGACAAGGATCGCGACGTGGCCTTTTACGGGCCGGGGGAAGGCTCGACCCTGTTGTTGCGGCCGGGTCTCGTGGCTGTTTTTTTTCCCTGGGACGGCCATGCTCCGGGACTGCGCCACCGGCGCAAAACGCTGGTGCGCAAGTCCGTCGTCAAGGTGCGCGTGCCGCGGCCGGCCAGCACCGCGCCGGAAGTCCCGCCGGGGGCGGAGC
>JAHFOS010000257.1 GCA_023261545.1 bacterium
ATCGCGCTGGAAACGCAGGGCATAATCCATCGATTGATCGAGGACCGCCACCGTGGGCACGTCTCTGCGGCGGGCGCAGCTCCAAAGCGCGTTCTCGAGATCGGGAGGGAAGGAAGTCCCCGTGAGGAGCAAATCGCAGCCCGCGAGCCACGCATCCCAACCCTCCTTTGGCACCTGCTCGGGCGCGAGCTGGGTTTCGATGCCATGGGAGTGAAAGACGGGTTGGGCGCTGGGGGCGGAGAAGACCTCAAGGGTCATTTCCTCCAAATCCCGCAGGGCCAAAATATGGGGAACCAGTGCGTTGGCGCTGCCGGGCTGGTTGGCGTGTGCGAAAATGCGCTTCATCAGAGCTTGGGAGGCCCAACGGGTGCAAGCTCGCTGGCATGCGCCAAAACCTTGTCCACGGCCTCCAGGATGGCAGCGAGGTGGCGGCGTTCCAGGTTCGCGTGGATCAGGGTGTTGGTGAAAAGACGGTGCAGGTGCAGCTCCTCGGCGACGGGGCACAGGCCTGGGCCGTAAGACTGAAGCTCCGCCGGGGCGCGCAGGGAGAAGGGATGCCCCTTGGAGCCGAAGGCGATGCGTTCCTGAAAGAGCGGCAACAAGTGAAGCGGTTTCACGTACCCCCCCGCCATTTGCACGCCCTCGGCTTTGAGGGCACCGAGAAAGGCGGAGCGCGAACAGCCGGCTTGCTCCTCATCAAAGAGCAAAGCCTGGACGTAGTAGACATGGGTGTTCTCCGGCCGGGTGCGCGGAGGGGTCAGGCAGGGGTACGCCCGCAGCTTCTCGTTTAGGAACTCGGTGTTCTCCCGGCGCCGGGCGTTCAAGCCCTCCAGTTTTTTGAGCTGTTCGCGCGCGATGGCGGCCTGGAGTTCCGTCATGCGGAAATTGAAACCCACCATGTTGGCGAGGCTGGCCGGCTGCCAGGCCTCATCCAGCATGACGACCTCGGCGTGATTGCGGATGAGTTGCAGACGGTAAGCGAGTTCCTTGTCGCGCGTCACGGCGATGCCGCCTTCTCCGCACTGGATGTTCTTATAGCAGTTGAGGCTGAAGACGCCGATATCGCCGATGGTGCCCGCGGGGCGCCCGTGATGCCGCGCTCCCGCGGACTGGGCGTTATCCTCGACGAGCCGCAGCCCCCGGCGACGGGCGAGCGCGGCGAGCGCCTCAAGGGGAGCCGCCTGGCCGAAGAGGTTCACCGCGATGATGGCGCGTGTGCGGGACGTGATGCGGTCCTCGACGCTGCGCGGGTCCAGACAGAAAGTGATGGGGTCAATATCGGCGAAGACGGGGATGCCGCCATAGATTAGCGGGCAGGTCGCCGTGGCCGCCATGGTGGTCGGGGGCACGATGACCTCGTCGCCGGGCTCGATACCGCAGGCTCCCATGGCCGCCTGGAGCGCGGAAGTGGCCGAGTTCATGCTCACGGCATGGGGAACGGCGAAATATTCTGCCCATTCCTGTTCCAGAGCCCGCACTTCTTCGCCGCCGTAAAAGGCTTCCTGGGCGGCGCCCACGAAGGCGGAAAGCACACCCTTGCCCATCACCCGGGTGACGGCGCGGGTTTCCTCCGCGGCGATAGTATTATAGGCGGGAAACGGCTCCCGCACCACGGGCGGGCCACCATGCAGGGCGAGGGGACTCATGGATCCCAGGGAAATAGTTTAGTCATGATGTAGAAATACCAGCCGTTCGCCCTGAGCTTGTCGAAGGGTGAACAGCGGTGATGTCGCGGTCCGTTCATGCTTCGACAAGCTCAGCACGAACGGACCTGAAGGCCGGTCACGTAAAATGAAGAAGCGTTGAATGGGACAAATCATTAGGATTGCTGGTCGAGAGGCTGGTGCTGCCGCATTCCCCTGTTGATATCGGCGATTTCGGGCTTCTTCTGCAGGAGGTCCACCACCTCGCGGGCGCCGAAGCGCGGGTTCACGGGAAAGAGTTCGCTGTACACGCGTTTCAGGAATTCATAGTCTTCGGGGTAGTCGAGGGTCCAGCGCCAATCCGGATGATGCAGCCAGGGCTGGCATTGGAGGTGCCCGGTGCGATAGCGGCCGGGGACTCTGTAAATGTAATAGGAAACATGCTCGCGGTCCGCCGGGTCGCGGGTGAGCTGGTCCACCTCGGCGAGCAGGGCGACGGGAAAAACCTGAACGGCAAGGCCGAGGGGATAGCCCGGCTCCAGGACGTTCGCGGCATATTGCAATGGCGGGTTTTGCTTCCGGCCCTCAAGGAAATACTCGATGGCGGACGCGGTGATGTCGGGGTCCACCAGCGGGCAATCGCCGGTGATTTCCACAAGGATTTCACCGCGCACGCTTCTAGCCGCGCCCAGCACTCGGCCCAGCACGTCTTCTTCGCTGCCGCGGAAGACGGGAACGCCGATGTGTTGGGCTAAGCGCGCGATGGCCTCATCGGCTGGGTTGACCGTGGTGGCGATGATAACTTCGGCGATGGCCGGAACGCTGCGCAGGCGCTCGACGATGTGCGTGAGGACGGGACGGCCCGCCAAGGGCATCAAGACCTTGCCGGGAAGCCGGGAAGAGGCCATGCGCGCCTCGATGGTGGCGACGATCCTCATGGTCTGGAAAATCCAAATAGACTGTGGGCTGAAGGCTGTAGGCCGAAGGGAAAGTCGCTAGAGGCCATGATGCTCATGGCGGGGAAAAGCTGGTAGCCGTCTCCAGAACGATATGGATGACGGAGTCTTGCTGCTGTTCGCGCAGATCCGGAAACAGCGGCAGGCTGAGCTCGCCGCGGTAGAAGCTCTCGGATTCTGGAAAATCACCGGGCTTAAACCCCAATCCCCGATAAAGCGGGTGCCAGTGTACCGGGATGTAATGGACTTGGGCCGTGATGCCGTTTTCGCGCAGCGCGTCGTAGAGCCGCAGGCGGTCGCGCTCGGGATGGCGGGTGGCGACTCGCAACGGATACAAGTGGAAGCAGGGATCCACCGGTCGGTTTTCCGGAAGGTTGGGAACCCGCAACCGCGGCTCGGAGGCGAAGGCTTGGTTGTAGCGCGCGGCCAGCTCTGTGCGGCGGCGTTTGAAGGCCTCAAGCCTGCGGAGCTGGCTCAACCCCAGGGCGGCGTGCAGGTCGGAAAGCCGGAAATTGAAACCGAGCTGCTGCACCTCGTAGTACCACCCGCAGGGGCGGCCCGCGACAACCGCGTCCTCAGGGTGGCAAAGCCGAGCTGGATCTCTCACCATGCCGTGGTTGCGGATTTCCAAAAGCCGCTGATAGAGGTGCTCGTTATTGGTGGTGACGGCGCCGCCCTCGGCGGTGGTGATATTTTTCACCGGGTGAAAAGAAAGGATGGCGAGATCGCTGTGCGCGCAGGATCCCGAAGCATGCCAGACGCCCTGGTGCTGGTAACGGCTGCCGAGCGAATGAGCGGCATCCTCGATGACGCGGAAGCCATGCCGCTGGGCGAGCAGCGCCAGGGCTGGCAGGTCCGCCGGAATACCGGCGTAGGAGACGGGAATGACGAGCTGCGTCGGCCCTTGGCGCCGGCAGGTGTCTTCGATTTCTTCAAGGCTGATAGCGCTGCCGCCTTTTTCGATATCCGCGAAGTCCACCCGCCCGCCCGCGTAGAGGATGCAGTTGGCCGAGGCGGCGAAAGTCAGCGGGGAGGTGATA
>JAHFOS010000133.1 GCA_023261545.1 bacterium
GACACGGTGGTTTTCACCAGATCGGGCTGCAGTTCCACGCTTAATCCTCCGCGTCCTCGTCGCTGGCGGTCCCCGTCAGAGGCTCGCTGATGCGCCGCTCGCCGTCGGCCCAGGCGATAAAGTCGCGGTGGCGGCAGTTCCGCGAGCAAAACGGAAAATGCGCGTGCTGACCGTAAGTCGTATCCGCGCCGCAGGATGGGCAGGAGGACTTCAGCGGGAGCGGCGGATGATGTTGAGGATCCGGGACCAATCGAGGCTGTCGCGGTAGATGGCGCGCACTAAATCCAGTTTTTCGCGGTCGCTGGGCAGGATTTTGGCGAGCGAACCGTGGATGTTCTCCACGGTCTCGAAAACGTCCGTGCGCGTGCGCAGGATGGGCAGCCCCACCTCGCGCGCCTGCTCGATGCACAGGCGGTGCGGCTCCTGGGTGCCGGTGAGGATGAGCCCCAGCACTTCGCCGCGCACCTGCGAGCGCTTGAGGCGCGTGAGCGTGAAGTTGTGGATGGCGGCCGTGATGACGTCGGTGCGCGAGGCGGGCGTGGCGATGAGCGTCTTGGGACCGATGCGCTCGAGCACATAGTCCAAAGCCGCCGCGCCGATGATGATGCTGGTGGGCACGCGGTCCAGGAAGTTCTCGCCGCACAGCAGTTCGGCCTTGAGGTCGAGCAGCAAGCGCATGAGCGAGGGCTTGCGCAGCACCTCGCTGAATTCCACCGCGCCCAGCACTTCGACGCCGAAGCGCTTCAGGAATTTGGCGCCATACTCCAGCACCTGATCGCGCTTGTCGGCCTGGACCTTGTTGAAAATAACCCCCTGCACGTCGGCGCCGTGCTTCTCGAAGAGCGCGAGGTTGAGCGCGATGGCATCCAGGGGCCGGCCGATGCCGCCTTCGGCCACCACCACCACGGGCAGGTTGAGCAGCTTGGCCACCATGGCGTTGTTCATGTCGAAAACCGAGCCCACCCCGGCGTGCCCCGTGCCCTCGACGATGACGGTGGCCCCTTCAGCGGTGAGCGCGTTCCAGCCGCCGAGGATGGCCTCCTCGATATGGCGGTTGGTGGTCTTGCCGTCGAGGTACTGCCGGGTGAAACCGGCCGGCACCGTGACCGGGGACATGAAATGCGCGTCGCGCTTGAGCTCGAAGGCGTCGCGCATCAGCAGCACGTCCTCATCGGCCAGGACTCCCTGCAGTTCGATGGTGCGCTGGCCCACCGGCTTCATGAAGGAGAGCGGCGCCCACTTCGCCTCTTCCACCAGGTGCTGGAAGATGGCGAGCGCCGTGGTGGTCTTGCCGTTGTTCTGGCCGGTGGCGGCGATGAACAGGCCGCGGCCGTTTTTGGCGGGCTCGCTCACGTCAGGGAAAATGCCTTGCGGAGGACATGGTCTTTCCGCTCCCTATTTTATATTCGCCGCGAGCAAGGCCATGGAAACACCAGACTCCGCGGATTGGACGGTGCTGACTCAGGGCGCGCATTTCAGCGCGCGCCGCCATGGGCGCTATCTCGTGGCCGAACTTCTAGGGCCGCACCTCGCGCTCAGCACCTCGCTCATCGGCGGCGGTCAGTCCGATTCCGTGCGTTTCCTGCTCAACCATCAGAGCTGCGAGGGGGCGGGGCACCGCGAAGCCATGGAGGAGTTGCACGCCATGGGGCGCGCGGCCCATCACGATCACATCTGCCGCGCGGCGGGACTCGACCCGGCGCGCACCGCGCTCATGGGCACCGCCGCCAACATGCAGTACGCCGCGGTGAGCGAAGAGCGCTTCGAGGACCTCGCCGTCGTGGCCATCGTCACCGCCGGAGTCCAGGGCAATGCCGGCAGAGCCGGAGATCCCGCCCACTGGCATGAGAACGGGGAGAACTGGCGGCGCATCGCGGCCACTTCCGGGACCATCAACACCCTGCTGCTCATCGGTTGGCCGCTGCTGCCGCCGGCGCTCGCCCGAGCGGTGGTGACCATGACCGAGGCCAAGTCGGCGGCCCTGGACGAGCTCGCCGTCGGCAGCCGCGCCAGCCTGGGGCGGGCCACGGGCACGGGGACCGACCAGTTCGCCGCCGCCTGCCCGTTGGACGCCCGCCGGCCCCTGGCCCACAGCGGCAAACACGTCAAGCTCGGCGAACTCATTGGCCGCAGTGTGCTGGCCGCCACCAAGGAAGCGCTGCGCTGGCAGAACGGCTTGGAGCCCTCCAGCACGCGCAGCCTCACCCACGCGCTGGGTCGTTTTGGCCTGAGCGAAGAACGCTTGCGGGAGGGGTTGGCGCGGCGCCTGCCGGAGGCCAAGAACGAACTGGCCCTCAAGAACTGGAAGTCCATCCTCTACGAGCCGCAAGTCGCCGCCTGCGCCTACGCCATGGCGGAGGTGGCGGATCGCGCGCGCTACGGCACGCTGCCCGCCGGGGCGACAGGCGAAGCGCTGCGCCACCAGGCGGCGCTTCTGGCCGCTGTCCTGGCCGCGCGACCCGCGGAGTTTGCCGCCTTTTCCGCACGCCTGCCGTCCGGACACGATCTCGTGGAGCTCATCATCGAGGCCGTCGCGCTCGGCTGGGCCGAAAAGTGGCCCAGCCGGGGGCAAGGTTGAACCTCGGGGCGCTCAGCGAGCGGCCTTTCGCCTTCGCGGTCGCCTGCCTGTTGCTCGATTTCGCTTTTGGCGATCCCGTTTTCCGCCTGCACCCCGTGCGCCTGCTGGGCCTGCTGCTCACGCACGCCGAGACGCTGCTGCGCCGCGCCGGGCTCGACGGCCGATTTGGCGGGTTTCTGCTCTTTCTCCTGCTCGCGGGAGCGTGCGGTGCCGTGGTTTTCGGCGGCGGGGCGCTGCTCGATACCTTCCACGCGGGGCTCGCCGGAATCTGGTATTTATTCTTCGGCTGGAGCGCCCTGGCGCTGCGCAATCTGCTGGAACACGCCGCGCGCATCCAGCGCGCCGTGGAGCGGAACGACCTCGAAGGCGCGCGCCGCGCCGCGGGAATGCTCGTGGGTCGCGACACCGATCGCATGGACCTCGCGGCCTGCAACCGCGCGGCCGTGGAGAGCGTGGCCGAGGGACTGGTGGACGGCGTGCTGGCGCCGCTCTTCTGGATCTGCCTCTTGGGCCTGCCCGGCGGCGTACTTTTCAAAATAGCGAGCACCCTGGACTCCATGGTGGGCTACAAGAGCGAGCGCTACCTGTATTTCGGCTGGTTCGGCGCGCGGTTGGATGACATCATGAACTGGATCCCGGCGCGCCTTTCCGCGCCGCTCATCGCCTTGGCGGCGCTGCCCTTTCCCGGCCTTTCCGCGCGCGCGGCCCTGCGCGTGAGCTGGCGCCAGCACCAACTGCTGCCGGGACCGAACAAGGGCTGGTCTGAAGCGGCTATGGCTGGCGCCCTGGGCCGGCGCATCGTCGGCCCCATCTGGCGCGGCGGAACGCTGGTGACCGACCTCTGGATTGGCGACCCGGCGCACCCCCCCTGCGGCGACGCCAACGATGTGCGCCGCGCCCTGCGCAGTGCCGTCCTCGCCACGCTCCTGTTCCTGCCCCTGGGCTGGCTGCTGGCGACCTGCGCCGGGCACCTGTCGCCTGTGCTGTCGCCGTTTTAAGCTGCTGATTTTGCAAAATTAGCGCGCGAATTATAATGGACTCAGCCATGCGCGCCGGCGAAAAAGACCTTCCCTGGAATCGCCTTCCCGGCGGCGATCTCGTTCAGCAAGGGCTCAAAGATCTGGCGCAAGGTGTGCTTAGCGAGCCCGCGCTGCTGGTCTCCATCGGCGCCCCGCGGCTGCGCCGCGAGGGTTTTGCTATCCCCCTGATTTTGGATAACCCCGAGCACCGGCTGTATTTCATGCTGGCCGCGCAACACGGCAACGCGGCCCATTCGCGCTATAACGCGCTGGTTCGCAAGCTCGTGAGCTTTGAGCACAGCCTCCCTTGCGCAACCTGACCGATGCGGATCGCCTGCGCCGACTGATGCAGGCTTTTGGAAGGGCGACCCGAAACGTGACGCGCGTGTATCTCGTGGGCGGTGCTAGCGCTGTGCTCTGCGGCTGGCGCGAAAATACTCTGGACGTTGATTTCAAATTTGAGCCTGAGCGTGAAGAACTCTTGAGGGCCCTGGAAAACCTCAAAGAAGAACTCAGCATCAATGTCGAGCTCGCCTATCCCGGGGATTTTATCCCCATGCCTCCCGGTTGGCAGGATCGCAGCCTCTTCATCGCCAGCGAAGGCACGGTGTCGTTTTTTCACTGCGACTTCTATGCCCAGGCGCTAGCCAAACTTGAGCGCGGACACGGCAAGGATACGCGCGACGTTCGCGAGATGATCCAGCGCAAATTGGTGGAGACGGGCGAACTTCTGCGACTCTATGAGGCCATCGAGCCCGAACTCTACCGCTTTCCAGCCTTGGACAAAGACGCTTTTCGCAAGGCCGTCGTGGCCACAGGCGAGTTGGGACCGCCGGCCTAACGGCCAGCGCCATTGATCAGCGGTTCCGCGGCGCCGCCGCGCTGCTTTCCAACTCCGCCCGCATTTCCTGGTCCACGCCGAACCAGCCCGCGTGCTTGGCGATGTGTGCGCGCATATCCGCCAGCCTGCGAGTGCTGCCCAGGGCGGCCTCGCTCTCGAACTTGTAAAGCAGGGAAATAAGGTCCCCGCCTTCCGTGATGGCCAGTTCCCCGCCCTTTCCCTGGCATTCGCGCGCGTAGCGCAGGAAGTAGCGCGCCAGCGTTTTGCGCACGGCTGGGTCCTTTTTGTAGCTGCTTTTCGCGAACCGCAGCAGGCTCACCGCCGGCAGCGAAGGCAGCAGGACCACCTCGCCGCTGGTGGCGACGAAGGAATCCCCGTCGCAAAACTGCGCGAGTTCCTTGAGGCTGGCCGCGTGGCTCCACACGTGGGGTTCCAACATGATCTCGGCCTTATCGGACACCCCGGAAGCGCCGCTGGTCTCCCGCGGCACGCCTTGAAGCGCGATGCAGCCGCTGAATAAAAGCGCGGACAACACCAGCCAGCCGACGGGTGCGCGGCTCGGGAGACCTTCAAAATACCGGCACCCGCGGCGCGGCTTCGAGGATCCGGTTGGCCCGATCACGGCCGTTCTTTAGCGCCGCGCATTCCCAGGCGCGCCCGCACGAACTCATAGATCAAGGGCAGAACAGAAACGAAAATAATTCCCAGGATGAGCAGCGTAAAGTTCTTTTGAATGACGGGAATATTGCCGAAATAGAAACCCGCCAAGACAAATATCGCGACCCAGGCTGCCGCGCCGACGATGTTGAAGGTCGTGAAGCGCTTGGGGTTCATCTGGCCCAGGCCGGCCACGAACGGCGCGAAGGTCCTCACGATGGGGACGAAACGCGCCAACACGATGGTCTTGGCGCCGTAGCGCTGAAAGAACTCTTGGGTGCGCTCGAGATGCTCGCGTTTGATGAGCCGCGCGAACCTGCCCGCGGTCAGTTTTTTATGCGCGAAGCGAGCCGTCCAGAAGTTCGTCGCGTCGCCCAGGACGGCGGCGGCGAAGATGCAGGCCATCAAAAGCTGGATGTTCAGCAGTCCCATGCCCGCAAAAGCCCCGGCGGCGAATAAGAGCGAATCCCCGGGGAGGTAAGGCGTGACGATGAGCCCCGTCTCGCAGAAAATGATGAGAAAAAGAATAGGATACGTCAGGGAACCATAGTTGGCGATGATATCTTTAAGGTGCGCATCAACGTGCAGCAGGAAATCGAAGATGAATTTGACGGGTTCCAAAAGCGATTCCATGTTGTTCCATTCCGGCGACCGGACGGGCCGCCTTCTCAGAGTTTCTTTTGCTTTCACGCAACGCAAGCTCAAGGATGCGGCAGCAGGTGACGAACGCGATCTGGAAAACAAAATTTCGTCGTTAAAATTTCACATTTCACGAATAGTTTGATTTTTCCGGGTCCCAAATAAAATGACCTGAAAGGACTCGCTAGCAGGGAGAGAAGCCATGATTGTCCGTCTTTTCAAGGGTCTCGGCTCTCGCCTCGGTCGCAGTGCCGAGCGCAGGGGCGTGAACGATGACCGGCGCAAGGATGCCGAGCTCGCGGAAATCACCGATGTCCTGGCGCGATCCCCGGGCGGCTTTCTGAACCGCAAAGCGCGCAACCATCAGGAGCGGCGCGCCGCCGCCAACTCGTAACCACCCAAGCCTTCCCGGGCTTTTCAGGAGTGTCGCTCAGCCCGAGACGGCGTTTCCTGTTCAAGGCCGTCATCGTCGCTTGCGCCTTGCTCCTCGCAGAGGGGCTGGCGCGCGTCCTCTATCCCTGGCTCAGCCATCCCTCGGGGCGCTACCGCGTGGCTATTCTGCGGGGCGAGGTTTCCCTCCAGCCGAGTCGTCTGCCACACCCCTACCTGACGTATGTCAATACACCGGATTACGCCACCGAGGAGGGCCGGCCCCAGCATAACTCGGCGGGTTATCGCAACCCCGAATTTCCCGCGACGGAAACGGGAAACGTCCTGCGCATCCTGGCGTTGGGCGGCTCCACCACCTATGGCACGGCGGTGGATCGGGACGATTCCTGGCCACGGGTGCTGGAGCGCGAGCTGGCGGCTGTCGCGGGCGCCGGAAAGGTGCGTGTCGTCAACGGCGGGTTACCCGCTGGAACTTCGGCGGAGATCTTGAGCCATTACGCTTTTCGCGATCGGCACCGGGTGCGCCCCGCCGTGGTGCTGCTCTATATCGGGCTCAACGACGCCATGACCCTTTTTACCCCAGGCTACGATCCGGAATACACGCACTACCGCCGCCCCTGGGTACGCCTGGAGCCGCGCATTTATGAAAAGGCCTGGCTCCAAAGCGGCCTGGTGCGGGTTTTCTATTCCTGGTGGCTGCGCGGACACTCTCTGGGCGCAGAGGAGACCTACCCCGTGGAATCAATGCCGGCCCAAGAGGCCCTGGAAAACGCGCGCCACCAAGAACCCCTGGGCCTAAAGCACAACTTCGAGTCGCTGCTGCAGCTCATGGCCGCGGACGGAGCTTATCCCGTGCTCATTCCCGAAGGCATCGCGCCCCGGGAGGTGTATCCGTATCTGGAGCCCCGCAATGCCTACGCCGAGCCGCTGCATCCTGCCCTGCTGACGGCCCTGGCCAAAGGCGAGCAGGTGCTGCGCGAACTCGCGCTTCGCTATGGGGCCGGGATCATCGAGAATGACGCCGACATTCCTCTCGACTGTTATGTTGATCACTGCCACCTGAACCGCCGTGGTGAGGAAATCCGAGGCCGCTTCCTGGCGCCTAAGCTGCTGGCCCTGCTGCGCGAGAAGCGCCCCGGCCTCGTCGGTGATCCGGCTCAGGGAGCCGGCACGAAATAGAGCTCCGCAACGAAAGGTTTTTCCACCGCGGGAATGAAGAAACCGCGCACGCCGCGCAAGGCTCCGTTGACGAATTCGCGGTAGCCCGGCTCGGCAAGATAGAGGGTGCTGACCAAGGCCGTGGGCGCCTTGCGCCAGGCCGGAGCCTTGAGGGCGAAGGGCCGGCCATGGATATCGCAGCGATCCAGGGTCCAGAGCAGGTTGGTGTCGAGGCGGTTCTTGGCGCCGGCGAAAACGCAGCGCGTGAAGCGCAGCTTGGCGGCCAATTCCGCCGGCGGCTCGTCGCTGCGGTGATGGAAATTCTCGATGAGGCAGTTTTCAAAGATCACCTTGCCCCCACGCAAATCAATGTCAGGCCGCGCCATGCGGCAACCGCGCGCCATGAACAATCCACCCTCGGCGCGCAAGCTGAGCCCCTCGATATTGGCGCAGGCCGCCAGCACGCCGGACGAGGCGGCCTCCAGCGCGAGGCTCAAATTGCGGTGCAAGTGCAGCTCGGTGGGCGGCGGCGCCTGGCCCTTGGGAACCTCCCCTCCGAGATAAAGCCGGCCCAGCACGGCCAGCTCCGCCTGCTTGCGCGACTTCAAGGATTTGAGGTCGCCAACGCCCGTGATGCGCAACACGGTGCCGGCCGGGATTTCATAGCGTTTCTCAATCAGGACTTCCTCGCCGTTCAGGCTCAGCACGCGCTCCTTTTCGGCTTGCTGCTCTTTGAGCAGGACCGGGGCAGCGCTGGCCGGTGGCGCGGCGAAGCCGGCAACGGCCAGGGCGAGGAAGGCGAGGCGAATCGCAAGCCCGTCATGCGGAAGTGGCTTCATCGAGAGGCGCATGCTGCGGCCCCCACGGCCATGACAAGACGTCCCCGCACCGACAATTGCCGGAACACGGATGCCCCTAATACTTTACGAGTTTTCGATTCTTAAAAAACACGGAGTAACTGCGCAGGCCTATCTCCCCTCTCCCTTCGGGAGAGGGAGAACACCGATGCCCGAGCCGTTACAACATGGAAGTTCTTTGATCCAAACTTTCTTCCAAGAAAGTTTGGCCGCCGGAGGCCTATTTCTCAGGTTGCCAGCACAGGTCGCCCCCACGGGGAATAAATGCGCGCCGCAGAAGCCCTGAAGAGTTTCCACCCTCTCACCGCGCGCTGGTTTGCGGAAAGTCTGGGCGCGCCCAGTCCGCCGCAGGTCCTCGGCTGGCCGGCCATCGCCAGCGGCCGCGATGTCCTCATCGCCGCTCCCACGGGCTCGGGCAAAACCCTGGCCGCTTTCTTATGGGCCTTGGACGGCTTGCTGCGCGCGGGGCTGGAAAATCGGCTCCCGGCAGGCGTGTGCGTGATCTATGTCTCGCCCTTGCGCGCTCTGGGCAACGATATCCACAAGAACCTGGAGGGCCCGCTCGGCGGCTTGCGCCAACTGGCCGAGAGCGCCGGCCTGGAGTTTCCGCCGCTGCGGGCCGCCGTGCGCAGCGGGGATACCCCCGAGGCGCAAAAGCGCGGCATGATCCGCAACCCTCCGCATATCCTCATCACCACGCCGGAATCTCTCTATATTCTCTTGACCTCGCCCTCGGGCCGCAACATGCTGGCCACGGCGCGCACCATCATCGCGGACGAGCTCCACGCCTTGCTGCCCGACCGGCGCGGGACGCACCTCGCCCTTTCCCTGGAGCGGCTCGATGCGTTGGCCGGCCAGCGCGTGCAGCGCATCGGCTTGAGCGCCACCATGAGGCCCCTGGAGGCCGCCGCCCGCTTCCTCTGCGGCGCGCGCTTCGCCGCGGATCCGCGCTCCTGCACCATCATCGAGGCGCCCGCGCCGCGCCGCCTCGAACTCTCCGTGGAAACCCCGGGACCCGATCGCGGTCCCATCGCCACGCAACAGGTGAGCGCCGCCGTTTTCGACCGCATCGCCGAACTCTCCGCCGCTTGCCGCAGCACCCTGGTGTTCACCAATTCGCGCCGGCTCACCGAGCGCGTGGCCCACGCGCTGGAGGAGCGCCTGGGCGGCGGCAAGGTGGCGGCGCACCATGGCAGCCTCGCGCGCGCGCGCCGCCTGGAGGCCGAGACGCGCCTCAAGGAGGGCGCCATGCCGCTCATCGTGGCTACGGCCTCCCTGGAACTCGGTATTGATGTGGGTACGGTGGATCGGGTCTGTCATTTCGGCGCCCCGCGTTCGCTGGCCACCTTGCTCCAGCGCGTGGGCCGGGCGGGACACAATTTGGGGGGCGTGAGCCGCGGAACGCTTTTCCCGCTCACGCTCGAAGAGGTTCTGCAATGCGCCGCCGCGGTGCGCGCGGTGCGCGCGGGCGGGCTCGACACGCTGGTCCCGCTGAAGGCTCCCCTCGATATCCTCGCCCAGCAAATCGCCGCCGAGTGCGGCGCCGGGCCGCGCGCCGCCGAAGAACTGTACTCCCTGGTGCGCCGCGCGGATCCTTACCGCGAGCTCGCGCGCGCGGACTTCGACGCCGTGCTCGACATGTTGGCCGAAGGCGTGGGCACGGGCCGGCGCGGAGCGCTGCTTTTCCACGACCGCGTGAACGGCAGGCTGGCGCCGCGGCGCGGCGCGCGCCTCACGGCGCTCACCTCCGGTGGCGCCATCCCCGACAACGCCGATTACGACGTCATCGAGCAACCTGCGGGCGCGCCCGTGGGCAAGGTCAACGAGGACTTCGCCATCGAAAGCCTCTCCGGCGATATCTTCCAGCTCGGCAATCGCTCTTGGCGCATCGCGCGCGTGGAGCGCGGGCGGGTGCTGGTGGAGGACGCCGCCGGTGCTCCTCCGAGCATGCCCTTCTGGGTGGGCGAGGCCCCGGGGCGCAGCCGCGAACTCTCCGCGGCGGTGTGCACGCTGCGCCATGAGGCGGTAGCGCGCGGCGCGGCGGGTTCCGGCGCGACAACGCTCTTCGAAACCGAGGCCGGGCTGGAATCCCGGGCGGCTTTGCAAATTGAAAACCATATCGCGGCGGGCCTGAACGCCCTCGGAGTGGTGCCCGGCCCGGAGCTCATGGCGGCCGAGCGTTTTTTCGATGAAGCGGGCGGGACGCAGCTCGTGCTGCACGCGCCCTACGGCTCGCGCGTGAACCGCGCCCTGGGGTTGCTGCTGCGCAAGCGCTTCTGCCGCAGCTTCGACTTCGAACTCCAGGCTGCGGCCACCGACGACGGCGTGCTGCTCTCGCTGGCCGAGCGCCACGCCTTTCCGCTGGAGGATCTGCGCGGCTACCTGCGGCCCGCGCGCGCCCGCGCGGACCTCGAACAGGCGGTGCTACAGCATCCCATGTTCGCCCAGCGCTTCCGCTGGAACGCGGGGCGCTCCCTGTTGCTGCCGCGTTTCACAGGAGGGCGCAAGGTCCCGGTGCCCATCCAGCGCATGCGCGCCGAAGACCTCATGGCCGTGATTTTTCCCGCGCAGCTCACCTGTCAGGACAACCGCGCGCCCGGACCCATCGCGGTGCCCGACCATCCCCTGGCGCGCCAGACGCTCGCGGATTGCCTGGACGAAGCCCTGGACGTGAGCGGGCTGCTGGAGGTGCTGAACGGACTCGAATCCGGCCGCATCGGCTTCCATGCCGTGGATCTGCCTGAACCCTCGCCCTTCAGCCATGAGATCCTGAACGCGCAGCCTTACGCCTTCTTGGATGGCGCCCCGCTGGAGGAGCGCCGCGCGCGCGCCGTGCAACTGCGCCGCCGGCTGCCGGGGGAGGCGAGCGAACTGGGTCGCATGGACGGGCGCGTGGTGGCCGAAGTGCGCCAGCAGGCGCGCCCACGCGCGGAATCCCTGGAGGAGGTCCACGACCTCTTGCTTACGTTGGGCTTGCTTCCCGTGGAGGAGGCCGGGGAATGGCGCGCGCGGCTCGAGGATCTGGTGCGCGCTGGCCGGGCCGGCGTGGCCTCCTGGCAGGATGCCTCCGGCGCCCTGCGCACCGGCCTTTTCGCCGCGGAGCGCCGCGCGCTCGTGGCGGCGGCGCATCCCGAACTGCGCGTCGCCGTCGAGCCTCAGCCGCTTTCCCACTCCCCCGCGCCTTCAGCTGAGGAGGCCCGCGCGCATATCGCGCGCGGTTGGCTGGGCATCCTCGGCCCCGTGCGCGCGGAACGCTTGGCCGCGCTTCTGGGTTTCCCGCTGGCGGAGATGGAAACAGCCCTGCTGTGGCTGCAACAGGAAGGCAGCGCCATGGCGGGCCGCTTCGATCCGGACGGCGCCGCAGGCCAGGAGTGGTGCGAGCGCCGGCTGGTGGAACGCATGCACCGCCTCACGCTCGCCGGCCTGCGCCGCGGTATCGAGCCGGTGGCCCCGGAGGTGTATCTGCGCTTCCTGCTGCGCCATCAGCACGCCGTTCCCGGCACGCGGCTGGCTGGCCGGCAGGGCCTGCTTCACGTTTTCAGCCAGCTCGCGGGTGTCGAGCTGCCGCTGCGCGTATGGCGCGACCACGTGCTGCCGCTGCGTTTCGATGCTTTCGATCCTGATGACCTCGAAATGCTGTGCCTCTCGGGCCGGGTGCTGTGGGGCCGGCCGGGAACTCCCGGGGCGGACGCGCCGCCGGCCTTCACGCGCCGCACGGCCGTGGTTTTTCTGCCGCGCGAAGACCTGCCGCATTTCCTGGGAGAAAAGCCGGGTGGGCCGCCCCCAGGGCTCAGCGGATCCCCACGGCTGCTCTACGACCTCCTGGCGCAGCGCGGCGCCTGTTACGCCGACGACCTGCTGTCCGCTACCTCGATGCTTCCCGCCGCGCTCGAAGACGCCTTGGGCCGGCTCGTGGCTGATGGCTGGGT
>JAHFOS010000279.1 GCA_023261545.1 bacterium
AACCCTGGTGGCTCCCGATTGGCCCTGGCGCGACACTTTGGCCACCTATCACCTGTCCCTCGATTACAACAGTCCTCCCCTCTATGACGGGTATGCCAATGTCGTCTTCCTGGACGGGCACGTTGAAGTCTGCTTCACCGATAAAACACTGGAAGTGATGCTGGATGAATAGGAGCCGCTTGAACCGCCCCCTCACCTCGGGGCTGACGGGGCCAGCCTGAATGGCCACCGTCGGCCCGCGCGGGTGTAGTCAAGCGTAAGGGAAGCGTAAAGGGGAGCGGCCCGGAGATGGGGGCTGGGGCGAGCGGGCGAGGCCGCCCGCCGCAGGTTGACGGCTCAGGGGGTTTTTTCGACCGGTTTTTCCGCGGGTTTTTCCACGGGGACACCGTAGACCTGGAATTCCATGATGACCGGCCAGAACCACGACTTGGCTTTTTCGGCGACATCCGTCAGCGTGATCCGCACATAGCGCCCCGTGACGCCCCCCATGTCCGTGTAAGCGGGATCCTCGGAGGGCTCCTGGTTTTTCGTCTGGTCCGCGAAGACGCTCCAGGCCTTCTGGTCCGGCGAAACTTCGATGATGTAGCTGTACCACACGTGGGGTTTTTCCATGAAGGACATCACCTTGATGACGTTGTAATTGTCGCCCAGGTCCACGGTGAGCGCGGCGGGGTAGGCGGGGCCGACGCACCAACCCGTCTCCCGTGCGCCGTCGAAGGCTTTTTCCGGAGCGGCCGCGTCGCTGACCGGTTTCCGCGACCCCGTGTAGGAAGCGGCGGGCAGGCCCTGGGAGAGGACCTTGAGTTCGGCGGCGCCCGCGGTTCCGCAGAGGCAGAGGAGGGCGGGGAGCGCGGCCAGCGCGAGTTTCGCTTGGATCGTCTTCATGGGGTGTATGTAAGAGCTTGTTTAAAAAATACGAATTCTTTCACCACAGACAACACAGAGGGCACAGAGAGTTCACCGAGCCATGCTAAGCCTGAGCGTAGGCCTCCGACATAATTTTGAATTTTCAATGGATTTTTCCTCTTATTCTTGTCCGTTCTCTGTGTTCTCTGTGCCCTCTGTGGTAAAATATTCTTTTAAAAAACTAAAAGGGTGACACTAAATATACATTTTAAACAGGCTCTAAAAACGGCAGTTGAAAGTTATTCCGTTGCAACGCGGTCGTTTTGCTTTCAACTGCCGTTTCCGGGATTATCGGAGCTCGATAATCACGGGGTTGGTGGTCAGCGCCAGGGGAAGCGCGGCGACATTTTCGAGTTTTTGAACCGGCGTGGTGCCCACGGTGGGATCATACAGCGTCGCCGTCTTGAATGTGCCCCCGAGGTTCACGGTCACGTTGTCGGTGCCACCGAGGTAACGTTCGCCCCAGACCACGAGGCAGAGCCTGCCGTCGCTCTTCTGGAGAAGCAAATCATGCACGGTTTCCGGTTGCTCCGGAATGGAGTAATCGAGGCGCCCCGGCAGCTTCACGTAGCCTGTGTCGGCCAGGATGGTTGTCATGTTGTGGAGATAGAGTCCGGCTTTCCTCGGCGTGTAGTCGGGGCGGTAGAATCCGAAAGTCTGGTTGCCGCCTTCGTCCACGCGGTCCCGCAGGATGTACATGGAGGTGTAGCTCCAGCCCTGCTTGTACTGGGCGAGGTACACGGCCAGGTACAACCGTCCCTGAACCTCCTCGGTGATCTCCTTTTCGATGGTGATGCCCGTTTCCGTGGTGACCCTCGGCACGTCCAGCAGATCCGCGTCGGAATAACCCTGATAGTTTTTTCCCCAGGTTTTCCCGAACTCCTTGTAGAGTCCGTCCACGGGACACCGCGACGTGGGGTCGGAGCTGAGCCAGGCCTGGTTGTTGTGCAGTCCGCCCCAGCTTGGGTGACAGCAATAATTGTGGACGCAGACATCATCGGCGTACTGGGTACCGTCGGGCATCGCGATGTTCGAGCCCCGCGGGATCTGCAGGAACTGAACGCCGACATTGTCAACTTCCGCGCCCCCTTCGCTCAGATGCCAGACGGGATAGGATCGCAGCCGCGGGTCGTTTTTCACCGCGGCGTAGAAATCGCGCTGGAATTTCGCCACGGGCCTCCAGGTGCCGGACCCGCCGCCCATTTCATCCTGGTACTTGAAGCCCCAGTTGTTCGGCTCGTTCGGGCCTTCGAAGGCGAGCAGCATGCCGGCGTCCGCGAATTTTTTCGCTCCCCGGACGAAGCGGTTGATGTCGCCGCCGAATCCGAGCGAGAACTTGATGCCGGCCGCCTTGTGAAGGTCCAGGTAATCCTGCAGCTTCAAGCTGAGGCCGGAGCGGATCCAGCGGAAGCCGAGGTATTTCGCGCACGCGATCGTCTTGGCCAGGTTCTCGCCGCGCTCGTTGATGGCCGTATTCACGCCGATGCTGTCGAGGAAGACGCCGGCGCTCGTGGCTATCGCACCCTGGCCCGGCACGGACGTCACCTTCACGTTGCAAACGGCCTGGGGGCCGCCCGCGCGGGTGGTGGCGGTGATGACGGCTTTGCCGGTCGCGACGCCCGTGACCTGTCCGAGCGGGTTCACGGTGGCCACGGCCGGATCGCTGGTGCTCCAGGTGACCCCCTTGTCAACGGCGTAGTGCGGAACGTAGAGGGCGGTGAGGTTCCTCCGTTCTCCCTCGATGAGGTCGGCGGCGTCCGGAACGACCATCACCCTGCTGACGGCCACTCCGTCGGGTACCTTCTGGAGGGTGATGCTCCGGATGCACAGGTCGGTATCCGTGGAGAAAAGTTTGAAGTCGGCGCCTCCCTCCTGGCGGCCGGCGAACCCGGCGTTCTCGATATAGTAGGAAGCGGTCTTCCAGGTCTGGCTGCCCTCGAAGAAGACCATGGGTGCGCGCGCCATGGGCTTCCTCGTCGAATCGTAGTAGAACTTGAATCCCTGTTCGTCCTCGGCTTTGCGATCCCAGTATTCGATGCTGACCATCACGCGGTTCACCCCGCCATGGATGAAGGCGTCGGAGACATCGCCCCAGATCCCCCAGGCTCCCTTGGTGAGATCGGTCTGCAGACCGGTTTTCCCGGCGTAGGTGGCGACGGACTCGCCGCCCGGCTTGCTCCAGATCCAGGTTTTGATTCCGTCCTGCCGCGCGTCCTTTCCGAAGGTCACGCTGACCGAGGTGGGGGGCGTGGGAGTTGGGGGTTGCTCCGCGGCTCGTCCGCTGATGGGCATCGCGACGATCAGGACGAGCCAGACGGATGGGGCAAGACGTCGGAACACTGGGAGGTGGGAGGAACCGGGAGCGGACGGCATGCGGGAATCTTAAGGGTCCCCGTGCCCAAGACAACTCATTGGCGTGGATCCCAGGCGTAAAAGGAGGGCATCAACGGGACGGCAGGTCTTTTCCCCGGTTGTGCACCTTTTGGGCCCGCCGGGCGCTCTACCGGGCAATTGACGGAGCGCCAGCGAGGCCGATAATCCCCGGGTTCTAACGTTCCTCTATCTTTGGCGCGCCTATGGCTGCTTCGCTCTCGCCTTTTACCCTGACCATCTTCGGCGCCTCCGGCGATCTCGCCAAGCGCAAGCTGTTCTCGGCGATCTACAACCTCTATCGCCAAAAACTCATCGGCGAGGACTTCGGCTTCATCGGTTA
>JAHFOS010000134.1 GCA_023261545.1 bacterium
ATGCCAGAGGATAGGCCTTAAATTCCGTCGATTTCTGGCCTTATTCGTATGTTTTGGCCCCCCAAAAGGGGCTTCTAAGGATTTTTTAGAGGACTCCTGGGCTTCCGGCTGCGCGCGCTTTAAGTCTGTCTGTCGAAGCATGAGCGGGCCAAAACCTCCCGCCATTCCCTGAGCGCTAAAATCACTATCGTTCCGTGAATCCCATTTCCTATCGGCGACGGCGTCCTGTCTATGCCGGCATAGTGCTTGGCGGTGGAGGATCGGTGGCGGTGTCCCAGGGGTCAATCACCTCCACCCCCGGAAAGCGAAAATCCTCCGCGTTGCGGGTGACCACCCTCAAGCCGTGATGCAACGCCGTGGCGGCGATAAGACTGTCCACTGCGGGCAAGGGCCTCCCGGCCTCGGCCGCCATTCGCCCCCAGCGATCCGCCACCTCGGCGCTGATAGGCAACAGCCGATCCGCGAACCAGCCCCGGATATCCTGTTCCAGCCACTTTTGCAATTTCTCCCTGCGCGTTCCGTCCGGCAGCAGGGCAATCCCTTTGCGAATTTCCCCCAGGCTCAGCACACTCAGGTGGAGGTCGTCGTCCGTTACGCGGCGCAACCACTCCAGCACGCGGCGATCCGGCTGCGGACGGACCGTCTCACTGATCACATTGGTGTCGAGGAGATAGCTCAGAGCGCAACCTCCCGCGCCGGTCGGCGATCCCGGTCGAGATCCAACTCGATGCCAACCAGGGGGGACCCACGCATAAACTCGACGAAGGAGGGTTTCTTGCGCCGCTGAAGCCGGTCGTAATCCCGGCGGGAGAGCACAACGACCGTGGGCTCACCGCGCACTGTGATCTCCTGGGGTCCCTTCAACTCGGCGGAACGGACCAGTTCGCTCAACCGCGCCTTTGCCTCTTGAAGCTGCCAGCTTGTCATTTTTGGATCCTGCAATCTAGTCTGTCTAGTTATTATCAAAAACCCGCACGCGTGTCAATGGAATTAAGGATGATCCGCAATCTGCTCGACTGGTATGTGGCCACCCCGGAAAGATGACTTCTTTGTCAGTTGTCTTACAATTGTAAACGTGCGTACGACAATCACCCTGACCATGAGATTTACATGCTGGTGGCTTACGGAAAGTGGGAAAAAGACGATTTGTCCGCAAAGGAACTGAAGATACTTCGACAGGTTGTAAGGGGGAAAATGACATGAAAAAGGAACTATTCGCCGTACTTCTTGAAAGCGTTCGCGAGGCTGGCAAGATTCGCAAGGGCGCGCTGCACCCTTCGCGTGTCTTCAAATATCGGACGGTGGATGTGAAGCGCATCCGGAGCAAGCTCCATGTGTCCCAAAGTGAGTTTGCGTTGATGATTGGCGTGAGTAAGGCTACTCTTCAAAACTGGGAGCAGGGTCGCCGGCGGCCAGATGGCCCCGCCCAGACGTTGCTCAGGGTTGTCGAGAAGCAGCCCCAGGCTGTTCTCAAAGCACTGTCGGCATAAGAGCACTCACTCCGGTCAGCGCGGATATGCTAGTGGATATGCTCGCGCACGCTGGCGTAAAGGCGTAAAGGTTTGCATGATGTTTTGATACGCTCGGCGGAAGCTACGGGTCGCCTAGCGGCGCGAAAGCAGCAGGGCTCCGAGCCAGGTCATGCCCATGCTGCCCCAGACGAAGGTATCGCGCAGGTGCCCCTGGAGACGGCTGTAGTCCAAGGTGGCTTTGAGAGCCTCGGGAGCGAAGCGCGCGAGCGTTGCGGCGGCGCTTTGCTGGCTTCCTGTTGTTTGGTAGATTTGAACCATGGCGCGCAACGCCTCAGGCTGCAAAGCCGGAAGATCACGCGTGAAATAGGCGATGGCGGCACCGAAAATAATGAAAGTCAGGCTTGCCGCCAACCGGCGCCGCTCCGGCTTCAAGTTCAGGGTCGCGCCCACGGCGAGCAGCGGCATGGCGTAAGAGCTGGCAAAGCCCCCGTGCAGCGCGGCGTGGGCGCTGATGAGCAGCGCCACGGTGAGCACGGCCAGGCCGCCCCAAGTGGAATCCCGGCGCTGGCGGTCGGTGAGCACCCTGCGCCCGAAGCGATCCAGGCGCAACAGCAGGTTGAACAGCGGGTTGTGCAGCCAGCAGATGAAGACGAATAGGGTGTAGCCAGCCACCAGCCCGTCAATGAGGGCTTGCAGGACGGGCTGATCCGTCTTGACGCTGGAAAGACTGCTGAAGACGAAAACCAGGCCGATGATCAAAACCCATTGCGCGCGCTGGCTGAGCCCGCCCGTCCACAGAAAAAAGCGCAGCAGGTTGCGATAGAAAAAGTTGCGCGCCTTCAGGGCCTCGACGATGCCATGCCGCGCCCACGAGGAATCGGGATCGAGGCGCAATGCTTCGCGGAAATGCTCCTGGGCCTTGGCGTGGTCGCCGCCGTGGAGCAGCGTCCAGCCCATATTAGCATGGCTCTCGGCGTTCTCCGGAGCCTTGTGCAGCGCCGTATGGATGGCTTGGCCGGCTTCTTCGCGCCGTCCCAGGCTTGTCAGCGCGATGGCGCGAAAGTTGAGGGCGTCCACGTCCTCGGCGTCCAGGTTGAGCGCACCTTCCGCCGACGCCAGGGCCTCTTTCCAGCGTTTCTGATTGAGCAGGGCCATGGCCAGGGCGGAGTGATGGTGGGCATCGCCGCTGTCGAGCCGCAGCGCCTCGCGCGCCGCGGCCTCCGCCTCGCGGTGTTGACCGAAGCGGGTGAACACCAGGGCGCGGATGCGGTGCGCGAAGGCCAGGTCAGGTCCCAGGCTTACGGCACGCTCGCTGGCTTCCAGGGCGTCTTGACGCCGGCCCTGCTCGGCCAGGCATACGGCCAGCAAACAGTAGCCGATGGGCGCCTCGGGATTTTCGGCAACCTCCAGCCGCAATTCGCTCTCGGCCTCCTGGTGGCGGCCCTGGTGGATCAGGAGTTCAGCCCGGGCGCGATGCGCGTTCATGGGGGGAGGGGAGGGTGTCGCCGGCTAACGGCGATCCGGATACTTGAGGATCTCGTCGTAGGTGCCGCCCTCATTGGCAAAAAGCGCGTAGTTGCGCGCGGTGGCGAACCACTCGCGGGTGGAGGGTTTGACCTGCTTGGCGGCCTTCAGGAGATCGGCGCTGAGGATGGGCGTCGGCAGCCCGCGGCTCAGGGAGGCGCGCAGTTTCTCCTCGACGGCGAGGTCCACCACGGCCTTGAGGTCGGCACCGCTGAAGCCCTCGGTGTTGCGCGCCACCTTGGCGCAATCCAGCGCTTCCGCCGGCTTGCCGCGCATCAGGATCTCCAGGATCTGCGCGCGCGCCGCCTCGTCGGGGGGCGGGACGAAAATGATGCGGTCGAAGCGCCCAGGGCGGCGGAAGGCCGCGTCCAGGTGCCAGGGGGTGTTGGTCGCCGCCAGCACCAACAGCCCCTCATTGTTGCCGGCGAGGCCGTCGAGCTCGGAAAGGAATTGGTTGATGACCTGCCGCCCGCCGTGGGTACGCATGTCGGTGCGGCTGGCCCCCAGGGCGTCGGCCTCGTCGAAGAACAGCACGCAGGGCCGGCTGTGACGCGCGCGATCAAAGATGGAGTGCAGGTTCTTCTCGCTGGACCCGATCCACATATCCAGCACGTCGTGGAGCCCCACCGAGATGAAACCGGCCTGGACCTCGCCAGCCGTAGCCCGGGCGATGTGCGTTTTACCGCAGCCCGGCGGGCCGTAGAGCAAAATGCCGCCACCGGCCTTTTTGCCGTAAGCCGCGTAAATCTCGGGATGGCTGAGCGGCAAAATAATTTTAAGGCGGATTTCTTCTTTAACCTTATCCATTCCCCCCACGTCGGCGAAAGCGACTTTGGGGCGCTCCACCTCCACTTCGGGAGCCTGGGAGCTGAGGTCGGTCGGAACGCGCTCGGGTTCCGCGCCAGCGCGCGCTGCGTCTGCCCCTGCGCCCAAACCAAGCTGAGAAGCCAACGCCTCATCGCGCACCCGCACGTCGCTCTCCAAGGCACGCCGGTAGGAGCCGGCCGCAAGCTGAAACTGCCCCGCGCGCAGCATCAGCCGGGCGTGCAGCACCAGCGCCTCGGCCAGCGCCGGGTCGCGGTTGATCAGACTTTCCACCACCGCCAGCGCTTCGGAATTTTTGCCCTGCTCATAAAAACAGCGCGCCAGATCGGTTTCCAGATCCACCTCGCGCGGCACCCGCTTCAAAGCCTCGCGCAGCTCGGTCTCCGCCTCGGCCCAGCGCCCGCGGCGCGCCAGCTCCCCCGCCAAGTGTTTCCTGAGCGGTACATTCTCCGGCGAAACCTTGAGGGCTTCCCGCAAACCGGCAATGGCGGCGTCTTCATTCATGCGACGGAACGTAGCGGCGGAGCCGAGAGAGCAAAGGGGGTGGGCATTCCTAGCGGATCAGTCGCGAGATATCCCTGAATTCTTCGGCGCGGCTGTCGCGCAGCAGTTCGAGCAGCAGGCCCTCGACGTCGGAGATGGTCGCTCCGGCGCGCGCCAGGCGCTCCAAGGCGTAGCGCTTGTTTTCTTCGCGCCGGCTGGAGACGGCGTCAAAGGCCAGGAAGACCTCGTGGCCGGACTCTAGGAGCGCGAAGGCGGTCTGGGCCACGCAGACGTGGGCCTCGATGCCGAGCAGCAGGACTTGGTGGCAGCCCGTGGCGCGCAGGGTGTCCAGGAAGGCGGGGGCGCCGGCGCAACTGAAGCTGGTTTTTTCGATCACCGCCGCGGCGTGGGCGAGGTGGGGCTTCAGGGAGGCGAGCGTGGGGCCCAGGCCTAAGGGATATTGCTCGGTGACGATGAGGGGCAGCCCCAACAGTCGTCCGCCTTCGAGCAGGATGCCGATGCGGCGCACGAGTTCCTCGGCACCGTGGATATGGGGTTGGAGTTTTTCCTGCACGTCCACGAGGACGAGGACGGCGTCGCGGCGGTCAATGAGGCCCATGGTTTTATCTCCCTGATGTTGAAGCGATGGTAAACCCCGCGCCGCGCCGTGAACCCCGCGGTTTGAAGGCGAGCCGCGTGGTCTATGCTGGGCGGCCATGGACGGCGCGCCCGCCCCTTCCCCTCCGCCCCTGTGGCAGAGCTTGCTGCTGCCGGTCTTGCTGCTCGTCGCGGGTGTCGGCGGCCTGCTGGTTCTGAAAAGCCGCGCGCGGCCACCAGCGGAAGTCGAGGTGCGGCGCGCGCCCCTGCGCGTGCCGGTCCTGGCGCTGGAGCGTTCGGAGGTGGTGGTGACGCTCACGGGCCATGCGGCGTTGCGGCCGCGGCGCGCGGGCCCGGTGGCGAGCGAGTTGCGCGCGCGCGTGCGCAAGGTGGCGGAAGACCTGCGGCCCGGGGCCATGGTGCGCGAGGGCCAGGTGCTGGTGGAGCTCGATGGCGACGATAGCGAAAGTGCCCTGGCGAGTGCCCGCGCCGAACTTACGGCTGGGAAGGCGGGCCTGGAGCGCCTGGAGATCGAACGCGGGCGCAACGAGTCGCTCGTCAAGGTGCGCCGCGAAGTTTTCGATCTCGCCGAGCGCGAGTGGCAGCGCGGCCAGGAGCTGCGCCGGGGAGGGAGCCTCATCTCCGATAGCGAACTGGGGCGGCTCAAGCTCGAAGCGCTGCGCGCGCGCGAGGGCGTGTTGCAGTTGGAGCGCGCTTTGGAGCTCCACGCGCCGCTGTGCCGCGAGCAACAGGCGCGGGTGGAGATTTTCGAGCAGCAGGTGCGCCGCCTGGAGCGCGACCTGGAACGCACGCGCATCGCGGCGCCCTTTGCGGGGCGCATCGAAAGGGCTGCCGCCGAGGTCGGCAGGCTCGCGCTGCCGGGTGAACCGCTGTTCGAGCTCGCCGACGACAGCCGGCTCGAAGCCCCCGTCCCCCTGTTGGCCGAGGAGGCCGAGCGCTGGCTGGAGGCCGACACCAGCACGGGCTGGTACGTGCTGAAACGGCCGCACGTGGCGCGTCTCAAATGGGTTTCGGGATCGCTCACCGCCCAGGGGCGGCTGCTGCGGCTCCACCCGCTGCCGGGACCGGACCGTAGGGTGGAGGCGGTGGTGGAGGTGGACGGGGGCAGCGAGCTCAAGGCCGGCATGTTCGTAGCCGCGGAGATCGAGGGCAAGAAGCTCTCCGATGTTTTCGTCGTTCCCGCGCGCTTGGTGAGCGTCGAGGGGGAAATGGCGCTCGCGCGCCCTGACGGCGGGGGCTACGAGCTGGAGTTGCGCCGTCCGGCGTGGCTGAGGCGCACGGCGGCCTTCGCCATCGCGCGCGAGGGTCTGGAGCCGGGGGAACTCGCCGTGCAGTCGCCCCTCGCGCCGGTACCGGGCCTCAAGCTCGAACCGGTGGCGCCGCAGGCCGAAACCACCCCTGCACGCTAAACCATTCCCATGGCGCGCCTCCTGGAGGCCTTGATTCGCAACGGCGTCTTCGCCAACCTGATGGTGGCCTTCATGGTCGCCGTGGGCGTGGCGGGGATGCTCAGCATGCGCCGCGAGGGCTTTCCGCCCATCCCCATGGACATGGTGACGGTGGGCATCGTTTACCCTGGAGCCGGCCCCGAGGAGGTGGAGGAATCCATCGCCCTCAAACTCGAGGAAGTGCTCCAGGGCATCGCGGGGGTGAAGCGCCTGCAGGTGAGCGCGGGGGAAGGGGTCTGCAGCGCGCTCATCGAGTGCAACACCGGGGCCGACATGGTGCAGGTCAAGGCGGATGTCGAGCAGAACCTGAACGCCGTGCGCACCTTTCCCGTGGACTCCGAGCGGCCCATCGTGCGCATCTTGCGCAACGAAAGCAACGTATTACAGGTGAGCGTGTGGGGGGAGGGGGGCGAGAAATTGCTGCGCGATCTAGCCCTCGACATGCGCGACGACCTGCTGCGCATCCCCGACGTCTCGGGAGCGGCGCTGCTGGGGGCGCGCGAGCCTGAAATAGCCATCGAGTGCAGCGAAGAGCGCCTGCGCCAGTACGGCCTCAGCTTCGAGGCGCTGGCGCGCGCCGTGCAGGCCCACAGCTTCAACCTGCCCGCCGGGGACCTGAAGCTGCGCGGTGGCGCCCTGCACATCCGCGCGCGCGGGCGCTCCACCAACGCGCGCGAGTTCGCCGCCATCCCCGTGCGCGCGGACGCCAGCGGCGCCGTGCTGCGCCTCGGGGACGTGGCCGACGTTCGCGACGGATTCGCCGAGGAGGGCGCGCGCGGCCGCCTGAACGGCCACCCCTGCGTTTCGCTGGTGATAGAGAAGGGCGAGGAGGGCGACACCATTACCATCGCGCGCGCGATTCGCGACCTCGCGGGACGCTGGCGCGCGCGCCTGCCCGAGGGCGTCGAAATCACCTTGTGGCAGGACATGTCCCCGCTCATCCAGGGGCGCATTGACCTGCTGTTGCGCAACGGCTTGCAGGGCTTCACCCTGGTGGTGCTTATCCTGGGACTGTTCATGAGCTTCCGCACCAGCTTGTGGGTGGCCCTGGGCGTGCCTTTCGCCTTGCTCGGAGGCATCGGCATCATCGCCGCCTGCGGGCAGTCCATCAACATGATCAACCTTTTCGGGATGATCATGGTGGTGGGCATCCTGGTGGACGACGCCATCGTGGTGGGGGAGGCGGTGGACGTGCAGCGCCAGAACGGCAAACCCCCGCTGCGCGCCGTCATCGATGGGACCCTGGAGGTGCTCTGGCCGGTGGTGGCTTCGGTGACCACCACCATCGTCGCCTTCATGCCGCTGTTTTTCGTCTCCGGGCTCATGGGCAAGTTCATCGGCATCATGCCGGGCATCGTCGTCGCGGCGCTCACGGTTTCGCTGCTGGAGGCCCTGTTCCTGCTGCCGGTGCATCTCTACGAGTGCTCGCCGCCCGCGGACGCGGCGCCTTCCCGCGTCCGCCGCTCACTGGGCCAGTTGCCCCAGGCCATGGCCGCGTTCGGGGTCGCGGCTGGCACGCGCTACCGCCAGATCGTCGCCGGGCTGATACGGCACCGCTACGCCACGGCGGCGGCCAGCCTGCTGCTGCTGCTGTGGTGCGTCGGGCTCATGCAGGGCGGCTTCATCAAGTTCGTCTTCTTTCCAGAAATTGACGCCGATTACATCCTCGCCAGCGTCGAGTTCCCCGAGGGCACCCCGGTGGAGACGACGGAACGGGCGCTCGTCCAGATGGAGCAGGCCTGGCGCGAGGTGGATCGAGCGCGGCGCGGGACGCTGCCGGAACTCACCCGCGCCCTGTATGCGGGCGTGGGAGTCATCACGGAGTCCGACCGGCGCACGCGCCGCGGCGATCACCTGGGGCAAATCGTCCTCGAACTCGTCCCGGCCGAGACGCGCCGCATCTACCACAAGGATCTGCTGGATCAATGGCGCCAGCGCATCGGCACCATTCCCGGCGCCGAGCGCTTCAATATCGGGAGCGTCGAACACGGGCCCGGAGGCAAGGATGTGGAACTGTGGCTGCTGAGCAACGACGAAGGCCTGCGGCGCGAGGGCGCGGAAACTCTCAAGGCCTTCCTAGCCTCGCGAGTGGGGGTGAGCGAGGTGGAGAGTTCGGACGGCCCCGGGAAAAAGGAGATCAGCGTGCGGCTCAAACCCGAAGCCGCGCACGATGGCGTGACCCTCGCCGCGGTGGCCGGACAACTGCGTTCCGCCTTCCAGGGCTTCGAGGCCCAGCGCATCCAGCGCGGACGCGATGAGGTCAAGGTCAAGGTGCGCTACAGCGCGCCGGAACGCGGCGAACTCGACACCCTGCGGGAAATGCGCGTGCGCCTGCCGGGAGGATTGGAGGTGCCGCTCCTGAGCGTGGCCGAAGTGGAGCCCACGCGCGGCCCGGCCGTCATTGACCGCTATCTGGGCCGGCGCAAGACGACCGTCACGGCCAGCGTGGACGACCGCATCGTCACCTCCGGGGAGATCACCGCGGCCCTGCGTCAGGACCTCATCCCCGCCCTGGAGCGCCGGGGCCTCAGCGTATTGCTCCAGGGCCAGGCGGACGAGATGCGCCAGTCCATGCGCAGCCTGTTCATCGGCCTGGCGCTCTCGCTGCTCGCCAACTACATCATCATCGCCACCACCTTCCGTTCCTATTTGCAGCCGCTGGTGATCATGGCGGTCATCCCCTTCGGCATGGTGGGCGCGCTGTTGGGCCACCTGTTCTTCGGCCTGCCCTTGAGCATGTTCTCGCTCTTCGGCATCGTGGCCACGACGGGTATCGTGGTGAACGACGCCATCGTCATGGTGGAGTGCATCAACAGCCACCTGCAACAGGGGTTGCCGTTCATGACCGCGCTCGTGGAAAGCGGCCTCCGCAGGTTGCGGCCCATCTTCCTCACCACCATCACTACCGTGGCGGGCCTGGCGCCCATCATCTTCGAGAAGTCCATGCAGGCCCAGGTCCTCATCCCCATGGCGATATCCATTGCCGCCGGGGTCGCTTTTGCCACGTTCCTCACGCTGGGGCTCGTCCCCTGCCTCTTCCATATCCTGAACGATGCGCGGCGCGGCGCGCGCCGGGCCGTTCAGGGGGGCTGGCCCGCCGCCGAAGTAGTAGAACCTTACAGATCGGGAACAGAATAGCCGTCCATGATGCGCTGTTTCCTGGCCTTCGTCCTTTTATTATCGGCCACGGCTCTGCGGGCGGAAGAAAGCCCCGCCGCGGCCAAGGTTCCAAAGCGCCTCACGTTGGAGGAGGCCCGGCGCTTGGCGCTGCTCACGAGTTCCTCACTGATGGCCGCGCGCCTGCGCCGCGAGGCCGCGGAGAACGGCCTCAAGGCCGCGCGCGGGGAATACCTGCCGGAACTCCAACTGGGTGCGCTTTACTCGGATCAGCGGAAAAATGCGCGCACATCCCTGTTTTTCGAGCCGCAGCCGTTCCGCCTACACCAATGGGACCTGGGCGCACGGCAGACCATCTTCGACGGTTTCCGCCGCGAAGCGGGGGTGGAGATCGCCCGCGAGGGAGTGGCGCAGGGGGAATTCGGCATCGGCGCGGCGCGGCGCATGCTCCTCAGCCAGGTCGTGGGATATTTTTACGGCGGCGTGCTGTTGCAGAAGCGCATAGCCTTGGCCCGCCTCAACATCGGCTTCGAAAAGGAGACCCTGGACATCTCGCGCAAGCGCTTCGAGGCCGGTATCCTGCCGGAGTCCGACCTGCTGCATTTCGAACAGCGCGTGTTGCGCGCCGAGAACGTGCAGGTGGAGCTTCAGGCCGACTGGCACATCCTGTTGCACCGGCTCGCCGCGCTGTTTTCCATGCAGCCCGAGGACCTCTCCGCCATCGAGGAACTGGTCTTCGCGCCGCGGCCCGAGGTTGATCCCGGCCCGCTGGAGGACCACACCGCGCGCGCGCTGGCCGCCCGCGAGGAGATCCGCATCCTGGAGAGCCGCTTGCGGGCGGAACGCGAGCGCGAGCGCCTGCGCCGCGCGGCGGATTATCCCGTGCTTTCCGCCTTCGCCGATGTCTCCAACTCCGACCGCCACGAGTTCAGCTTTTCGGATGCGGGCCGGGCCGAGCGCGCGGGCCTCAACCTGGAGTGGAAACTTTTCAACGGCTTCAGCGACTCCTACAGCGTGCTGGAAGAACGCGCCCAGGTCCAGGCCTTGGAGCTGGACCTCGACAACGCGCGCAAGGCCGTGCGCGCCGAAGTCGCCACCAAGTGGGAGGAAGCGCGCCGCTGGGGCGAGCTGCGCAGCCGCCACAAGCGCCTCGCCGACCTCGCCGCGCGCGCGCGCGACAACGTGATGGCCGAATTCAAGGCCGGCCGCATTGACACCCTCCGGGTGAGCGCTGCCCAGAACAGCCACGACCAGGCGGCGGTGGAATACGAAGCCGCCGAGGTGGGCATAGCCCAGGCCCTGGAGGAACTGCAAATCCTCACCAGCGCGGGCGCGAAGTAAGGTTCAAACCGCCGGGATCTTGAGGGAGCAAAAACTCCCCACACGAAACTCACGAATAAAACCGCCGCCCTCCGTGTTCCATCTCGGCCAGCAGCGGCGCCGGCTCGAAGCGCGGGCCGATGTCCGTGGCCAGGCGGCGCAGGCGCTCCAGCAGGGACGGGAGGCCGTAGTCGTCGGCGTAGCGCAAGAGTCCGCCGCGGAAGGGAGGAAAGCCCGTGCCCATGATCATGGCCATGTCGAGCAGGTCGGCCCGCGCCACGATGCCTTCGCCGAGGCAGCGCGCCGCCTCGTTCACCATGATGAGGATGCAGCGGTCCACGGCCTCCTGCGCGCTCACGATCCGGGGCGCGCGTCCGGCGCGTTTTATGCCAGCCAGCGCGCAGGCGGGGATCTCGGGGTTGGGGAGGCGCTGCCGGCCCTTGTGCAGGTAGAAACCCGTGCCGCCTTTCTTGCCCAGCAATTTCTTCTCCTCGGCCAGGATGTGCAGCGTCGCGGCCACTTTCATACGCTCGCCGTAAGCCTCCTCCAGGATCTTGGCCACCTTGACGCCCACGTCGATGCCCACTTCGTCGGCCAATACAAACGGCCCCATGGGCATGCCGAAGGCCTCGATTTTGCGGTCGAGGTCTTCCATGGGAAAGCCATCTTCGAGCACATAAGCCGCCTCGTTGAGGTAGGGCATCAGGATGCGGTTCACCAGGAAGCCCGCGCATTCGCGCACCACCACCGGGCTTTTGCCCAGCGCCTTGGCGAGGTCGAGAGCCGCGGCCAGCGCCGCCTTTGAGGTTTTGGGGCCGGGGATGATCTCCACCAGTGGCATGCGGTGCACCGGGTTGAAGAAGTGGAAACCGAGGAAACGCTCGGGGAAGCGCAAAACCTCGCCCATGGCCGCAACCGAGAGCGCCGAAGTGTTGGTGAGCAGCAGCGCCCCGGGTGGGATGGCCGCCTCCGCTTCGGCCAGAACTTTTTTCTTCACTTCCAGGTTTTCGACGATGGCCTCGAAAACGGCGTC
>JAHFOS010000135.1 GCA_023261545.1 bacterium
CTCCCTTCCGGCTTCCTTGCGATAGCAGGCTGCAATCTACGATCAATCGCAGCATGATGGAAACCCCCAACGCCATTCCCCCGCTGGTGCTGGCCGGACAAACCCTGGGCAGCCGCCTCATCGTCGGCACCGGAAAATACCCGGACTTCGAGGTCATGAATAGGGCCCTGGAAGCTTCTGGGACCGAAGTGGTGACGGTGGCCGTGCGCCGCCTCGACTTCAAGCTCCCCCCGGAAAAACAGCTCCTCCAGCACCTCGATACGCGCCGCTACAAGCTCCTGCCCAACACCGCCGGCTGCTACACGGCCACGGATGCCGTGCGCATGGCGCGCATGGGCCGTGAACTCGACATGGGCAACTGGGTCAAGCTCGAAGTGCTGGGAGAACCCGACACGCTCCTGCCGGATCCCGTCGGCACCCTGGAGGCCACGAAAATCCTGGTCAAGGAAGGCTTCGACGTCCTCGTTTACACCTCGGACGACCCCATCATGGCCCTGCGCCTCGCGGAAGCCGGGGCCGCCGCGGTGATGCCCGCGGGTTCCCCCATCGGTAGCGGCCAGGGCATCCTGAACGAGAACAGCCTGCGCATCATCCTCGAAAAAGTGAAAAAAGTCCCGGTCGTCATTGACGCCGGCGTGGGAACGGCCAGCGATGTCACCCGGGCCATGGAGCTCGGTGCCGAGGGCGTGCTACTCAATACCGGCGTGGCCTTGGCCAAAGACCCGGTGGCCATGGCAACGGCCATGGCCCATGCCTGGAAGGCGGGCTACCTCGCCGCCCGGGCGGGCCGCATCCCCAAAAAACTCTACGCCAGCGCCAGCAGCCCCACCACGGGCGTGCCTGGCGAGTGATGATGAATCCGAACCGCGAGCCAACCTCCCGCGTTGACGGTCCCGTAAGGGTGGCATAATCGTGAAATAAGGCGTCCCGGCCTTTTCCTCCCCGAGCGGTGAATTCCGATCAACTCTACAAGATCGCCGCTGATGCGGTTCAACGCAAGAAATACGCCCAGGCCATAGAGTTTTTCACGCAGATCCTCGAAAAAGACCCGGAGTTCGTCGAGGCGCGCAGAGGGTTGCGGGCCGTCGAGCGCAATATCAACGGCAAACCCAATAAAATCGCGGTCAAGCTCAGCGGCCTGCCCATCCTCCTCAAAATCCGCATGCTGGATATGCGCAAGAAATACGAGGAGGGCATCCTCGCTTGCGAGAAGTACCTGCGCCTCGACCCCAATGACACTTGGGTGCTCTACAAGGAGGCGCAGTTCGCCATCGAACTCGAATATACGAAAACCGCCTCCTTCTGCTACGAAAACCTCGCCGAGATCAATCCCGACGATGCGAACATCGTCATCGAAGCGGCGGATTTCCTCTCTGATCTGGGCACCGAAGAGGGCTACAACAAAGCCAACTCCATGATGACCAATCTGGCCAAGCAGAATTCCGACGATGTTGAAATCACCAGCGAGCAGAGCCGCATCGCCGCCAAGAAGACCCTCGGCAAATATGAGAAGGCCGAGACCTCCCACGACGTGCTGAAGGACAAAGCCCAGGCTCAGGTTCTGGAGAAGGAGGGCCAGGAAATCAAGAGCGACGAGGACCTCGACGCGGCCATCGAGCGCGCGCGCGCCAGAGAGCAGGCCGATCCCAGCAGCGCGCGCCACAAGGAGACCGTGGCGGATCTGCTGCTGCGCAAGAAAGCCTACAAAGAGGCTATCGATACCTACCGCCAGGCTATCGATCTTGATCCCAACAACGAGGCCACCAAGACCAAGATGGGCGAAGCGCGCATGTTGCTGCTGACCCAGCAGCTTGAGCGCATCAAGGCGCGCCTTCCCCAGGTGACGGGAGCCGAAAAGGCCGACCTGGAAGAGAAGTACCGCGCCGGCGCGAAGAAGATGCAGGAGCTGAAGCTCACCGAATACATGCGCCGCCTCAAGGTGAACCCCAACGACCTCAAGACGCGCTACGAGCTCGGCGTGCTCTTCATGAAGGGCGGCGAGGTGGACAAGGCCATCGCCCAGTTCCAGCGTTCCGTCACGGACGCCCGGCTCGGCTTCAGCTCGGCCCGCAACCTGGGGTTGTGCTTCAAGGCCAAAAAAATCTTCGACATGGCCATCCAGCAATTCCAGCAGGCCGGCCAGAAATCCGGTGCGAAAGCCCAGGACCGCCTCGACGTGCTCTACGAAATTGCCCTGTGCCACGAGGAGCTTGAGCAGCCCGACAAGGCCCTGGCGGTCTTCAAGCAGATCCTGGAGAAGGACTACAGCTTCAAAGACACCTCGCAAAGGGTTGAAGAACTGCAAAAGGCGTTAAAAGGGTGACCATGCCCAACACTCCAGCCCAAATCAAAACAGTCCGCCAAGTGGCCAAAAGGCGCGCGCTCAACCGCTCGCACAAGACCGCCCTGTACACCCAGCTCAGGAAACTGGCCGATGCCATCGCCGCCGGGGACAAGCCCAAAGCCCAAGAAGAGCTCAAGCACGCCCTCGTCGCCCTCGGCAAGAGCGCCAGCCGCGGCCAATTGCATGCGAATAAGGCGTCGCGCAAGCAATCGCGCTTGTGCGCCCAGGTCGCCAAGATGGGCCAGGCGCCCCAGTCCGCGCCCGCACCCTCCTGAGGCCGAGCCGGCGCCTGCCGGCCAATGAACCGGGGCTCGCGTGAATCCTGAGTTCACCGAGGAGGAGCTGCACGAGCGGGTTCGTCTCAACCAGGACATCGCCCGGCTTATCATTACCAACCGCTTCGTTCCTCTCGACGAGCTCAATCGCTGCCTGAAGCAGTTGGAAAAGGAGCGGCTCAACGGTCAGCTTCCGCCCTCGCTCATTGACTTCCTGCTGGAAAAGCAGCTCCTTGCCGTCGAGCAAAAACGGGCGCTCGACATTGCCGCCGATCGCTTCGAGCGCGAGCGCGAGACCTCGCAGTTCAAACTGCGCGGCTACAAGCTCACGCGCAAAATCGGCAGCGGCGGGCTGGGAGTGGTCTGCCAGGGATGGCAGATCTCCATGAAACGCCCCGTCGCCATCAAGATCCTCCACGACAAGTGGGCCAACGACTCCGAGTTCCGCAACCGCTTCATCCTGGAAGCGCGGGTCATGGGGCGCCTCTCGCACCAGAACCTCATCCAGGTTTACGATGTCGGGCGCGAAGGCGGCATCCTCTATTTTTCCATGGAGTACATCGAGGGACCCACCGTGGAAGACCTCATCCGGCGCGGCGGCGGCCTGGACCCCGTCGAGGCGCTGGACATCAGCCTCCAGGTGTTGCGCGCCATCCACTACATCGCCGGTTTCGACATCGTGCACCGCGACATCAAACCGGCCAACATCCTCATGAACAGCAACAACATCGCCAAGCTTGGCGATTTCGGCTTCCTCTTCAGCAAGCACGAGCAGCAGCTCGCTCAGGATGGCTACGTCATCGGCACGCCCGACTATATCAGCCCGGAACAGGTGAGCGGGAAGAAGGTTGATTTCCGTTCCGACGTGTACAGCCTGGGGGTGTGCCTGTACCACATGCTGAGCGGCGATCTGCCCTATCACGGAAGCGTCTCAGCCGTGATGCGCCAGCATCTATCCGGGGATCTCCCCGAGCGCATCCCCGAGAAGGGCCGCCGCATTCCCGCCGAGATCTACAACGTCGTCTGCAAAATGATGGCCAAGGATCCCCAGGACCGCTACGCCGAGATCAAGACGCTCATGGATGAGCTGCAGTATCTGAAGGCCAACGAAATCATGAAAACCAAGGGCGGGGCCGGTTCGAGTGCCGATTCCAGCACCTTCCAGCCTCCGGTGCCACCGCCCTCCCTGGCCGCCGCCGCGGCCCCAGACCCAGTACCACCCGCCGTGGATGAGCAGCAATTCATCCGTCTCAAGGACCAGAACCGCATGCTGTTCAGTATGCTGGTGTCCGCCCTGGGACTGTGTGTCCTCCTTGGCCTGCTGCTGCTCTCGCGCTGGTGAGCGACGTGCTACGCCCCACCCCGCCACGGGCCTTGAGCGGCTTCCCCGAGTGGCTGCCGCGGCAAAAGCTGGTCGAGGAAAGTTGCATCGCCGCCATCCGTGGTGTGTTCTCTTCCTATGGCTACACGCCCATCGAGACGCCTGCGGTGGAACTCACCGAGGTGCTGGCCGCCAAGGGCGTGGACCACAAGGAAATCTACAGCCTGGTGCGATTGCACGCCGAAGGCGAAGAGGCCCTGAAGCGGGAACTGAGCCTGCACTTCGACCTCACCGTACCCTTTGCCCGCTACGTGGCCCAACACCAAAACGATCTGGTCTTCCCTTTTAAACGCTCTCAAATCCAGAAGGTGTGGCGCGGGGAGCGTCCGGCTCAAGGCCGTTTCCGGGAGTTCTACCAGGCTGACGCCGATGTGATCTGTCGGGACAACCTGCCGGCCTGCTACGAGGCGGAAATGTTGGAAATGATCGCGCTCATCTTCGCGCGCTTGCCCGCCGGCCCGGTGCGCGTCCGGCTCAACCACCGCCAGATCCTCGATGGCTTCTACGGCAGTTTGGGGCTGGACGAGCCCCTGCGCGCGCGCGCGCTGCTCGAAGTGGACAAGCTCGAAAAAATCGGGCCGGAGGTGGTGGCGCGAATCCTGCGCGACGATTTGGCTCTTGAAGAACCTCGTGTCGGAAAAATCCTCAGCTTTGCCGCCACTAAGGCCCCCATCGGCGATCTCGCCGCAGCTCTGAAGCACCTGGCGCCCGAAAACGCTCTTTTCCTGGCTGGCGCCGCCCATCTCGACGCCATCGCCGCCATGGTCCCGCCCCAGCCGGGAACGAAATTCGAGTGGTGTGGCGGCATCTCGCGCGGGCTCAACTATTACACGGGCGTCATTTTCGAGACTGCTCTGGAAAACGCTCCGGAACTCGGCTCGGTGTGCAGCGGCGGGCGTTACGATAAGCTCGCCAGCAACTTTGCGGCGGCGGCAGCGCTTCCCGGGGTCGGGCTTTCCATCGGCCTCACGAGGCTGCTGTCGCATCTCTTTCAGATTTCCGGATTTTTAGACGGAAAGAGCGCGACCACCACGGAAATCCTTATGGCTGTTCCCGAGACGAAAGATGAAGAAGCAACCGGCATTTCCACGGCGGAGCAGCACGAGAAAGCGAATCGACGACGCCACGCTCTCGTGCTTCTGGCCCAGGAAATGCGCCAACTCGGGTGCAAAGTGGAAGTCTTCCACCCCGCCAAACTCAAAAAGCAGCTCACCTACGCGGATCGCAAGGGCATCGCGCACGTGGTCATCCCCAATGAGAACGCAAACAGCTACGAGTGGAAAGACATGCGCAGCGGCGAGCAACGCACCCTGGACCGCACGGGTCTCCTCGAAGCCTGCGCACGGCTGAACCCCTGAAGCGCGCTTCCATCGCGTTATTCCTGGCGCTGCTGGCGGCCCCAGTCTGGGCCGGCGACACGCCGGCCCGCTCGGGAACCATCGCGCTCATCACCGCGGGCGAACCCCTACCCCCCGAGGCGCTCGCCGAGGAACGCCGCCGTATTTACCTGAGCCCGGGTCTCAAAATGCTGCGCGGGGCGCAGCGTCATTTTGGCCTGGAACTGGACGGTGCCCAGCGCTTCCTGCTCGGCGACAGCCTGGGATTCGCCCTCGCCGCCGTCGCGGCCGCCTTGCTGCTGGCGGGGTTGATTCGCCTGCGCCGCGGGCACACGGGCAACGCGGCGGTTATTTTCATCGCCATTCCGCCTTTCTTGGGACTCCTCGCCGCCCAAGCGGGGGTGCGCGGCGCCGTGCAGCGCCTGGAGGATTTCGACCGCGCGGATCGCGGGGCTCCACAGCGCGCCCTCGACATCCTCGTGGGCCATGGCCTCGACTTCGAAATCTTCACCTCTTGGAGCAGCTTCGAGAAAGCCTGGCGGCAAGGCGGAACACGCGGACACCACAATACCGTGCCTTTCAGCGCCGTGATTTGGGCAGGCCTGCCGGTGGATGCGGGAGACGGGCCAGAGAGCTGGTCGATGAGCTTCGTAGGTAGGTATCCCCTGCTGCACGTCGGTCTAGGGGCCCATCTTCCGGCGATCTATCATTCGAGCGTCTTCTCCACCCGCACCCCGCGGCTGGATTGGGAAGCTGGCTCAGCGCGCAGCGCGGCGGATCGCGCCTGCGCCTACGGCAGGACGGTGGCCTGGACGGCGGGTGCGCCGGATGCGACTTTGAGCGCTCATGCTTTCGACGCCGGTCGCGTGCTCTACGCCGTACCGGCAGCCAATGTTTCTGAGCTCGCCGATCTTCTGCTCTCCAGCCTCTCGGAACTCTCCTGCGCCTTCACCACGGCCCACCTCGAGGATCTCGCCGTGCTGCGCCTGGATGACCCCGGCACCGCGCAATCGGCTTACCTGGAATCCTGGACCCACGCGCCGCTTTCCTTGGAAAATTGGGAGGAAATTGAGCGCATCCTCACGACTTTCGAGGCGCGCCTGAGCATCGGCTACGTCCCCGGATGGCTCGACGACGGCGATGAAACTCGGGGCGATCTGGAGTTTCTCGGAAAAAAGATTACAGCCCGCCACCCAGGAGAAATCTTCTCCTCGGCTGGCGTGCGCTACTTCCACCGCGAGCTCGGCCAGTGGTACGACCTCGCCGCCCAGGCCGACTATTTCATGCAGCGCGCCACCCGCCTTGATTTCGAAGTTCACGGCTACACGCACATCAGCCCCGACGTGGAAAAATACCTGCGCGCGGCGGATCGCCACGAGAATCCCAATTGGTATCGCGAATTCCTGGACACATCGGAAAGATCGGCCCAACCCCGGACCGCCGCGCAGCAGGCCGCCATCCTGAGAGCGGCCATAAACCTCCACCAACAGGTTTTCACCGCTCCCCTCAATGCCCTTATCCCTCCCGGACATGCCATCTCCCCGGATACCTTGGAGTTGGCGCGGCGCGCCGGCTTCCGCATGGTCGCGGATTCCTGCGTCGCCGTCGAGCGCGGTGGCCGCATGTTGCGCACGCGCCTCATTCCTGGCACTGATATCACCTCTGAAGCACCGGCAGCCCTCCCTTCTGTTTTGATTTTTCACGACCGCGATATCGCGCTGCACGGAACGGCCTGGCTCTCCCAGCAGCTTGCGCGCTGGCACAACCGGGGCGTCGGTCGTTTCACCACGCTGCGGGAGCTGGCGCTAAGACTGCGGCTGATCCCCAAAAACGAGCTGGATGGCGCCCGTCATGAACTGCGTCTCAGCTTCTCCATGACCGCCGCCGAACACGGGGAATTCCTCGAACACCTGGGGGGCCGATTGGACTTCTGGCTCTATCTTCCCGCTGGAAACGACATCAACCTGCTGCCTCCGGAAATCGTCCTGCTCCAGCGTGAGCCTGCCCGTGGTCGCGTGCTCCTGGCGTGGCAGCCCGCGCCGGAACACCTCGATCGCCCGCTGATCCTCGGCCTCAAAAAAGCCACCGTGCGCTGACTTCTAGGCCCAGGTTCCGCTTCATCATCCACTCATATACTGGCGATTCAATATGGATACTCCGCGCGATCTCGGATTGCTTTGGCTGCGAGTCCTCTCCGGTGCCGGCATGGCCTGGCATGGCTACGGAAAAGTCTTCGGGAAGGACTTGGAGGGCCTCACCGAGGCCATCGCCGCCTGGGGCTGGCCGCAGCCCCACGCCTTCGCCTGGGCCGCCGCGCTCTCGGAATTCGCGGGCGGGCTCCTGCTGGTGCTCGGATTCAAAACGCGCCTCGCCGCGCTTTTCGTCCTCAGCACCATGGCCGTGGCGGCCTTCCAGCAGCTCGCCGCCGCTCCTCTCGCCGCCAAAGAACTGGCGCTGGCCTACGGCACGGTGGCCGGGACTTTGCTGCTCACCGGGGCCGGCTCCATCTCTTTTGACCGCTGGCTCGGCGGCAAGGCGTCAAAAACCAAAGCGCCGCGGCCCAGGAACACTTAAAGCCTGTGCGTCCTTGTAGGCGGCGCGTATCTTCAACGGGATGCCGACCATGCTAACGAAGCCGGAAACGGTCCTGCAAAAGTGGATGTCGTTCATCAACAGTGGCGACATCAACGGACTTCTTGCGCTTTACAGCCAGAATGCCGTTCTGATTCCAACTTTCTCAAATAGGCTGCTGAGCACCCCAGCGCTGCTTAGAGAATATTTCGAGCGGCTTCTCGGTCGCGATGATTTGAGCCTCGCCCTGCACGAAAAAACGCTCATCACTCGGCCCCTACACCAAAACATTCACTCTTTGTGTGGTATCTACTGCTGGCGCTTTGCCATTGATGGAGAGTTGCTGAGTTTCGAGGCGCGCTTCAGCTATATGCTGGATATAGCGCTACCGAGCCCCATCCTCCAGCATCACTCATCCCAAATCCCACGAATGCTTTAACCCGGACGACCGGTTAGTTTTGGCGCACACGGTGACGAACCAACTCCCGCGTGTGGACTTTACCTTGTCGGTTCAGCCCGCTGATTTTCAAATAGTTTTTCAAGGCCGGCGGCGAAGGAACAAGAAAACTGAAAACCTTGCCGACACCAAGTGTCGCGCCGGGTTCAGAGCCCAGAGGCTATCTTGCCGACGAGCTTCATGAAAGGCTCGACATAGGTGCCGAGGATCAAAATGGCCGCCAGCGAGGCGTACTGCCAGGAACGCGCCAGCGGCGACACCTCCAGCGGGGTCGTGATGGTCGGCTCGCACAGGTACATCTGGCGCACCACCTGGAGATAGTAGTAGAGCGAAACCACGACGTTCAGGACTCCGATGACCACGAGCCAGATGAGCTTGCTGTCCACAGCGGCGACGAAGATGAGGAACTTGGCGAAGAAGCCGCCCAGGGGCGGCAGGCCGGCCAGCGAGAGCAGCGCCAGCAGCAGGGTGGCGGCCATCAGCGGCGAGCGGCGCCCGAGGCCACGGAACGAGGCGATCTCGCTGGTGATGCCGCTGCCGGGAGTGCTCGCGAGGATCAGGACCAGGAAGGCGACCCCGGTGGCAAAGAGATAGGCGAGCATGTAGTAACCCACTGCGCTCATGCCCGCGCTTGAGAAGCACGCCACCCCCATGAGCAGATAGCCGGCGTGCCCGATGCTGGAGTAGGCGAGCAAACGTTTCAGGTCCGTTTGCAGCAGCGCCCCGAAGTTACCGTAGATCATGGTGGCCGCGGAAAGCACCCCCAGGAAGATTTTCCAGTCGGCGGCGAAGGCGGGAATGGCCGAAGAAAAGAAACGCAGCAGCGCCACGAAGCCCACGGCCTTGGACGCGGTGGCGAGATAGGCCGTCGTCGGGGTGGGCGCGCCCTGATAGACGTCCGGCGCCCAGAGTTGAAAGGGAACGGCCGCTATTTTGAAGCTCAAGGCCGAGAAGATCATGAGCGCGCCCAGAGTGGCGGCCCCGTGCGCGCCCGGCTCCAGACCGGCCAACGCTAAGCGCACATCAGCGTAAGCCGTGGCTCCGGTGGCGCCATAGAGCAGGCTGGCGCCCATGAGGTAGAGTCCCGCCGCCAGCGCGCCCAACAGCAGGTATTTGATGGCAGCCTCGATAGAGGCCGACTCACTGCGAAGAAAGGCGCACATGATGTAGAGGGAAAGCGTGACGGTTTCCAGGGCGACGAAAAGCATGAGCAGATCCGAACTCGAAGCCACCGCGCACATGCCCGTGCAGGCCGTGAGGATCAGCATGGTGTATTCGCCGTGCCCACGCTCGAAGCGGTCGGCGAAAAGCCGCGACATGTAGAGCGCATAGGTGGCGGCCAGCAGGAAGATACCCTTGAAGAAGCGGGCGAGCGGATCCACCGTCCAGAGTCCCGCGAAAGCCGTATGGGTGCCGGGGGCCTGGAACCAGAGCGCCAGGAAAGCCATGGCAACGCCCGCGATACCGGCCCAGGGCAACCGTTCGCGACGCTCATGCTCGCCGAGAGTGAGTTCCAGAGCGAGCAGGCCCACCAATGCGGCGCAGAGCGCGAGTTCGGGCGCAAAGAGACCCCACGAGGTCGTGGCGGCCATGGGCAGCGCTGCGTTCATCGTCCAGCCTCGGGGTGCTGGGTGGCGGCCACCGCCGCCGCGGGAACGGTGACGGCTGCCGACGACCGGCTGTGTTCAAGCCTTTCCAGCAGCGGGCGCGTCCCCGTCACGATAGTGTTCATGAGATAGGAGGGGAAGAACCCGAAGAAGATCAAGGCCGCCGCGAGCAGCAGGTAAGGACCGCGCGCCAATCCCTGGGCGTCCGGTATGTCTTTATGCCGCTCCAGCGGTCCGAACAAGGTCATGCGCACGGTCTTCAGCATATAGGTGGCGGTGATGACCAGCCCCAGCACGCCGCCCACGGCCGCGACCGGGTGCGCGTCCCAGGCTCCCAGCAGGATCATGAATTCGCCGGGGAAGTTGGCGAAGCCCGGCACGCCGCTCGAAGCCAACGCCGACAGCATGAAGCAGGTGCCGATGAAGGGCAAGACCTTGGCCAAGCCTCCGAGTTCGTCAACCATGCGCGTGTGCGTCTTCTCGTAGCACCAGCCCACGACCGCAAACCCCAGGGCCGCCATGACCCCGTGAGCGAACATGAAGAACACCAGGCCGTTGATGCCGAAGGTGTTCAGGGAGGAGAGCCCCAGGAAGATGAAGCCCATGTGGCTGCAGCTCGAATAGCCCAAGATATATTTGAGGTCGCGCTGGGTGAGCGCCACCGAGCCACAATAGACGATATTGATGACGGCGATGCCGGCCACCCAAGGCATCCAGTGCTCGGCCCCCATCGGCAGCAGGTTGATGGCCAGCCGCAGGATGGCGTAGGCGCCAAGTTTTTTCAGCACCCCGGCGTGCAGCATGCTCACCGAGGTGGGCGCCGAGGCGTAGCCGATGGGCGACCAGCTATGGAAGGGCCAGAGCGTCACGATGACGCCAAACCCCACCATGATGAAGGGAAAAATCGTGCGTTGCAGCCCGGCGTCCAGGGGGTGCGCGGCAAGGTGCTTCTCAAGCTCCACCAGGTCGAAGCTATGGAGCCCCGCGGCAGTATAGAGCCAGATGAGCCCGGTGAGCGCCAGCACCGCCCCGGCGGTGAGGTACAGGGTGAGCTTCATGGTGGCGTACTCCTTGCGCCCGCTGCCCCAGACGCCGATAAGCGGATAAACTGGGATAACAGCGGTTTCGTAGAAAAAGTAGATAAAAAAGATGTCGAGCGCCGAAAGCACTCCCAGGCACCCCGTGACCAGAGCCAGATAGAAGATGAAGAACTCTTTGACGCGCTCGCGCACTGAAAACGACAGCCAGACGCCGGCGAAAGAGCAGATGGAGGTGAGCAGCACCAACACCAGGTTGATGCCGTCCACGCCAAGGTGGAAGGAAATGCCCAGTGCGCTGCACCACTCGTACTTCTCCTGGAACTGGTAGCCGCCCGCCTCAAGATCGTAATTGCAGAAGAGATAACAGGCCGTAAGCAGGGGAATCACCGCAGCCGTGAGCCCCGTACGGCGGATCAGGTCGTGGCGGTCCTCCGGCACCAGGAAGAGGATGAGCATGGCCCCCGCCACGGGCGCCAGCACCAGCATGGACATGAGCGGCATCAGGCGGGCCGGGCGAAAATCCAGGCCAGGGCCACCAGCACGATGAGGCCGGTCGCGAAGACGAAGGCGTAGTTTTCCACGCGCCCGGTCTGGGCGCTGCTCGCGGCCACCGAGACGCGGCGCGCATTAGCCGCCGTGCCGTCCACCCCGCCATCCATCACCACCGTCTTGTCGAACCAGAAGAAGAAGGAGGAGAGCCG